>JAYWAO010000218.1:0-15316 GCA_043782365.1 Deltaproteobacteria bacterium
CGCTGAAGGCCACGCTGGAGGCGGCCTTCAGCGCGGAGGGGTAGCTACAGCGCCTTCCCCGACAGGTCCGGCGACGGCGCCGCGATCAGCTCCGCCCCCGCCACCAGCCCATCTCCCGCCACCTGCTGCCCCGCCAGCATCGCCGCCTCCACGTCCGTGAGCGCGCCGCGGAGGACGAACCAGGCCTTGCCGCCGATCCCGCGCGCGAGGTGCAAGAGCTGCAGCTCCACCTCGGCCGCCTTGCACGCCGCATCGGCCGAGCGCAGCGCCGCCGCCACGGTGAGGAGCTCGAGCACGCCCACGCTCTCGCCCTCGCGCCGCTTCGACACGCCCACGAGGCCCGCCGCGCCCGCACGCAGCGCGGGGAGCAGCTGCGCATCGGCTTGCGTGAGCAGCAGCGTGTCGAGCAGCGAGTCGCCCGCGGCAGCCTTCGCCGCCCCGAAGGCCTCCTCGACCTCGGCCACCTCGCCCGCGAAGAGCAGCAGGTACTTGCCCGGCGAGACCGGCGCGCACTCGAGCAGCTCGACCTGGGCGCGCTTCACCGCCGCGTCGGCCGCGACCATCCCGCGCGCGATCGACCCGACCTCGACGAGCGCCAGCGCGGGGTGGGTCACTGCGCTGGTGCGGACCTCGCTCACTGCGCTCCTCTTGAAATCAGTTACCGGAACCTATCGACCCGCCCGGCCTCAGACGATGCGGAACGCATCCTTCAGCGTGCAGCGCCGCTCGCGCGTGAAGGTCAGCGCGGTGGTGAGCCCGTCTCCCGAGGAGCCGGCGATGGTCCAGGCCGTGTAGCCCTCACCCCCCACGCCGAGCCCGGCGTAGCTGGGCGCGTTCTTGATGAAGATCGAGGTGTTCACGGCGCGCGCCATCTGGTGCAGCGCATCGAGGTTCTTCGAGTGCATCACCGCGGTGTGGAAGAAGCCGTGCTCGGCCTTGACCGCCTCGCGGATGGCCACGTCGACGTCCTGCACGCGGACCATCGGGAAGACGGGCATCAGCATCTCGAGCTGGACGAAGGGGTGCATCGAGTCCACCTCGGCGAGGAGCAGCCGTGGGTCGCCGTCGACGCGGATCCCGGCGGCGGCGGCGATCACCCTGGCGTCCTTGCCGATGAAGTCGCGGTTGACGTGGCCGTCGCTGGTGACGACGGTCTTCTCCAGCCGCGAGAGCGCCGCGCCGTCCACCTCGACGGCGCCGTTGCGCAGCATCTGCGCCTTGAGCGCGTCGGCGACGGAGCGGACCACGAACAGCTCCTTCTCGACGATGCAGATGATGTTGTTGTCCATCGACGCGCCGAGCACCACGTCGCGGCCGGCCTGCACCAGGTCGGCCGTCTCATCGACCACCACGGGCGGGTTTCCGGGGCCGGCGCAGACCGCGCGCTTGCCCGAGGACATCGCCTGCTTCACCACCGCGCCGCCGCCGGTGACCACCACCACGCGGATGCCCGGGTGCTTCATCAGGGCCTGCGCGCTCTCGATGGTGGGCTCGGCGATGCAGCAGACGAGGTCGGGCGGGCCGCCGTTGCCCGTGATGCAGTCGTTGAGGATGCCGATGACGAGCCGGGAGATGTTCTTCGCGCCCGGGTGCACGTTGAAGACCACCGCGTTGCCGCCGGCGATCATCGAGATGGCGTTGTTGATCACCGTCTCGCTGGGGTTGGTGCTGGGCGTGATCGAGCCGATCACGCCGAAGGGCGCGCGCTCGTGCAGCGTCAGCCCGTTGTCGCCGCTGAAGGCCACCGTGCGGAGGATCTCCAGGCCCGGCGTCTTGCTGATGGCGGCCGTGTTCTTGAGGATCTTGTCGGCGACGCGGCCGAGGCCCGTCTCGGCCACCGCCTTGGTGGCGATCTCCTCGACGCGCGCCAGGCAGGCGACGCGGATGGCCGCGATGCACTTCGTCTTCAGCTCGACCGACGACTCCTTCCACACCGCGAAGGCGCGCGAGGCGGCCTGCACGGCGGAGTCGACGTCGGGGTAGGCGCCCGGCGAGCCGGCGCGGAGGTAGGTGGGGCCTGCGGCCTGCGCTGGCTCACTGCGCTCGGCGGGGACGTCGCCGCGAGCCTCGGCGTCGCGCATGCGCTCGACCACCTTCTCGACGAGCCGCTCCATCTGGTCGGGGGTCAGCGACATGCTCGAACCTCGGAACACCATCGGAAAACCAGAGGCGCGCGCGGCCGCTCGCAGGAGCGGGGCGCGCGCGGGGCTACTTCGTGTACGTCTGCTTCCCGTCGTACTCGACCGCGTCGACGATCGCCATGATGGTGGCGTCCACCGGGCGGTCCTTGGTGACCCGGGTCTGCCGCGCCGAAGAGCCCGACGCGTAGAGCACCACCTCGCCCACGCCGGCGCCGACGGCGTCGATGGCGACGACCAGGCCTCCGGTGGGGTTCCCTTGGGCATCCGCGCCGCGCACCAAGAGGAGCTTGAGCCCGGTGAGCTCCTCCTCCTTGCGGCTGGCGACCACGGTGCCGACGACGCGACCGAGCAGCATGTCAGCTCCCTCGCTTCAGGCGAAGTGAGCGGCGCGGCAGGCGTACGGCCCCACGCGCCGCGGGCGGGCGCAGCGATGCGCCCGCGTGAAGAGTATTACTTCTTGTGGCCGTGCGCCGGCTCGCCGCGGCCGAGGGGCAGCGCGGCGTCGATGTTGTCGTGCGGCCGGGGGATGACGTGCACGGAGACCAGCTGGCCCACGCGCTCGGCGCCACGCGCGCCGGCCTCGATGGCCGCCTTCACCGCCGCGACGTCGCCGCGGAAGATGGCGGTGACGTACCCGCCGCCGATCTTCTCATAGCCGACGAGCTCGACCTTGGCCGCCTTGACGGCCGCGTCTGCCGCCTCGACCATGCCGACGAAGCCCTTGGTCTCGATCATTCCCAGTGCGTCTGCCATTGCGCGTTCTCTCCCGGGCGGCCCTGCGACGCTGCCGCCCTAGCTGTGTCCAAGCTGCAAAACGGGTGAAAAATCGTTCGAACTCCGTCCGCGCCGCCTGCGACGCGGACCGCTTGCTGGGGCGACTACTTGTGGCTGGCCGAGCCCGAGACCGCCGCGATCGCCGCGGTGGCCGCCTGCGCCGCCGAGTCGATCTGGCTCTCGCTGCCGCACATGTAGAGGCGGCCGTAGGCGCCGTAGGGGGTGACATCGACCAGCCTCACATCGGCGGCCTTCTCGGCCTCGTTGGCGGCGAGCACGGCGTAGGCGGCGGGCTCGGTCTCCATGATGAAGAGGCTCTGGCCGGGCTCGATCATCGAGCCGAAGCGGATCTTGTCGATGATCATCGCGTGCATCGCCTCGATGCCGCGGATGATGGTGTTGGAGACCACCTTGGGCTTGACCCGGTCGTCTTCCTTGGCGCCGAGGTGCTTCAAGATCAGCTCGCCGGCCGAGCGGACCTCGCCTTTGTCCTCGTGGTGCACCTCGAGCATGCCGAACGAGCGCTCGACCACCAGCGTGGCCGGGTGGACCGCGGTGCCCTTGAGCGCGACGTCGGTGACCTGGTGGATGGCCATGCCCGGCGCGACCTCGACGAAGAGCGACGCGACGCCCGGCACCGGGAAGTACCCGCGGCAGGTGGTGCAGATGTGCGCCGCCAGCTGCGGCTGGAGCGAGTCGAGGAAGACGTAGGCGCGGAGGCTCGGCTGGGACACGCGGGACTCCCTGGCAGCAAGCAAGTGCAGGTGCGGGTGAGACTTTAGGAGCGCAACCTCGGTAGCACGGGAGGTTGCGGCGGGCAACGGGCAGCTTGCCGGATGCTTTCGGACTCTCTCAGTAGTCCCAGAGCAAGCTGAGGTGGATCGGCACCAGCGAGGTGCTGTGGGTGCTCTGGAGCTGCTGCGCGTCGGCGGTGGGGTAGGTGCCGATGCCGAAGAGCACGCCCGACATCAGCCGCACGCCGAAGTGGCCCAACTGCACGCCGACGTCGGCGTTGAAGCCGCCGTCCATGCCCAGGTACTGGCTCTTCGGGTTGAGCGCCAGCACGCCCGAGGCGCCGAAGCGCAGCATCCCCACCGCCACTTCGAGGCGCGGACCCACGGTGACCGGGACGAGCAGGTCGCGGTTGAAGATGGCCGGCGAGCCCGCGGTGAACACCTGCGCCTCTACCCCGAGCGAGACGGCGCCGAACCGCCAGCCCGCCTCCACCAGGAGCCCGAAGGAGCGCTTGTACTCGTGGTCCCAGGTCTCGAAGTTGTGCGTGTCTTGATAGTAGTAGCCGTACCCGACCTGGTTGAGGACGGTCATGCCCGCGGTGAGTCCGACCGTGAGCTTGAAGCCGGGCTGCAGCTTCTCGGCCCACCACGGAGCCTTCGTGCTGGCAAAGGCCGTCGGCGTGGGCGCGGGCGGAGGCGCCGGCGGAGCGGTGGCGGCCGCGGGCGCCGCGGTCTCGGTCTTGGCGGGCGCAGGCTCCGCCTTCGGCGCGGCGGCGGGCGCGTCGGCCTTGGCTGCGGGCCCGGCCGCTTCGGAGCTGGCGGCCTCCGGCTTTGCTGCCTCTGGAGCCGGCGCTGCGTCGGCCTTCGGCGCTGCGTCGGCCTTCGCGTCGGCGGCCGGGGCGGCAGCGCCCTTGGCTCCCTTGGCCGGCTTGCCCTTCACGGCGGCCTTGCCCTTGGCGGGGGCGGCAGCGGGCTTGGCCGCACCGGCGTCGGGCTTGGCCGCAGCGGCGTCGGGCTTGGCCTCCGCGGCCTCTGCAGGCATTGCGGGCGCGGCCTCGACGGGCTTGGCAGGCGCAGCTTCGGTGCCCGGCAGCGGGTCCTGCGCAGCCGCGGAGACCGAGCACAACAAGAGAGAGAGCGGCACGACCCAACGGAGGCGGTTCATGGAGGCCTTCCTAGCGTTCCCCGAGCGCAGCGGGCTCCCTGCGTTTTGTCAGGAAACCGCGCCGAATGGAATTTTCTTGAGAGCGGCGCCCCGCGCGCTCGACCCGCCCGCGGGCAGTGGCGATGGCCACCCCGGGAAGATCGGCCCCAGGTCTCGTTCCCTTCGCAGCCCGATGTCATCGGCAAGAAAAGGCCCCCGTGCAACCTGCTCTCCGCTCTTCCAGGGCGATCGCCGCCTGGCGATCCCTCGTCCCCCTGTTGCTCTGCCTCTCCTCCAGCGCCAACGCAGCGATCGTCGTCCAGCCGCCGCAGATCATTCCCTGTTCCCAGGTCCCGCCCAGCACATCGCGGTGTGCCAGCAACGTCTGGCTCGCGCAGTGCGGCACTTACTGGGGGGTCTCGCAGCCGGTGCTGGACCCGCAGGGCGGAGTCCTCGACCCGACCTGCGGGCCGCTGCTGGCGGCCTCACTGACGGCCGCCGGGCAGGCGCAGGGCGCTGCCAGCGAGCGCGTCTTCGACAAGACCACCGACAACTTCACCGCGTCGGTGGCCCCGGCGGCCTGGGCGCCCAAGACGTACACCGGCACCCAGCTGACCTGGGCGAACCAGGAGGAGAAGGCGAAGTTCGACGCCAGCCAGGCCGACCTCTGGATGGGCCCCCTCAAGTACACGCGCAACGCGGGCGTGCTCGGCAACCCCATCTTCGGCTGCGAGCAGTACGTCTACCGGACGTTCTACGACCTGGAGCGCTGGCTCGACACCACCAACGCGTGCAAGGGCAACGCGCGCTGCACCGCCAAGAACAGCATGAACCTGATGGGCAGCACCGGCCCCTCGGTTGCGCCGGGCATCGGCCGGCGGCCCCTCCGCGATGCGGAGAACAACCTCATCTACCAGCAGGCCAACCCGAAGAACCACCTCAACGTCCTCTCCCTGGCGGGCGCGCTGCACGACTCGGAGCTCAGCTCGTTCGACGACGACAAGTTCCAGCTCGACGAGGTCCCGAAGAACGGCTTCTACGCGGCCACCAAGTACTTCATCGTGCCCAACTTGATCGCGGCCTTCGACGCGAACGGCCAGCAGAACCTGGGCGCGCTGCTCAACGAGCTCGGGCGCGGCGAGCTGCTCTACAACATCGGCACCAACGCGCCGGTGGTGGGGGGCATCTGGTACGCCGACGCCAAGGGCAGCCCGCACCAGGGCTTCGCCGACGAGTGGGACTTCCACCGCATCATGCAGCTGCGCACCGCCGCCACCACCGAGGGCGAGTCGCGCGAGTACCGCCGCCGGCAGAAGGAGCTGACCGCGCAGTACGACAAGCTGATCGACGAGTGGAAGTGCCTGATCCCCGACGCGACCCTCCCCGGCGGCTGCAAGGGGCTCAAGCTCCCCAACGCCATCGGCAAGGTCAACCCCGGCGACATCCAGATGTGGGAGGCCGACCCGCTCGCCTCGCGGACGATCTATGGCAAGCTCACCGACCAGCAGCTGGTGGTGCCGGTCTTCATCGGCGGGCAGATCGGCTTCGGCGCGGACCTGCAGCAGAACCTCTTCGGGCCCATCTCGGACCTCGACGTCACGCAGATCGGCCAGATCGGCCAGCAGCTCGCGGGCGGCGGCATGAAGGCGATGCCCTTCAAGGCGCACCAGCCGGGCGTCCTCTCCCGCTCCGGGCGCGCGATCGGGAGCTACTTCACCTACGACGGCGCCGACGTGCAGCGCGCCGCCAACCTGCCGATCGGCGAGGTGGTCCCGCGCCTCGACCCGGCGACGCTGGTCGCCCGGGAGGACACCGCCGGCTTCCTCATCAACCGCACCTGGGCCTTCAACCCGCCGCGCGTCGTCTATTCGCGCTCGGGCGCGCCCTCGCTCGACTGCAGCCTCCCGGCGCGTGTCGGGAGGACCGACACCGGCGTGGTGGCGCTCGTCGATCCGCTCGCGGGCCTGAACCCGGACCCGACGTTCCACACCGAGCGCATCTGGCGGGACGTCTGCGTGATGACCAACCTGCTCCTCGCCGAGTGGGGCCGCACGCAGGTGGGCAGCCCGAGCTGCATCGACAAGAACAGCTCGACCTGCGACTCGGTCCCCCAGGACTTCGTCGATCGCTTCGTCACCCGCAACGTGGGCTGGGCGTCGGCGGCCAAGGAGTCGGAGTACCGCTGGTGCAAGCGCTGGACGGGCGGCGGCAAGGTGACCGACCCGGCCAACGGCCCGTTCCAGATCGGCGTGCCGGACGCATCTCGCAACTCGGGCCTGGCGGCGTTCCGGGCGTTCCTCGACGCGCGTGAGCAGAAGTTCAACACCACCTTCAAGCTGGTGCCGGTCCTCCAGGCCGAGGACTTCGGCACCAAGCGGCAGGACAAGCAGACCATCGGCGACAGCACCTTTGGCGGCGGCTACAACTACTCGCTGGGCTGGCACGTGAAGGTCTACAAGCGCGACGCCAACGCCCAGATCTGCCGCCTGGGTGGAAATGCCTGGGCCACCCTGGGCGCGAACGCCGTGCTCTTCGGGCTCAAGTCCACCCTGCTCGACGCCTCGGCCAACGTCACCTCGAACGAGGGCGACCAGGGCGCCGTCATCGGCAACACCCACATCTACGTGCTCGGCAAGGAGCTCTTCGACACCAAGAACGCGGCGGGCGCGACGGCCAGCGGCGACATCAACATCTCGGGCAGCTGGTTCGGCCGCGACGGCGACGGCGCCAGGCCCGAGCTCTTCGCGGTGCCCTTCCAGGCAGGGCCCGTCACCATCACCATCACGGTCGGCGTCTTCTACGACTACGGCTTCGTCGCCCGCTTCGACGCCGGCGGGCCGCCGACCGACCCGAACGATCCCCTCTACTGCGACTCCACCGCCGCGCTCTTCCGGGCCAGCGCGAGCTTCTCCCCGACGGCGGACCTGGGAGTCTGGCTCGACGCGGACGCCAGCTTCCTCGGCTTCGGCGTCGGCCTCGAGGTGGACCTGGTCCTGGTCGGGCTGGGGCTGCCGCTCCACGCGGAGATCAAGCTGGGCCTCGACCCCTCCAACCAGATGGCCATCATGTTCGACGCCGGGCTCGACCTCGATCTGACCACGCTCAAGGGGCAGATGTCGGTCTACGTGAAGGCGTTCTTCATGAAGGTCTTCTCGGTGAAGATGATCGACTGGGACGGGTTCCACCACCGCTTCCCCGTCTTCCGGACCCCGACGGTGGCGCTGCAGATCGGCAACCTCGGGCCGGGGATCATCACCCCGCCGGGAGGGGCCATCGGGTCGAACGCCGAGCTGTAGCCGGCGCGCTGCGAGAGCCTGCCTGACCAGAGCGCCCGGAGCCATCGATCGGATGGCTCCGGGCCTCGGCGCGTCCAGCACTCCTGGAATCGACGGCCCAAGTGGAGCGCGCACGGAAGATCGGCGCGGGAGCTCGTTCTCGAGGGGCAGCCTCCCCGACTTCCGAGGCGAGCGGAGACCAAACGAAATGCGCGTTCCGAAGCAGCAGGCCCTCGCCCTCGGGCTCTCAATCATCCTCGCCGTCGTGGCAGTCGCGGTCCTGCGCGCTAGGCCCGGGCCCGCGCCCGTCGCGAGCGGTGCGCAGGGAGGCCGGGGAGCGAACCGGCCCGAGGCGCAGCAGGCCCGGGTGTATGCGCTCGACTGGACCGCGCGGACCAGCGGCGAGGTCTCGCCAGCGGGCAACGGGCGCGAGGCCCAGCTGATGCAGATCGACACCGCCCTCACCGGAGAGGTGCTGGTCGAGCCGGTCGGGCGCCGCGGCGACCTCGCGCTGCGCGCCTTCTCGCTGCGCGCGCTCTCGCGGTTCTCGGTCCAGGTGATGGGCCAGGAGAGCGTGCCCGACCTCGCGGCGGCGGCCAAGGAGCTGGTCGGTCCGGTGGCGGTCGCCAGCTTCGATGCCCGCGGCCAGGTGCAGGGCCTCGCCTACGACGACGCCAAGAGCCCGGCCGCGAGGCAGCTCCTGCGCGCGCTGGTGCAGCTGTTCCAGCGCACCGGGCCCGCCACCGCCGCCGACCCCACCTGGGAGGCCACCGAGAGCGGCGCCGCCGGGAGCCTGCGGGTGCGCTACCAGCGCACGGGTGAAGCCCTCGTCCGGGTTCCCCTCGCGTACACCACGCTCGACAGCGCGCCCGGCGCGCTCGACGGGCGCCAGGAGCTGGCCGGCGAGACGCGCTTCGCGGTGGACGCGGACGGCGAGCTGGTGGAGGCGAGCGGCCACGAGGCGCTCTCCTACCGGCGCCCGGGGCAGGAGAAGCCGAGCCTGCGCTCGGCGATGACCTTCACGCTCTCGCGCGGCGCCGCCGCCCCGGCCCGCAAGGCCGACCCGGTGGCGCTGGCCGCGCAGGTCTTCCAGCCGCTGCGGGAGCTCCCCCAGGACCCGGGCCTCGCGCAGCGGCGCGACCTGCGCATGGCCGCCCTGGTCAGCGCCGAGAGCATCAGCCTGGAGCTCGAGCACTACGCAGGCGGCGCCAAGCTCGACCACTCCTTCCTCGCCCGCGCGGCGGCCTACCTGCGCGTGCACCCCGAGGCCGCCCAGGCCCTCGAGCAGCGCTTCGAGCGCGAGACCACGCCGCTCAAGGCGCGCGGCCTCATCCTCGATCTGCTGGTGGCCGCGGGCGACCGGAACGCCCAGGAGGTCCTGCGCAAGGCGCTCGGCTCCGAGGCCGCAGCGAAGGCGCCCGGCGACCACGGGCTCTTCCTGCAGCGCTTCTCCTTCGTGAGCGCGCCGGACCCCGAGTCGGCCCGCTTCCTGCGCAGCGCGATGACCGCCAGCGGCTCGTCGGCCCAGGCGCAGCACGGCGCCGCGGTGGCGCTGGGCTCGGTGGTGCAGGCGCTCGCGCAGCAAGGCCACCCGGATCTCGCGGCGTCGTACAACCAGGACCTCGTCTCGCGGCTCGGAGAGGCCAAGGACGCCAAGGACAAGGACCAGCAGCGCGCGCTCCTCACCGCGCTCGGCAACGCCGGGCGGCCGGGCAACGTGGACGTCATCCTGCCCTACGCGGACAGCGCGGAGCCCACCGTGCGCGAGCAGGCTGCCAGCGCGCTGCGCGGCCTCGACACGCCGGAGGCCCGCGCGGCGCTCCTCCGGCTGACCCGGGACACCCAGAGCGGGGTCTCGGTGCTGGCCCTCCGCTCGCTCTCGCTGCAGGCGCTCTCCGGGGACGATTGGGCCTCGCTGCGGGCCGGGGTGGAGCGCGGACAGCTCAACGCCGCCGCCGACTCGCTGCTCGTCGAGCTGATCCGCAAGCAGCGGACGGGGGGCGGCGCCGACGCCGATGCCATCCTGCGCGGGCTGCTCGCGCGCAACTCGGGCGGCGAGAACGATCTGGGCGGAGTCATCGAAGGCCTCTTGGCCCAGCGGTAGCGAGGCCGGGCCGCGCAGACCTCGTCGCAGCGCGCGCAATTCTTTGCCCGGCGCCCAGTTAATCGTAGAATCAGCCGTTCTACGTTCGGCGTCATCCAAGCGGAGGACCATTGACGGCCATCAAGAGCTGGGCCCGGACCGACATCGGGCGCAAGCGCAAGCACAACGAGGACGCGTTCCTCATCGACGAAGACCTCGGACTCTACGTGGTCGCCGACGGCATGGGCGGCCACGCCGCGGGCGAGGTCGCCAGCGCGCAGGCGGTCAAGTCGATCCGCGAGGCGCTGCTCGAGGGCAAGCCGATCCTCGACGCCTTCAAGGGCACGCCCACCGTCGAGGCGCGTGAGCACGTCGCGCAGCTGATGGAGAAGGCGATCCACCGGGCCTGCGCCGACATCTACGGGATGGCCTCGGCGGAGACCGGCAAGCGCGGCATGGGCACCACCGTGGTGGCGCTGCTCTGCGCAGGCCGGAAAGCCGTCGTCGGGCACGTCGGCGACAGCCGGGTCTACCTCTTTCGCAACGGCCGGGCGCACCAGCTCACCGAAGACCACACCATCATCCAGGAGCAGCTCAAGCGCGGCCTGATCACCAAGGACCAGATCGCCACCGCGGAGAACAAGAACGTCATCACGCGGGCGGTCGGCATCCAGCCCTCGGTGGCCGTCGATACTTTGGTCACCGATCTGATCCCGGGGGACCTCTACCTGCTCTGCTCGGACGGGCTCCACGGCTACCTCGCCGACGACGAGCTGCCCGCGCTCTTCTCGCAGGAGCCGCGCGCCAAGCTGGCCGACGGCCTGGTGGACCTCGCGGTGCAGCGCGGCGGCAAGGACAACGTCACCGCCATCGCCATCTCGGTGGAGCCTGGCGACGACGAAGAGACCACCGACGTGGAGGGCAAGACCGAGATCCTCCGCCGCATCCCGCTCTTCCAGCACATGACCTACAAGGAGCTGCTCGCCATCCTCGGCATCGCGCGGGGGCGGCAGTTCGAGAAGGGCGCGCCGATCATCAAGGAGGGCGAGAGCGGCGACGAGCTGTTCGTGCTCTTCCGCGGCCGGGTCGACGTCATCAAGAACGGGCTGCACATCGCGCAGCTCAAGCCGGGCGGGCACTTCGGCGAGATGGGCCTCGTCGACCAGGCGCCCCGCTCGGCCACGGTGGTGGCGAGCGAGGACACCTCGGCCATCTCGATCGACCGCGACAGCCTGCTCAAGCTGATGCGGCGCGATTCGCTGCTGGCGGTGAAGCTCCTTTGGAGCTTCGTGCAGGTGCTCAGCGAGCGGCTGCGCAACACCAACGAGGCGCTCGCCGATCTCAAGCACGAGCTCGACCAGGTGCGCCAGAAGGCCACCGACCCGGGCACCACCGGGGGCAACGCGCGTTCGTCGCCGCCGCCGTTCGGGCAGTAGGCACGCACGTGTCGGCGGGCGCGTCTTCGCTGGGAGCCGCTGCGCTCTTGTGCGCCGCCTGTCTCGCGGCCTGCCAGCATGCGCAAGCCGCAGGACCCGCGCCTGCCTCGGCGATCCCGGCGCTTGCGGCGGACCCGGCGCTGCTCGCAAGGCAGCGGGTCGAGGCCGCCGCGCTGCTCGACCGCGTCAACGCCGCGCACCTGCTGCCGGCCACGCTCTCCGCCGACGCGAAGGCCTTCGTCGACGCCGCCGAGGGGGGCGGGCGCTACGGCCTGATCGTCGCCGTGCGGCGGCCCGACTCGCTGCGGATCGACGCGCTGTTGCCCTGGGGTGACCCGGCCGCCACGCTGGTCGCGCACCAGGGCCGGTTCTTCCTGCGCGACGAGCGAGCGCACGTCTTCCTGAGGGGCCGCTCCACCCCGCGCAACCTCGCGCGCCTCTTGCCAGCGCCGCTGCGCGACGACGAGCTGATCGCGCTGCTCTGCGGGGCGGTGCCGGAGCTCCCGGGCGCGTCGCCGGTGCGGCTCGAGGACGCGGGCGACGGCAACCAGCGCATCGTGCTCTCGACCCTCCCGAGCGAGGGGCTCAGCGCCCTGCGCGGGTTCGGCCAACAGGTGACGGTGGGCAGGGACCTGCGCGTGCTCGAGGTGAGCCGGTCGATCGCTGGGGGAGGGGGCGGCGGCGCCCAGCAGCTCTTGTGGGCCGCGAAGCTCGAGGAGCACGAGCAGCTGGGCGGCGGAATGGTGGCGCGCCTGCTCCACCTGCACATCCCGAAGGAGAGCTCGGGCGAGTCGAAGGACATCGAGATCGACCTGAAGCTGAAGAACATCCTCGCCGGGAAGCCCCCGCCGGCAGCGGCCTTCACGCTGGTCCCACCTGCCGGGATGCGCGTCGAGGAGCTCGAATAGCGTCGCGAAATTTTTTCCGGTTTCCCTCGGACTCCAAACTCCAAACAAAGAGCGGAAAGTTGCCCGCCTCTCGCGCGATGCCCTAGAGTGCGCACACCATGCGGATCCGCATCGGCGACCTGCTCGTCAAGGCAGGCGTCATCACCGACGCGCAGCTCAAGGCCTCGCTCCAGGAGCAGGGGCAGTGGGGCGGCAAGCTCGGCGACATCCTCGTCCGCATGGAGTTCCTCACCGAGGAGGTGCTGGTCCGCGCGCTCTCCAAGCAGTCGGGGATCCCGCGCGCCGACCTCAGCGGAGAGGCGCCGCCGCGCGAAGCGCTCGACAAGATCCCGCCCGACGTCGCCGAGGAGTTCGGCGTCATCCCGCTGCAGATCCAGGAAGACGGGCGCACGCTGCTCGTCGCCATGAGCGATCCGCTCAACATCATGGTGACCGACCACCTCAGGTCGCTCACCGGCTGCAAGATCCTGGCGCACCTCGCGGGCACCTCGGCCATCCGCAACGCCATCTCCCGCTGGTACCGGGGAGAGGCGCTGCTCGGCGACGAAGAGCCCGACGTCTCCTCGATCCGCATCACCAACAACGCTGGCGGCACGGTGGTGAAGGTGCCCGTCGGCGGCAACAAGAAGGGCTCCGCGGGCGGCGCCGTCAATGCGTCCACCCAACCGGTCGACACGCGGCCTCCGCCTCCGGGTCCGCCGCGCCCGCCACCACCCCCCACCGCGCCCGTGCCGAGCGCCGTCGAAGTGCTCCGCGGGGTCGAGGAGACCCAGCGCCGCTCGGTGGCCGCGCTCAAGGCGATGGTGGAGCTGCTCATCGAGAAGGGCGTCTTCTCGCGCGACGAGTACCTCGCGCGGGTCAAGCGCTGAACCAGGAGATTCCTCGGATGGCTCCGCGCAAGAGACTCGGGCAGCTCCTCACAGAGATGCGCGTGGTCGATGAGCACCAGCTCCAGAGTGCTCTCGGTCACCAGCGGCAGTGGGGCGGCAAGCTCGGCAACATCCTGGTGCAGAAGGGCTTCTGCAAGGAGGCCGACGTCGTCCGCGTGCTCAGCCAGCACCTGGGCATGCCCGTGGTGAAGCTCGCCGAGGTGAAGATCGACCCGCGCGCCGTCAAGCTGGTGACGCGGCAGGTGGCCGAGAAGCTGCGCGTGTTCCCCATCGAGGTGAGCGGCACGGGCCGCGCCGAGGTGGTCACCATCGCGATGTCCGAGCCAACCGATCTCGCGCTGGTGGACCAGCTCTCGTTCCACACAGGCAGGCGGATCAAGCCCGTGCTGACCGGCGAGAGCGAGATCACCGCCGCCATCGGGCTCCACTACGGCGAGCATCCCCGGCCGGGAGAGCCCCCCAAGGCCGCGCCGCCAGCGCCCCTGTCGGGGTCGCTCTCGCGGGTCGCGCCGTTGCCCAACACCTCGACGCGGCCGCAGCCGCCGCAGCGCCCGCCGCCGGTGATGACCCCGACGCGCGGGTCGCAGCCGATCCTCCCGTCGATGCGCGTGGAGCCGCTGCCGCAGCAGCCGCTGGCCGGGCGCCAGCAGCCGCTCTCGATCCCGCCCGCCAGCCTGCCACCCGGGAGGTCGCCGCCGGTGCTGGCGCCGAGCCGGGCGCCCGCCTACGAGCCGCCGCCGATCCCGCCCCGGCCCACGCAGCGCCCGGTGGCCCCGCTCGAGGAGATCGACGCCGAGGGCCTGGAGGCTGGCATCCCGTCGCTCGCGCCGCTGACCTCGCAGTCGCAGCGGCGCGCTCCCTATGCCCCAGCCGCCATCGACCTCACGCCCGACAGCCTGCCCGAGTCGGACTCTGATCAGATGCCGGGGCTCGAGTCGATCGCGGCCAGCGCGGGCTCGCAGGAGCCGATGCAGGGCGCTGCAGGGCCAGAGGCAGATCTGGGCTCCTTCGAAGACGCCGGTGGCGCGGCCGATGAGCCGCTCGAAGGGCTCGAGCCGATCGCCTCCCACGCCGGGCCCGCCGAGGAGCAGGGGCACCAGCAAGAGGAGCAGCCTCCAGAGGCCGCCGCCGAGCCGATGGAGCTCGAGTCTGCCGGAGTGCCCGAGGCCGAGGCCGGCTGGGAGGAGGCTGCCGCTGCAGCGCCACCGCCCGCGCAGGAGGTCTCCTGGGAGGCCGCTGCCGGTGGCTGGGACGAGGCCGCTGCCCACGCTCCGGCTCCCGCGCAGCCGTCGGTCCCGGTGCCCGCGCCGGTGGCGTCGGCGCCCGGCTGGGACGAGGCGCCCGCGCCGCAGGTGGCGCCCGACAATCCGTTCGGCGAAGCCCGCGACTGGAGCGCCGCCGAGGAAGAGCACCGCGGCGAGCACTACCAGCAGGACCCAGCCGAAGCCGCAGCCGGACAAGCAACAGCGGTCGCCGCTGCTGAAGAGGAAGAGTTCGCCGACGAGCTCCCGGCCGACGCCATCATCGGCACCGCCGAGGAGATGGACTCGGACGAAGGCGCCGAGGAGGGGCTCCTCGAGGCGCCCCTCGAGGCCGAGGTCGAGGCGGCCGCGCCCGCCGAGCTGGCCGCTGCCGCAGAGCCCGTCGACGAGCTGGCCGCGGAGGTCGTCGCGGAGGCGCCCGCCGAGGCGGAGCCGGTCGCCGAGGCCCAGGTCCGCGAGGTGCGCGCCGAGGCAGAGATCGAGCCGGAGCCCGAGCAGCTCGCCGCCGCGGAGACCGCGCCCGAGCCAGCGCAGGTCGAGGCCGACCTCTTCGCCGCTGGTGCTGAACCGGATCCCTGGGCTGCTGCCATCGCCGCTCACGCCGCCTTCGAGGCTCCCGCGGAGGGTGTGGGCGAGGACCCGTGGGCCAGCCAGCCAGCCGCCGAGCCC
>JAYWAO010000219.1:0-15270 GCA_043782365.1 Deltaproteobacteria bacterium
CATTGGATGGACACCGTCGCCGACAACCGCCCGCTCAAGCGCATGCGGCGGCGGACGCGCCTGGAACTCTTTGCCGAGGAGTTGCCCTTGCTGCGACCGCTCCCACGCCACGACTACGACACTGCACGGGTCCTCTACCGGATCTGCGACATCGAAGGCTTCATCGCCTGGGAGGCCAACTGGTATTCGCTGCCTTATGAATACGTCACCGAGCTGCTCCCGATCCGCATTACCGAGAATGAGCTCTTCGTCTACAAGGCAGACCTGACCTGTATCGCGCGCCACGCGCTCAGGCCGCGCGGGGCGCAGGAGTACGCGATCCTCGACGGACACCGGCCAAGGCTCGCCGACCGCGGTCCTGATCTCGACCAGCTCCGCAGTGCATTTGCGGGGATCGACCCGGGCGCCGCGGCCTTCCTGGCTGCGATGGAGAAGGCGCAGCCGCGCTCTGCCGCCTATCACGGACGGAAGATCCTCTCGCTGCGCGAGCGGTGGGGCACCGCCGACCTGACCGCCGCGCTCGAGCACGCGCTGGAGTACGGCGCCCTCGACAACCAAGCCGTCGAGCGGATCCTGCTCGTGCGCGGCACGCCGCGCCGGCTCGACGAATACGTCGCCCAGGCCTCGGCCGAGAAGCTCGATTCGCCGCTGCCTGTCCGGCCGCGCGACCTCACCGAATACGACGCGCTGCCCACGCGGGCCTCCTCGCCTCACCCCAACCAGGAGCCTGTGCCATGCAAAAGCGCGCCACCGCCCGACCCGAGATCCCCCAAGACGAACTCCGGGGGAAGTGCCAGCGGCACCTGACCCGGCTTGGCCTGGGCGACTTCGATCTCGAGGCCCACCTGCGCTGGGCCCGCGAGGCGAAGGCCACCGAACTGGAGAGCATCGAGCGGCTGCTCGCCGCCGCCGCCGGCTTCAAGCTCGCGCGCAGCATCGATTGGCGCTTCGAGCGCAGCGGCCTCAAGGTCAAGAAGACACTCGCGGCCTTTGATTGGCTCTTCCAGCCCAAACTCGATCGCCGCACCGTCGAGTCCCTCTTCGACCTCGGCTTCGTCGCCCGCCACGAGGACGTGCTCATTACCGGCAATACCGGCACCGGCAAGAGCCATCTCCTCCAGGCGCTCCTATTGAAAGCCTGTGAGAAGGAACTCCCCGTCCGCTACGCCCGCTGCGTCGACCTCGTCGACGACCTCTATGCGGGCCTCGCCGACGGCACCTATGAGCGGCGCATGCGCGCCTGGTGCCGTGCCCAGCTCTTGATTATCGATGACGTCGGCCTCGGCCAGCTCAAGCGCCGCGGCGACGAGCCGACCGCGGCCCATATGCTCTTTACCCTGCTCGACCGCCGCAACATGAACGCTTCGACGGCCATCACCTCCAACCTGCAGCTCTCCGCCTGGGGCAAGTACCTCGGCGACGCCACGCTCGCCGCCGCCGTCCTCGACCGCCTCGCCGCCAACGCCATCCGCATCGACATCGACGGCCCAAGCTACCGCCAGCACCTCGCCCGCGTCCGGGCTGGGACGCAGACCGGCGCGCTTCCCGACTCCTCCGCGCCAGCCGCGCAGGTCACCCCATGAGCTGGCGGCGGCACCGCACCCGTCTGCCCACTACGCTGCAGCTCTTCTGGGCTCCGGAGCGCGCCATCCTCTGCGCCTTGGACGCGAGCCTGATCCTCGCCATCCGCTCGCTCAAGGCCGCGCACCCAATGCTCGACGACCCCGATCAAGCGCCCGAATACGAGCCGATCCTCACTATCGCGCAGTCGCTCCTCGCTACCGCCAGGGGTCTGCACGAGCTGATCGTCGGCTACGACGACCTCGCCGATCGTCTGACCCGCCTCGGCTCCGCGCATGCACCGGCAGCGCCTCCCACGCAGGCCCAAGCTGATGGCGCACCGGGCGCTACGCGCGAGCCGGGAGGCGATTCATTCTGATCTGACTCTGACCTGAGCTGCCGGAGCACTGCCCGTAGGTGCGTGGCCAGAGCGCTCCTCGCTGCGCATTGAGCGCCTCCCCCCCCATATCGACAGCAACTGACCGCCGGAGGCAGAGGGCCGCCTTCGGCGGCTTCTTCTTGTCTGCTCGACGACCAGGTGGTGACCGGCGTGGCGACGACCGCCTGCCCGCGCGCCGCTTCCAGCGCTGAACCTCGACTGGATCACCCAGACCGCCGCGGGTGGATCAGATCCTGGCCGACGCCGAAGTTCTCTGCACACCAAGCCGCCGCGCCCCCACGTCCTTGCACGGAAGATCGCGAGGAGCCGGATTTGCCGGGGCTCCGGAATCGGGTGCCTCGACCCCGTTAACTTAAGTGAGCGGCATTGCTGCTAGACGCCCAGGATCGCCGCCCGCGCCTCGCACCCCGTGGCCGCCGCGATCGCCCCCGCATACAGCCGAAGCTGCTCGCGATACTTCGGCTCCTCGCCCGGGCGCGCGTCGGTCTTGAAGTCCACCACCGTCCACACCGCGCGCCCGTCCGCCGCGACCTCCTCGAACGCGAGGTCCACCACGCCCTCGAGCAGCGCACCGTCGGGTAGCCGGTGGAAGATCTCCGTCTCGCGCCTGCTGTCGCTGCTCGAGGCAGCCCGGCGCAGGAGCGGGTGCGCGAGCGCGGCAGCGGCGGCCCGGGAAGCCGCCGTCACCTCGGCGGGCGTGGCGCCGATGGCCCGGCCGTGCACCGCGGCCAGCTGCGCGCACTGCGTCGCCGCGAGCGCGGCCGGCGCGTCCAAGGAGACCTCCGCGAGGATCGCGTGCACCAGCGTGCCGAACCGCGCCCCGTAGGGCCGGGAAGGATCGCGGCCCGTCACCTCGTACAGCTCGACTGCCGCCGCCTGGGCGTTTGCTACCGATTCGATAGTGCCGCCAGCGGCGGCCGCCTCGGCGCGGGCCGCCGAGAGGGCCGTCGCGGTGATCACCGTCTCGGAAGGGCGGGCCCCGTCAGCGAGCGCCTGCTGGCGCCCCGCGGCCCAGGCCTGGTGGCGCGCACTGACCGCCGCTGCGGACGCCGACGGATCCTCCACCAGCAGCTGCTCCCGACGCACGCCGGGCGGCGCTTCCCGCTGCCCCGCCAGCAGCGGGCGCGGATCCCACCAGACCACCGAGTGCGTCCCAGCTCGCGGCCGGTGCAGACCCGGCGGGATCGACCCCGTCGGCGGCGGGTCCAGCTTCTCCGGGAACAGCGCCACGCTCTCGCGGCCGAACGGCGGACAGCCCGGCGCAGGCGCGGGGCGGCGCGCGGACGACTCGTCCGGGTAGAGCACGGGATCAAGCGGCGCCAGCCAGCCCGGGATCGATTCGAACCCGGCGACCGGCACCACCAAGAGGTCCCGCGCGCGGGTCGCGGCCACGTAGGCGAGGCGCACCGCTTCGTCGGCGTCGCGCTTGAGCAGCTCGGCGCGGCGCGAGGTGATCTCGGTGGGGCAGCAGTTCGCCAGCTGCATCGCCCAGAGCTTCTTCGCGGGCTCGACGTGGCGGGTGGGGTTCCTGAACGTCGCCGTCGCGGTGGGGTCGCAGAGGATCACCACGGGGAACTCGAGTCCCTTCGCCTTGTGCACCGTCATCATCCGCACGCCCTCGGTGCCGTCCTCGACCACGGGCGCCTCGGACTGCTCACCCCTCTCGGCCTCTGCAGCGAGCCGCTCGACGAAGGCGCGGAACGAGCTGTGCTGCGTCGATTCGAAACGGCGCGCGAGGTCCACCACTCGGAGCAGGTTCCCCAGCGCCTGCTCGCCGGCCTGTCCGAGCGCCACGCCCGCGTGGGCGCGGACCGAGTCGAAGAGGGTGGACACGGTCTGCGCGAGCGGTCGCCGGTTGCGCTTGCGGTGGAGCCTCCCGAGGAGCCCCAGCGAATCGACCACCTCGCGCACCGCGGGAGTCGTCGCCGCGGCCTCCGCGGGGTCGTGCCTGCGGAGCGGAAAGAGGCCGCCGAAGAGGCCGCGATACGCGAGCAGCGCGTCGTCGCCGTGGGCGAAGAGCGGGCCGCGGAGCGTGGCGAAGACGTGCAGCTCGTCGTCGGGCCACTCGATGGCCGCCAGCGCGTTGCGGGCGGCCAGCACCTCGCTCTTCTCGTGGAAGGACCGGCCTCCCACCAGCACGTGCGCCACCTGCCGGCCCTCGAGCGCGCGGGCATAGGGCGCGGTGACGTCGCGGCCATAGGACTGCAGCCGCTTGAAGAGCAAGCAGACGTGGCGCGGCGCGATCGGCACGGGGGTGCCCGCGTCGTCCCGCTCGGTGATGGTCCAGCCGCTCTCCTTGCAGAGCCACTCGACGAACCCGGCCACCGCCTCGGGCAGCGCCTCGTCGATGGCGAAGTTGGTCACCTTGCCCCAGTCGCTGTGGAGCTTGGGCGCGGGGAGCGCCACCAGCGCGGGCCGCGCGGTGGTCGCGGGCCGGAACGGGTCGAGCGCCACGTAGGCCGCCTGGCTCTTGTCGGGGCCCGAGACCATCAGCGGAGCGAAGGCGGCGTTGATCGCCTGCTGCAGCGCGGGGTCGGCGCGGAAGCTGGTCGAGAGGTGTAATACAGCGGCCCCCGCGGCGACCAGGCGCTCCTTGACCTGCTCATAGATGGCGATGTCCGCGCGGCGGAACCGGTAGATGCTCTGCTTCGGATCGCCCACCACGAACAGCTTGCCCGGAGTGGGCCGCGCCCGCGTCCAGTCCGTCTCAGCGGGGTCATCGGCCGAGAGGAGGAGGAGCAGCTCGGCCTGCAGCGGGTCGGTGTCCTGGAATTCATCCACCAATAGATGGCTATATCGCACCTGCAGCTCGGCCCGCACCTGCGCGTGGTCCCGGACGAGGTCGCGGGCGCGCAGCTGCAGGTCGAGGAAGTCGAGCGCGCCAGCCCGGGCCTTCGCGTCCTCGAACGCGCCCAGGAGCGGCCGCAGCTCCTCGCGCAGCAGCGCCGCCAGCTGCGCCTCGCACCGCTCGACGAACTGCTCCAGCTTCTCCACCAGCTGGTCGCGCCTGGCGACGACGTCTGCGCGCGCGAGGCCCTTGGCGTAGCTCTTTCCATAGCCCTTCCAGCCCCACGACCTGTCGCGCAGCAGCGCCTGCAGCTCGGCCTCGAGGCCGTCGTGATCGCGGCCCACCAGCAGCTCGCGGCGCTTCAGGTCCTCGCTGAAGTCGCGCAGCACGGCGAGGTTCTTGCGGAGGAAGTCCTCTTCGTCGGTGTTGAGGAGCGCGAGCGCGCCGAGCGCGTCCAGGTCCATCACCAGCGCCCCCATCTCTCCGGGCCGGTCGAGCGCGGACTGCGCCCAGGGCGCGTCGAAGTCGCGCCGCTCGATCAGATCGCGGCCCGCCCGCTGCAAGAGCCCGCGCGGCCCGTCCTGATCGCGCCCGCGCGGCTGGCGGCGGAGGATGCGGCGCACGCCCTCCCCGGGGGCCTCCAGCACGCCCTGGAACCACTGGTCGAACACCTGCGCGTAGAGCCGCTGCTCGACGTCGCCCGCCGCCACCTCGAAGAGGGGATCGATGCGGGCCGCCACCGGCCGCTCGCGCAGCAGGTCCGCGCAGACCGAGTGGATGGTGGCGATCTGCGCCACCTCGAGCTTCTCCAGCGCCGCCGAGAGCCGCGCCCGCTCGTCACTCCCGCTCGGGCTCTGGTCGCGCGCCCTCTCCAGCTCCGCGCGCAGCCGCAGCTTCATCTCGCCCGCGGCCTTGTCGGTAAAAGTCACCGCGAGCACGCCGTCGAGCCGCGCGGCGCCGGTCTTCACCAACTGCACGACGCGGCCCACCAGCGCCGAGGTCTTGCCAGTGCCGGCCGCAGCCTCCACCACCAGGGTGGTGCCGAGGTCGCCCTGGATGCGGTCGCGCGCGACCTGATCGGCCAGCCTGGCTGCCATCGTCACCGCCGTCACGGCTCGCTCCGCAGCGCCAGGAGCGGCGCCAGGCGGTCCTTGGGCTTGCGGGCGGCGCGCTTCTCCTCACCGTCGCCGCAGACCTCCCTGAAGTCGCAGTACCGGCACTCGTCCTTGCCGGGCGCGGCCGGGAAGAACCCCTCGGTGAGCGCGCCGTGCAGCGTCTCACCCAGCCGCTTGACCGCCTCGCGCACGGGCGGCCCGAGCGGCACCACCACCTCGGTGTAGTCGCCGACGTGCGTGCAGTAGTAGAGGCGGCCGGCCTCGATGTGAGGAGCGGGCTCTGCGACGGGCTCACGCCCATCCAGCCGGGCCTGCGCGCGCTCCTGCTCCTGCCGCGCGCTCTCGAGCTTCTCCAGCACCAGCGCGTAGAGCGCGGGCTGCAATACCTCTCCGCCGTCGATCACCATCCCCTGCGCGGCGCGGACCTTTCCGGTCTTCGAGTCGGTGGCGCGCAGCGCGCCCCCATCGAGCGACCTCTCGACGAGGTCGATCGAGCCGCGCAAGCGCAGGCCGCTGTCGAGCGCGGCGGGGTCGAGCGTGGAGTGCGCATCGTGGTGGCCGCGGTCGGGCAGGCCGAAGGCCAGCTCGAATCGGTAGGGCGCCCAGCGAGGCTCCTGCGAGGCGAGGTCGAGCCAGCCGCGCAGGTCGGCGTCGATCGAGGCGACGCCGTCGGCCCAGACCCGGTCGATGGCCGGCGCGAGCAGGTCCTTCCACGTCTCCGCGACGGCCTCCAGCACCGTCTTGAGCACCTCGCGGGCCCGCTCCAGGCGCCGGCCGCGCACCTGCTCGTCGGCGTGGAAGAGCGGCAGCAGCTGCTCCTCTGAGAGCTGCGTCAGCAAGCAGTATTGCACTTCGTGGAGCAGCGACCCGCGCGACATCGGCGCGATGGCGTCGATCGCCTGCGGCTCCTCGCGCGGCTCGAGCCGGTGGATGGCCGAGAGGAGGAACCGGTAGGGGCACTTCGAGTAGTTCTGCAGCGCCGTCGGCGAGTACGCGCGCGCGGCCAGCTGGTGCTTGCCGAGGGCGGCGCGGGCCTCCGGGCTCGGGTCGACGAGGCCGTCGGTGGGCAGCCAGAGCTTCTTGGGCCTGCGCGCGCGCTGGCGCAGGGCGCGGGCGAGCGCCGGGTTGACCGACATCAGGTAGCGCAGGTGCCCTTTCATCCCGGGGCCGGGCGCCTCGGGCCGTGAGAGCAGCTCGTCGATCAGCGCGAGGTCGAACTCCTGCGCGTCGATCGCCCGCTGCGCCTCCTTGGGCGCGGGCCAGGCGGCGCGCGCCTCGGCCTCCCGCGCGGCCCGCAGCTGCAGCAGGCCGAAGCCCGGCAGCCTGCCCTCCCCTGCCCGCGCCAGCTCCAGCGCATAGAACGAAGGCACCCGCGGCCGCGCCCCCTGCGCGAGATCGAGCCGGGGCCAGGAGGCGCAGAGCGTGCGCGAGGCCGCGCCGGCAGCGAGTCGCAAGTGTAAGCGCTCTTCGTCGACCCGCTCCTGCGCGAAGCGCTCACGGGCCGTCCGGACCTGCGCGTCGGTGGTGGCGCCCGCGAGCCGCGCGCGGACCGCATCGGGGAGCAGCGGGTCTTCGATCAGCTTCTGCGGAAAGAGCCGCTCGGCGAGCCCGGGCGCGAAGACCGCTTCGAAGGAGAGGCCGCGCGCCGATTCGATCGGCCCCGCGAACACCCGCCCCTGCCGGCGCGACGGCGGCGGCAGCTGCAGCTCACCGAGCCTGCGCGCCAGCACCTGCTGCACCTCGGCGAGCGTCACCGGACCCACGGGCCCGAGCGGCTCGAGCCCCGCGAGCAGCGCGAGGACCCGCGCGGGCGTCCGCAGCCCCGCCTGGGCGAGCCCGGCGAGGTGCGGGAGCCACTCTCCCCAGGAGGCCGACGCCGGCAGCGCCAGCAGGCGGTCGAGCAGTGGAAAAGAGTAAGCGCAGAGGGCGTCGAGGTCCTCTTGCCCCTTGCGGGTGCGCGCGACCGTCGCCTCGTCGCCGCCCCGCAGCAGCTCGGCCGACTTGCGCTCGAGCTCGTTGCGCAGCCCGCCCAGCCGGCGGGTCCAGCGCTCGCGGGCGAGCAGCGGATCGCCGCCGCCGATCACCGCCGCCTCGGTGATCAGCTTCTGCCAGCGCCAGGTCGCGCCGCGCACGGGCGCAGAGGGATCGCCTGCGTCGAGCGCGCTCTCCTCCGTCTCCTGCGTCGCCTCGGGAGAGGCCTGCGCGAGCGCGCGGGCGAGCGCTGGCGAGCCCGGCTCGTCACCGCTCTGGGAGGCGGACTGCGCCGACACCAGCGGCGAAGCCGTGCCCGCGACCGGCGCGAGGTCGGGCACCTCGCCGAGCGAGAGGTAGTCGGAGAACCCGTGCGCAGAGAGCCCCGAGGCGCGGCAGGCGAGCAGGGCCAGGAACGCGCGCCCGGCAGGATCGGGCTGGAGCGAACCGCGCGCGAAGTACACCGGCACGCCCGCGCGCGCGAGCGCCTCCTCGAGCGCGGCGCGGTACAGGCCTGGCGCGCGCAGGAGCACGGCCATGCGGTCGAACGGCACGCCGCGCGCGGCCTCCTCGAGCAGCCGGCGCGCGATCTCGACGCACTCGCGGCCCTCGCCGGGCGCGGAGAAGAGCACGAGGCCCTCGCCGGGCTCGCTCTCGGGCGGCGCGGCGGAGGCGAAGAGGTGCCGCTGCAGCGCGCCGAGCAGCCCTGCAGGCGCTGGGGTGTCGGGCGTGGGCTCGACGCCCAGCGCGAGAGAGAGCGGCGCCACCGCTGCGTCGGCTGCGGGCGCGATCGCCGTGACCTCGGCCTGCGCCGCGAGCGCCGCCACCAGGGCGGCCTCGGCAGCCGTGGCGACGGGGACATCCAAGAGTAATACCGGCAGCCCCGCGAGCTCGTGCCCGCCCTGCGCGAGACGCTCCGCGGCGAGCGCGAGCACCGCGGCCCGGTCCGCGAAGCGCCCTGAAGCGAGCTGCGCCTCGTACCCCGCCAGCAGCAGCGCGACCTCTGGAGAGACCTGCTGGAGCGCCGTCGCCTGCACCCGGTCGAGCCGCAGGCCGCGCAGGGTGCGGGCCAGCGCGCGCGGCGTGCCGGGGAGCGCGGCGAGCGGGCCCAGCGTGGGCAGGCGCCCTGCCTCTTGGTGGAGGAGGCGCGCGCAGAGCGCCTCCAGCGAGAGCCCGCCCAGCGGCGAGAGCCCGCGCGCGGCCAAGAGCGGCGCGGCGAGCGCGGCGGCGAGGCCCTGCAGCGTCTGCCGGTGCCAGCCGAAGGCCGCGGGCTGCGTTCGGGCCCGCTCGCGGATGAGGTCGGCGGCCGATTCGAGCGTGGCCGAGCAGACGATCAGCCGCTCGGAGGGCGCGCGCGCGGAGAGGAACGCCAGCGCGTGCGCCCTGCGCCGGGCAGCGCTCGGGGAGACGAAGAGGGTCCGCTCGCTTGCAGCCGCCACAGGTCTCCCCATTCACAAACCGGCGTTGTCGAATCGACTCGGCCCCCGCCGCCGAGTCCGGGCGGGCTACAGTAGCAGGCCGCCAGGGAGACCTCGCTGACCAACGCGCGCTGACAGCCGGCGCCAGCGAGAGCGCCCGCGAGGTGACCTCGACACCCAGCGCCGCGCCTCCCGCGCAGCCCCTGCGCCACTGGCTGCGCGAGCGGCCGTTCTCGCTCTGCCTCTCCTCCGCGGAGGCGACGCGGCAGGCGCTGGACGCGCGCTAGAGCGGTCTTGGCAGGCGCTGCTACTGCGCCGCCTTCAACACCCCCACTACCACTTGGCTCTTCTCCGCCTCGACCTCCTTCACATCCGGCGCATGCCCGGGCAGCGAGAACGTCACCGTCACCTTCGCGCCGCGCAGCACGCGGAACACCACGGGCGCCTCCCCCGAAGCCGACTTCCCGGCCCACGCCGCCGTCACCTGCGCCCCGAGCGGGTCGCTCACCACGAACAGCTTCGCCGAGCGCGGCACCGGCTTCTGCGAAGCCTCGGCTTGCACCGCTGCCTCCGCGGCAGCGGTCAGCTCCTTGGTGGCCTGCGCAACCGGGTCGGCGGCGGGCTTCGCGGCGCGCTGCTTGCCGGCGCCGCCACTGCCGGCTGGTGTCTTCTCGGCAGCGGGCGCCCGCTTCGGTGACGACTCGGTAACCGGTTTCGACCTGGCCGAGCCTGACCCCTTTGCGGTCATGGTTGGCTGCTGCACAGGCACCGCCACCTTTTTCGCCGCTCCGGCCGCCTTCTGCGCAGGCGCGGCCGGCGCTGGCTTCGCCGGCTCCTCGTGGGCCTTCCGCGCGGCCTTGTGCTGCTTCGCCTTCTCCTGGGCCGCCACGGCGAGCTGCGCGGGCGACGCGGGCCGCAGCGCGGGCGGGTCCTGCTGCACGGGCTCAGGGGGCCCGGGCGCGGGCGACGAAGGAGCGTGCGGAGGCTGCAGGGCAGGCTGGGCGCGCACCTCCGGCGTCGACGCGGGTGCCGGCGCGGCGCCTTGCGGCCGCAGGGCGATCCCCAGCAGCCCCAGCAGCACCACCGCTGCCCCGCCCACCAGGTAGCGGCGGCGGTGCGGCGCGAAGAGGTAATCACCCGCGCGGGCCGCCTGGGCATCGGGCGCGAGCGGCGCCTGCACCGCGGTCTGCGTGGCCGGCGGCGGCTGGGTGGCGAAGCGCGGGTCGATCTCGCGGGCGCGCGGCCGCTCGGGCGCGGTCTTCGGCTTCGACTCCGGCGGCGGCCCCAGCAGCGTGTCGATCTGCTCGTCGGGCGTGCCCTCGGGCGGCAAGATCACCGGCGCCGGCGCCTCGTCCGCAAAGGGAAGCTCCGCGCTGACGCCGAGCCCCTTCATCACCTCCAGCAGCGCGCCGTGCAGGTCCTGCATCGACTGGAAGCGGTCCTCCCGCCGCTTCGCCAGCGCCTTGAGGATCACCGCCTCGAACGCCTCGGGGATCGCTGGCACGAGCGAGCGCGGCGGGGGCGGCGGCGTCTCCATCTGCGCCACCAGCGTCTGCGCCGTCGAGGCCCCCGAGAAGGGCACGCGGCCGCAGGCCAGTTGATACATGACGATACCCAGCGAATAGATGTCGCTGCGGCGCCCCACCTCGGCGGTGCGGCCCGCCGCCTGCTCGGGCGACATGTACTCCGGCGTGCCGATCACCGTGCCGACCGCGGTGGGCCCGGGCCTCGCGTTGGCCCCCTCGGCCTCCTCCAGCTTGGCGATGCCGAAGTCCAGCAGCTTGACGAAGTTCTTCCGGCCCATCTGCTGCACGAGGAAGACGTTGTCGGGCTTGAGGTCGCGGTGGACGATGCCCCGCCCGTGGGCCGCCTGCAGCGCGCGGCAGCACTGCAGCAGGATGGGGCCGGTCAGCGAGAGCGGCTGCGGCTCCTTCTTCTCTCCCAGCAGCGCCGAGAGCGGCTTGCCCTCGAGGAGCTCCATCACGAAGTAGTAGCGGCCCTCGGGGGTGACGCTGAAGTCGAGGATCTTGAGTATGTTCTCGTGCCCGATCAGGTTGACCGCGCGGGCCTCGTTGAAGAACCGCTCGACCACGCCCCGGTCGGCTGAGAAGCGCGGGTGGAGGAACTTGATCGCCACCTGCGCGCCGATGGCAGGCTGCCGCGCCAGGTACACCGAGCCCATGCCGCCGCGGCCCAGCAAGCGCACGATGCGATAGGAGCCGACCGTCTGGCCGAGCAGCGCGTCCCACTCGCCGCCGGCTTCGCGCTGTTGGTGATCGCCGAGCGTGAGGGTGGACACGGCGCCATCCTATCGCACCCGGCACCGTCGACCTTGCCGGGCTCGGCGGCTCGATCGCGGACCGGCCCGGTCCAGGTCGCCCGATTGACCCCAGGTCGAAGGTGGCCTAGAGCGCATGCGGCTGATCGTTGCGAAGTACGGCTGCCGCCGTGGGGGCCGGCCACTCGCACCCTCTCCATCCTGCGTCACCACTCTGCGCAACCGGGAGCGCTCCATGCACACCGTCCGCCGCCTCGCAGCACCGGCCGTCCTGGCCTTCGCCGCCCTCCTCTGCGTGCTCACCTCGGGCTGCTCGCCCAAGAGCGCCTCCGACCTCGGCCACAAGCTGGTGGTGCACGGCGTGGTGACCGACGCCGCGCTGCTGACGCCGCTCTCGGGCGTGAAGGTGACGCTGCTCTCCAGCGACCGCTACTCGCCGCTGACCACCGGGGCCGACGGCTACTTCCAGTTCGACAACGTGCAGCAGATCGACAACCTGCTGGTCCAGTTCCAGAAGGAGGGCTTCGCGGTCGTCACCGTGACGGTGAACCCCACCGTGCTCCAGCCGGGCCTCGGCGGCGTCGATGGCGGGGTCCCCAACTTCCCTGGCTTCGGCGGCGACGTCGACGGCTTCGACGCCTCGATCGCGCTCTCGCAGCTGGTGCTGGTGCCCGTCGCCGGCACCGTCTATGACGGCACCAACCTGGCGCTGGGCGCCTCGGTGATGCTCGCCACCCCCGACGGCGTGGTCGGCTACCAGACCAAGACCGACGCCGCCACCGGCCGCTTCGCGTTTCCCGGCGTGCGCCCTGGCGCCTGGACGCTGATCGTCCTGCCGTTCGATCGCGACGCCGACGGCCTCTCCGACACCCAGTTCTTCTCGCAGACGTACTCGCTCGCGGCCTCGTCGGGCTCCAACCTCGGCAACCTCGTCGTCGTCCTCAAGGACGTGCAGCGGGCGCTGGTGGCGAGCAGCTTCTCCTCGCTGAGCGCGGCCTATCCGATCAGCGCGGGCACCCTCCTCGGCGGCGTCAGTGGCGTGCTCCCGGCGCCGGGCACCACGCTGTTCCTCCACTTCGGCGCCGAGGTCGATCCGCTGCTGACCTCCTTCGAGCTGGTGCAGGTGGAGCCGGGCCCGCGCTACTCGGCCCCGATCGGCCTGACCGTCGCCTGGGACAAGGGCTCGGTGGCCAGGCTCACCGCGGCCAGCCCGCTCTTGGCCTCCGATGACTCGACCATCGGCTACGAGCTGCGCGTGCGCGCGCTGCGCTTCAAGGATGGCACGCCGGGCATCAACCCCTCGGGCACGGGCTACGGCACCATCAGCTTCACGGTGCTGGCGCTGCCCGCCGCGCTGCCGAGCCTCCAGCCGTCGATCTACTTCGCCAGCAAGTTCACCGCCACGCAGGCCACCGCCTCCGTGGCGGTCGACCAGTCGACCATCTGGCTGCTCGACGGCAACGGCGACTTCGTCTTCGACACCGTGCCGGGCGCCAACTACAACAGCGCCACCGGGGTGCTGCTCTCGTGGGCGCACACGCCGGGCGCGGTCCGCTACCACGTGATGGCGCGCAACACGACCTCGGCCGGCGGGAGCACGACGGCCACCCTCGACTGGCGGGAGCTGCTCGCGGTCTCTGCGCCGGACCCCACCGTGAACACCCAGGTGGTCGCCAACGTGAACCCCTGGACGGGCGGCCTCTCGGGGGTCCCGCTCGGCGCGGGCGGCGCGCCCTGGGCCTTCAGCAACCACGTCCAGTTCACCGTGGTCAGCGAGGACGCGCTCGGCTTTCGCTCGCCGATCGATCCCGGCGCCAGCAAGGTGCTCGACACCAGCGACACCTTCGGCGGCCTGATCACGGGCATCGAGCTCGATCCCGCGCTCGCCTACCCGTTCAACAACACCAGCGAGCGCGGCGCCAGCTTCAACAAGGCGCTCCGCGTCTCGTTCTCCGAGCCGATGACCACGACCTCAGCGCCCACGCTCACCTCGGGCAGCGCCAACGTCACCCTCAAGAAGGTGCTCTCGTCGGCCTGGGGCACGGGCGCGCAGACGCCGAGCGCGACGCCGCTCAACACCTCGCAGCACGCCTTCTTCTCGGCCCAGCTCCAGGTGAAGGGCGCCTGCACCGAGCTGATGGTGGACCGCGCCATCGGCGACCTCCTCCTCCCCGTGCGCGACGCCTCGCTCTTCGCGCCCACCTCGAGCGGCCGCGTGCTCTTCCTCTCCATCGGCGGCGGCTTCGTCGGTGAGGCCCTCGGCATCGCCGCGGTCGACGCCGCCACCAACCGCTTGACGCTCACCACCGCGCTGGTGCCCAACCTCGTGACGGCGGGCTCGCTGGTCTGCTCGCTGCAGACGCCCGCCACCGTCACCGCCTTCGTCTCCACCAACGCCACCAGCGTCACCGTGGCCGACCCCGCGGCCTTCTTCGTGGGCGAGACGGTGCTGGTCTACGAGCCGCAGGTGAACGGCGCCGGCCAGATCGTCGACACGCGCACGGTCGCCGGCGTCGACACCGTCGCCAAGGTGCTCCTGCTCAACGCAGCGCTGACGGCAGGCCACACCAGCGCCACCGTGGTGCTGCCGCTCAACGTGCTCGGCGCCGAGGTCTCGCTGCGCGGCTCGGTGGCGCTCGGCCTGCAGAAGGACGCGCTCGGCGCCGCCGGCGTGGAGCTGTTCTTCACCGGCCCCGCCAACGTGCTGGTCGGCGATCTGCTGCAGGTAGACGCGGACGGCGACCTCAAGACCACCGGCGACCAGGCCATCGTGGTGGTCAAGCAGGTGAAGTTCGCCCCCACGGGCGCACCGGCGACGTACTCGCTGATCGTGGACCTGCCGGCGCTCTCGCTGTTCCACGGCAAGTCGACCTTCCGCGCGATGGGCGACTCGTTCCAGGTGGGCGGCACCAAGGACACCAGCGGCGGCGCCAAGCCGCTCGACCCGCACCGCGACCAGTTCTCCACCGACGCCGTGCTGTTCTAGCCGCCGCGAATCGGAGCGCCTATGAAGACCAACGTGCAGTGGCCCTCGCGGGCCCGCCTCGCCGCCGCGCTCGCCGCCAGCCTCCTGGCTGCGGGTGCGGCGCGGGCCGCCGATTCGTCCCCTCCCCAGCTGACCCACACCCCGGTGGCCAAGAGCGCGCCGGGGCCGCTGAAGATCTCGGCGCGCATCACCGACGAGAGCAAGATCTTCCCGCAGATCTTCATGCGCGCGGGCAACGCTTCGGCCTATGAGCCGCCGGTCGACCTCAAGAAGGTGAAGGGCAGCAAGGACACCTTCGAGGTGACCGTCACCGCGCGACCGGGGCTCGAGTACTACCTCGAGTGCTACGACGAGTACGGCAACGGGCCGGCCCGCTCGGGCTCTCCCGACCAGCCGTTCAAGGTGGAGCTCATCGAAGAGGCGCCTGCCGCTGCGGCAGCCCCTGCAGCGGCGGCACCCCCTGCAGCGGCGGCGGCGCCTGCGCGCGCGGCCCCGTGGCTGAAGGGCTCCGCGGCCGGCGGCGAGCCTGCCGCTGAGGCGCGCAAGGTGTCGGCGCCGGCGCCTGCTCCCGAGAAGCCGGGGGCGAGCCCGGCGGCGGCGCCTTCCACCTCGGCCGCCTCCGACATGGTGGCAGCCGTCGAGGCGGCCTCCGCGCGCCCGGCGCCCGCGGCCGAGAAGCAGGAGCGCAGCCACGAGCCTGCCCCCGAGCCGGCTGCGCAGAAGACCCACGCGGCGCACCTCGAATCGCTGCGGG
>JAYWAO010000220.1:0-15259 GCA_043782365.1 Deltaproteobacteria bacterium
GCGCACTTACACTTGTTGCTGCAGCGGCTCCGCGTGCACCGGCGGCGGCGGGATCGAGGTCTGGGCCGAGGCCGCCAGGTGCCGCGCGACGATCGCCCCCAGCTTTGGCGAAGCCGGCCTCGATGAGCTCTTCCCCGCCGAGCTTTCCTACGTTCGCGGCCGTCTCTGCTGCCGGACCGTCTTTTCGCTAAGCTGCCGCTCGGCGCTCGACGGCAGCCTGCTCTGGTCGCAGCCTTTCTTCGTGGAAGGGCTGACGACCGCTGATGGCGTGCTGTACGCCTCGCGGCGACGCGTACCCTGGAAGGCCTGCTCCGCGTGACCTTCGAGTCGCTGCGCGGCGTGCTGGCCTCCGGCCGGAGCGCGTTGACCATCTACAAGCCCGAGACAGAAAGTCCGCTTCGGCCCAAGTAGAAATGCCCGCTTTCGGCGACGGTCCACCGGCGGGTGCTGGCTCTTGCCGCTCCCGTCGCCCTGAATTGGAGCGAGTCCTCCAAGTGCAACAGCTGTATCCGCTACGCCTTGACACGAGATACAGAAGAACCATACCGTGCCCGGCTCGATGGAAACGCCCCCCGACACGGTGCCCTCGCCCGACCCCGGCGACCTGGACGGAGGCGCCTTCACGGCGTGGCTCAGGTACTTCGCCTGGCTGGGCACGTTCGGTTTCGGCGGACCCATCGCACTCGCCGGGCGGATGCAGAAGGACCTGGTCGAGGACCGGCGCTGGATCTCGCGACAGGACTATGCCGAGGGGCTCGCGCTCTCGCAGCTCTCCCCCGGGCCGCTGGCCGCCCAGCTCGCGATGTACCTCGGCTGGGTCCGCGCCGGGCGCCTCGGGGCCACCGCGGTCGGGGCGGCGTTCATCCTGCCCTCGTTCCTGATGGTCGTGGGCCTCTCCTGGCTCTACGTCCGCTTCGGTGGCCTCGACTGGATTCAGGCGGTGTTCTACGGCGTCGGCGCCGCCATCATCGCGGTCATCGCGCGCGCCGCCTGGAAGCTCGGCAAGAGCACGGTCGGCAAGGATCCGCTGCTCATCAGCATCCTCGCCGCCAGCGCCCTCGTCACCGCGATCACCGAGCGCGAGATCGTCTGGGTCTTCCTGGCTGCCGGCCTTCTGGCGCTCGGCGTCCAACTCGCCCGCTCGCGAAACACGACCTCCGCGGCGCTGGTGCTTCTGCCCTTGCTGGGACCTCTTGCCCAAGGCCTGCACGGCCAGCGCGAGGACCAACTCGGAACGCTCGCCTGGTACTTCGCCGAAGCCGGCGCGTTCGTCTTCGGCAGCGGGCTCGCCATCGTCCCCTTCCTGCACCAAGGCGTAGTCGTCGACCACGCCTGGCTCAATGAGCGGCAGTTCCTCGACGCGGTGGCGGTCGCCATGCTCACGCCGGGGCCCGTCGTGATCACGGTGGCCTTCATCGGCTTCTTGGTCGCAGGGTTCGCCGGCGCCGTGGTCGCCGCCTTGGGTGTGTTCCTTCCGCCGTACACAGTGGTGCTGCTGCTCGCCCCGAGCGTGCGGCGGTGGTCTAAGGATGCGCGGGTGAAGGCGTTCGTCAGCGGCGTGACGGCCGCGGCGGCGGGCGCGATCGCGGGCGCGGCGTTCGTGCTCGGAAGGCGCGCGATCATCGATCTACCGACGGCTGCGGTCTGCGCCGCGACGCTGCTCCTGCTGGTGAAGGCGAAGAAGATCCCCGAGCCCATGCTCATCGGCGCCGCGGGCCTGGTCGGGTTCATTGTGCGTGGCGGGTTCCGATGAAGGCGATGCTCGGAACGGTTCAGGCGGGGCCTCTCAGGCATCGCCAAGGAGATGTGAAAATGGTCTTCACGAGGCGCGAGGCACTGGGCATTGCGGCGACGGTTTCTGCGGGAGTCCTGCTCGAAGGAGGCAAGGCCATGGCTGACGAGGCGCCGGCAACGGCGGTGAAGGCGGACGCGCGGCCAGCGCAGCACGCTCCGGTTCCGCTGCCGTTCGACGCGAAGAAGCTGCGCGGCATCTCCGAGCGGATGATCTCCTCGCACTGGGAGAACAACTACGGCGGCGCAGTGAAGAACCTCAACAAGGTGGAGGAGGAGCTGCAGCGGGTCAGCAAGGACACTCCGGGCTTTCTCGTCTCCGGCCTGCGCGAGCGGGAGCTGACCTTCACCAACTCGGTCATCCTGCACGAGTATTACTTTGGTAACCTGGGCGGGGACGGCAAGGCAGGCGGTCCGGTGCAAGCGGCGCTCGCAGACGCTTTCGGCTCGCTCGGCCGCTGGGAGGAACTCTTCCGCGCCACAGGCGCCAGCCTCGGCGGAGGCAGCGGCTGGACCATCCTCGACTGGAGCTTCCACACGGGGAGCCTGCGCACGTACTGGTCGGGAAACCACACGCAGGCGCTCGCGTCCGGCACGCCGCTGCTCGTGCTCGACATGTACGAGCACTCCTACCATCTGGACTACGGCGCGGCGGCGGCGAAGTACATCGACGCCTTCTTCCAGAACGTGAATTGGGACGAAGTGAACCGGCGGTTCGAGCGGGCGAAGAAGGCCGGGACGATTCTCAAGGGAGCCTGAGCGACTGCTCGCCTTACTGCGCCCAGCGCAGGGACACCTTGCAGAGGAGCACGTCCTCGATCGGCCCGCGCGACAGCGCGCCGAAGTCGAGGACCGGCGGGCGCTGGGTCTTTCCGGTTCCGTCAACGAGGAAGGGCGCGAGCCCTCCCGCGTGCGCCCGCGTGTAGACGAGGTAGAAGGTCGAGCCCGGCAGGAACTCCCAGCGCAGCACGACGTTGGCGTTGAGGACCGCGTCCCGCTCGTCATACGCGGCGGGATCGATCGCCGACGCCTGCAACGCTGCGAGCGGGATCGCGCTCCCCCCATCGGCGCGGGCCTCGAAGATCCGGTCGTAGCGCACCGAGGAGAAGAAGAGCTGCGCGTAGGCCTGCAGCGAGAGGTGCGGGTTGAAGGTGAACGTCGAACGCAGGGTCGCGCCGGCGGCCACCGCCCGCTGCAGGCCGAAGCGATACGTGCCGTCTTGAGCCGAATCCACCCAACGCGGGTCACCGGTCACGCGCGTGATCGAGGGCGTGAGCGAAATCTCGAAGCGCGGGTGGGGCCGCGCCGAGAGGGCGAGCGATGCGTCGACTTGCACGCCCTGCCAGGTGGCGACGGTGGTCGAATCCAAAGCCGCCGAGAACGCCGCCTTCGGATTGGTCGAGACGCCCAGCTCGAGGCCCCAGTGACCGGCGCGCTCCGTGAGCGCGCCGTCGCGGGTCTCGCGGTTGTCGAAGCTCGCCGGAAACCACTGCGGCTCGATCCAGGTCTGCCAGTTGCTCGCCCAGGTGGTGCCGTTGTTGACGTTGAAACGCTCGCGAAGCTTCGCGCCGTCGAAGGAGCGGTACTCGACGATCTCGGCGGCGAAGGTGCTGTCCCGCGTCCGCGGCGGATCGTGTTCCTTCACCCACGCCAACCAACGACTACAGGGGCTCGTCGACCGTCTTGGCTTCGGTCCCCTTCAGCAGACCGACCTCTGCGGAGACGGCGCGGTGCTCGCTCTGCGCGCTCACCGAGACAGCTCGATATCCTGGGTTCAAAGCGAGAGTGAGTGCTGAACGCATGGTTGGCTCCTACTTGGGGGTTGCGGTGAGGTCATCGAAGGCGATGACGGAGTCGGCCTTCGTCCAGACGCCGAACTTCCCGGCGGCGGCGAAGGTCTGGTCGAGCTCGTCGAGGATCTGCTTCCCGTCGAACTGGACGACGAAGTGGTCGCCGCTGGCCTCGACCGCCAGCTCGTGCCAGACGCCGGAGAGGACCTTGCCGCTCCACGAGCCGAACTGGCGCCGGTCACCGTTGACGACCTTGTAAATGCGGACGTTGTCCTCGAGCGCGTTGGCCCGCACCACGTAGTAGTTGTCGGCGTCCTTCAAGCGCCACACCAGCCCGCAGCCCTGGTCAACGGCACCAGATACGGCCCGGCAGCGCACCGAGAGGCGCAGATCCTTGAGCGCGGGACCGGTGAACGCAAACGGAAAGCGGTAGTCGGTGTCGTCGGTGTCGGTCTGCACGAGGGCCTGCTTGCCGCTCGGCGCGCCTTCCTCTGCCCGCACCAACCACGCACCCTGCTTGCCGCGGCCGGTCCGGCCGAACTCGAAGCCCTTGGGTGGCTTTCCTGCCTCATCCGCTTCGAAGTCGAACTTCATGGGGCCTGCCTTGTCTCCTGCTGCCACCGGCGCAGCGAGGGCACAGAAGAGCGCCAGAAGGGAGCGTGCGGCGTGGTTCGGCATGGGCTTCTCCGCTTCAGGCGCGCGACTCGCGCCGCTGTTTGAACAGCTCGTACAGGTCGTCGAGCAGGGCGCTGCCCCGGGAGAGGCGCGCCTCGTCGGTGGCATGGGCCGCGCAGATGGCATGGATCATCTGGGCGAGGCCCGCCGTTTCCGGGCGTGCGTGCTTGCCGTCTTTGAGGTCGATGTCGTGGATCATCTCGGCGAGTGGCCTCAGCGCCGCGTCGGTGAGTTCGAAGCGCCGGAGTAATACTTCAAACGTGCAGAGGTCGCCCTCGTGGGTGAACTCGCCGTCGAACATGTCGAAGCGCAGCTCTCCCGGGGCGGGCGCGTGCTCCTTGGCGACGACGAACTTGAAGACCGCCTTCGGATCGATGAATCGGCGGATCAGCCAGGAGCTGGCGATCCGGTCGACGTGGATCCCGGTGCGCGTCACCCAGGTGGCCTTTTGAGGACGGGGGGCGGGGCCCGCGGCGGCCGGGGCCTTTGCCGCGGGCGGCTGCAGGCGGTCCTCGAGGCTCTTGAGGAGGCCACCTACGGGCTCCCGGCTGCGGGCCTGGAAGAAGTCGAGTGTGCCGATCTCCTGGACCCGCTTCTGGAGGCGTGCCACGAGAGAGGCCACCTCAGCGCGGAGGGCTTCCGGGGGCGCGCCTCGCTTGGGCAGCCGCGCTGCGAGTGCGCGGGCCTCCTTGGCGACCTCGTCGTAGTCGGCGTCTCGCGCCTTGCGGAACAGCTCGATCACCTGCTCGTCGGTGAGCCCTTCCACGAGACGGGCTTCGATCAAGGAGGCGTCGCCCCCGCCCTCGACGATCTCGCGCACCACCCAGTTGAAGTCCTCACGCGCCTGCTCCGTCGACGGGAGGGCGTAGACGGAGTCCTTGATCCCAACCGCGCCGAGGCGCTGCAGGTGCCGCCAGATCTTGACCCGGAAGTAGTTCGGCTTCGACGGGATCTGGTGGATGAGGAGCAGCCAGCGGGTCTCACTGGCTGCTCGTTTGGTGCGGGCCATGCGCAACCTCGGGATCGTTGGTAGCGGCAGACGTATCGTCTGTCAACTGTGAGAGATACAACTGTATCGTGCATCGGGGTCGGCGGGCAGCGAGCGGTCAGGGTATCCCGCTCGACGAGCCGCTCTCGAACCTCGACGTTCTGCTCAAGCAGGAGCTGCTCGCCCTGCTCCGGATGCTCGGCTGCCAGGTAGCTCTCTCGGAGGCGAGCCCGCAGGCGGCGATCGACTGGTTCGCGCGGTCATTCGCGCGGTCGAAGGGTGCGGTGGACCTCGCGGTCATCGACCAGAACATGCCGGGCATGCACGGCGCCGAGGCCGCGCGACGCCTGCGCGAGCTCGACCCGCTGCTGCCGATCGTCTTCATCTCCGGCTACGGCCCCAGCGGTCAGGACCTCTCCGCGCTCGGGGATGGGTACCTCTCCAAGCCGTTCACCCTGGCCGCGCTCGGCGAGCGGCTGGCGCAGGCGCAGCGCGGCGCGAGAGCGCTCGCCCGGGAAGCCCGCCTGGGGAGGGACAGCGGCCCGCCATCCCTTCCGGTGGCCGCCCCGCTCGGACCCGTCAAGGGCTGACCGGGCGCGGCGAGTGGAGCTGAACGGCGGCTACCTCGGCGTGCCGTCCGGCGCGTACTTCGCCACGAAGGCATAGCCGCTGCCGTAGGCGCCGGGCAGGCCTTGCGTGCTGCTGTGCCAGCCCGACATGTAGGAGTCGCCGGCTGCGTCCATCCCGACATCGACGCCCGTGAGGTCCTGGCCCGAGGTGCCCAAGGTCCGCAGCCAGAGGCGCTGCCCCGCGGGCGAGTACCGGGTGAGGAAGGCGTTGATCCCGTTCCCGACCAGCGGCTGCCCGCCGATGGTGCCGTTGGACCAGCCCGTGGCGAGCACGTCGCCGTTGCCGGCCACCGCCACGCCGTACCCCAGCGAGTAGCCCCCCGACGACGGGAGCGTGGCGGCGAAGACCTGGCCGGTGCCCGGCGCGAGGCGGCCGACCACGGCGCTCAGGTTGAAGAAGCCGCCGGTCCCGCCCGTCCAGGCAGCCGAGCCATCGGGCGCGACCGCCGCTGCCTGCGCGAACTGGGACCAGTTGGTGGCCGAGGTCTGCGCCAGCACCGCGCCGCTGGTCTTGTCGAGCTGCAGCAGCACGATGTCGTTGGCGCCGGCATAGGACCCGAGCACCGCGACGAGCGCGCCGTGGGAGTCGAGCCCGACCGCGAGCCCGAAGGTGACCGCGAAGGGCATGCCGAGATCGTAGACCTTGGAGAGGAGGGTCGCGCCGTTCGCGTCGAGGTGCAGCAGGGCCGCCCGCTCCTGGTAGGGCCAGCTCCCCGGCGCCCCGCCGAAGTCGCCGAGCACGTAGCCGATCGCATAGACCCCGTTCGCACCATCCGACGCCACCCCGGAGCCGAAGGCCCCGCGAGAGGCGCCGAAGTTCTTGTTCCAGACCAGGTGGCCCGACGCATCGAAGCGGGAGACGAACTGGTTGTTGAACCCGCCCTGCATGGCGCTGCCGCCGAAGCCGGCGCTGGTGTAGCCGGTGACGAAGACGCCGCCCTGCCCGTCGGCGGTGACGGCGGTGCCGTAGGTGAACGCGCCCTGCGCGCCGAAGCTCTGCAGGAACGCCAGCGCGCCGGTCGGAGCGGTCTTGGCGATGAAGCCCAGGCCGCTGCTGCCGACCACCTGGTACCCGGTGGTCCAGACGTTGCCCGCCGCATCGACGGTCATGCCCGCCGGCACGGTGGTGGCAGCGCCGCCGTACTCGATGGTGCCGCGCCACACGTCGATGCACGAGGTGTCGATGGCCGGCCACTGGGAGATCGGCCCGGGCGCTGGCGTCGGCGAGCCGGCGTACTGGTACCGCGCCTGCGTGTGGGTGGCGTACCAGTTGGCGTTGGTGGTGCCGCCAGAGGAGCCGAAGCCGAGGATGTCGGGATAGGCGTTCTCGATCGAGACGCCCTCCACGGGCCAGGCGATCAGGGCCGGCGCGTTGAGCACGAAGGGGGTCCCGGACGCGTTGACGAAGTGGCGGTTCGCGGTGGAGCCGTCGGCACCGGTGCCGAAGAGCGAGGTCTTCATGGTGCTGGTGCCGGCATACTGCGGCAGGTGGAGCTGGAAGCCGGGGTCACCCAAGCGCTGCAGGTACAGGTCGAACGGCGCCAGCGCGACGTTCACCGCCTGCGGCTGCGTGAACCGGACCACCAGGGTCACCGAGGGGGCAGCCCGCGACGCAAGCGAGGGGATGGTGTTGATCAGGCCGGCCTGCTGCCCGAACAGGGCGTGGCCATCGGCGTAGACCTCGAGCACGAGGTCGGTCTCGCCCACCAGCGGCTGGAGGGTGACTCCGGTGCCGCCGGTGACGGTGCGCGTGGCCGAGAGCGCGACCCCGCGAGGCAGGGGCAGGTGCAGGGAGAGGCCGCTGTGGATCGACGCGCCGACCGCTAGCAGCGCGAAGGTGGCCTGGAAGGCGGTCAGCTTCCCATCTGGCGCAAGCTCGAGCACGAAGTTGTAGGCGACAGCGGCGTCGTTGAAGTCGAAGTCGCCCGCGTTGGGCCACTGGTCCTCGAAGAGCAGCGTCCCGAACGCCCCCTTGCCGGGCGCGTAGAGCACCTGGGAGGCGAGCGGGTCACACGGGAGGGCATCGACCGTGTCCGGGATGCCGTCATGGTCGGAGTCGCTAGCCCGGGCCGGGGCCGAGGCAAAGGCGACCGCGAGGAGCAGCGCAGAGGCGTGGCGCAGGAGCGGCCGCTTGGAGAGGTGGAGTCTCATGGCGGGTCTCCTCAGAACGCGACGGCGACTGCGCCGTTGACGATGTCGGCGGAGGCCGACCGCTCTTCCCGGCCGGCGGCGTGGAGCACGAACGTCAGCCGGCTCTCGGAGGTCGGGACGACCAACCTGGCCGCGAACGGCTCGCCGGAGTTCAGCGGGCCCTCGAAGACCACCACGCCATCGGCGCGCCGGACCGAGAGGAGCCCGCCGCCGACCGGCACCGCCGACGCCTGGACCGAGGCCGCCACCTGCACCTGCGCGGTGGCGGCGAAGGTGAAGTCGGCTGGCACCTGCAGCGTCGCCAGCTTCGAAGTCGGTTGATCCACCCCGGAGACGCAGCCTGTCGCGAGCCCGATGACCAGGACCAAGGCGAAGCCGCTGCTGCGGATTGCTCTCTTGTGCACGATGTTGGTCTCCCCCGAAAAAAGCCTACCCACAAAGATCACACACTGCGATAGGCCAAATAATATTACACCTAACACTGCTGGGAAGTCCAGCCCGCGCGGCCCGGGGCCGGATCAAGGGCCTCTAGAGCGCCGAGTGGTCTTCCCCACGGCGCGAATCTGGCGGTGCGCTCACCCGCTCGAGAGCCGGGGTCAAACCGATCGGCGCTCTAGCGCCCTCTCTGTCGGCTAAAGGCGGTGGGCCGATCGTCCGATCGATCGGCCATCGCCTTCCTCCAGTCGGAGCACCCACCCGTCATGCGCCCCCTCTTGTTGGCCGCCGTCATCTCCGCCGTTCTCGCCGGGTCCGCCGCAGCATGGGCGGGCGACTGCGCCATCCGGGTCGACCGCACGCCCCAAGCGGGCAAGGAGGCGGAGGCCTGGGCCCCCTACGCAAACCGCAACCCGGGCGCCGAGGTGAAGGCCGCCAAGGATCTCGGCGACTGCCGCAAGATCGCCGAGACGAACTGCATCATCAAGCGCAAGGACGTGCTCAAGAAGAAGGCGGTCAACGCCCGCTTCGACGGAGTGGACGTGGACGGCGCCGCCGACCTCTGCAGGGGCGTCAACGGCTGAGCGAGTGGCGACGCCTTCGGGGTGCGCCAAGGCAACTTCGCGCGCGCGTCGGACAAGCAGCGCGCACTGGCCAGGCTGGGCCGCGGCTCGCCGCTGCGTCTCCGGCTGGCCCCGCGTGCTGTTCGGCGCCGGGCCTGCTAGTCTGAGGGTGGATGGCCCTCGACGTCGCCAGCGTCCTGCAGTTCTCGCAGGCCTTGCAGACCGCGACCACGCTCGGCGAGCTGGTGACGGCCGCACAGGTGGCGGTGAAGCGGGCGACCGGGTACTCGACCACCTGGCTGGCCGCCTTCGAGGAGGGTCCGCCGCGGACCGCCCGCATCCTCGGGGTCTCCGGCTCCAACGGCGACCGGATCTGGGAGGAGGCACCCGTCCACTTGATCGACGGCGACCCGATGCTGGAGGAGCTCTTCAGCGCTGACGCCGGGTTCCCGGTGGTCGTCGTCGACGCCCGCACCGACCCGCGCACCAACAAGGCCACCGTCGAGCTCCTCGGCAACCGCACCCTGATCAACGTGCCCGTGCTGCTCGGCGCCCGCCGGCTCGCGTCGCTGGGGATGGGCACTTTCGGGGCCGAGGGCGTGCGCCCGCCGACGGCCGACCAGCTGGAGACCCTGGTCGTCTTCGCCACCCAGCTCGCGGGGGCCTTCCTGCGCGTGAAGGTGCAGGGCGAGCAGGAGCGGATGCGGCAGCGGCTGCTGGCGAGCCAGCGGCTGGAGAGCGTCGCCCTCCTCGCGGGCGGAGTGGCGCACGACTTCAACAACCTCCTGGCCGTGATCCTCAACAGCGCCAGCTACCTCGAGCAGGGTCCCCTCGACGATGAGCAGCGGGCCTGCCTCGGGGACATCGTCGGCGCGGCAGACCGGGCCCGCGGGCTCACCTCCAAGCTGCTCGCGCTGGGGCGGAGGCAGGAGCTGCGCATCACGCCGGTGGAGGTGGCGCCGCTGCTGGCCTCGCTCGAGCGGATCCTGCGGCGGCTGATCCCGCCCCGCGTGTCGCTGAGCTTGGAGGTCCCGCACGGGCTGCCCCTGGCGCTGGCCGACCCGGCGCAGCTGGAGCAGGTGATCCTGAACCTGGTGATCAACGCGCGGGACGCGATGCCCGACGGCGGCTCCATCACCGTGCAGGCCACGGCGCCCTCCCCGGCCAGCGACCTCGTCGCGCTGCGACCCCGGCTGGGCGCGGGCTCGGTGCGCATCAGCGTGATCGACACCGGCCACGGCATGGCGCCGGAGGTGCAGGCCCGCATCCTGGAGCCGTTCTTCACCACCAAGGCGAGCGACGCGGGCACGGGGCTGGGGCTGCCCGTGGCGGCGGCCATCGTCGACCAGCACGGCGGCCACCTCTCCTGCTCCAGCGTGGAAGGCAAGGGCACCAGGTTCGACCTCTGGTGGCCGGCGGAGGCTGCCGCGAGACCCGCTGCCGACGTGCAGAGCCTCGCGAGCTGACCGCCGGTCCCGGCTAGCCGGGCGCGACCGCCCGCTCGACCGCCCGCTGCAGATCGTAGAGCACCGCGCCGCGCCCGCTCACGGGCAGGGGAGCGCCCGCCATCCCGGTCTTGCGGAGCATCCGGTTGTAGCCCTCCTCGGCCAGCGTCTTGAGGTGGGCCGCGTCGGTGAGGCAGTACTCCACCAGCCTGCGCAGTGCCGCCGGGTCGCCGCGCTGCTTCGCCTGCCAGAGCGCCGCTGCGTCGGCCCCGGAGAGCTCCGCGAGGTGAGGAGGGCGGTGCAGGCCCACGCGCGGCTCGAGGGTCTTGAGCCCGCCGCGCTCTCCCAGCCTGCGCCAGAGAGGGCAGAGGTCGATGTGGCACGCCGGCGGCGACCAGCGCGGAAACGCGCGCTTCAGGATCGGCAGATCGAAGGCGGCGCCGTTGTAGGTGATGAGCGCCCGGGCGCGGCCCACGCGCTCGGGGAACGAGAGCAGGTCGCGGCCGGCGAGCAGGGCCTGGGCGCCTGCCGCGTCGTAGAGGCCGATCACCGTCACCTCCGCGGGCTCGCCTGCCTGCCGGGCCATCGCCGCGGTCTCGATGTCGAGGAACACCGCGTCGCCGAGCAGGTGGGGGAGGAGCCGCCACTGCTCGCCGGGTGGGAGCCTCGCCGCGAACCAGTCGAGCGCGCCGCCGGCGAACCGCGCGCGGCTCTCGGCGACGCCCGCGCGCAGCCCGTCGTCGAGCTTGGGCGAGAGCACGAGGCCCATCTCGGGGAGATCGGCCCAGGTGCGGATGCCGCGCCGCCAGAGCTGCCGCTCCCTGAGGGAGCCGAGCCCGGGCAGGTGTCGAAAAGACGCGGTGATCATCGCGGCGACCCGAGAGACAGCCCGCGCGCACCCCGGCTCAGGGCGCGAACTGCTTCGGCGCGGCCTCGGCGGCGAGGCGCTCGACGAGCGGGCGGTCGGCCTCGAGGAACGGCAGCCTCGGCAGCTCGGTCTGCGGCACCCAGCGCAGCTCTGCCGCGGCCAGCGCGCGCGGCGCCGGGGAGAGCGGGAAGCTGGCGTGGAAGAACGCCAGCTCGACCACCAGGTCCGGGTAGGGGTGCTCGAGCCTGGTGTAGACGCCGCCGACGTCGGCGTCCACGGCGAGCTCTTCCTTCAGCTCGCGCCGCAGCGCCTGCTGCTCGGTCTCGCCGTGCTCGATCTTGCCGCCGGGAAACTCCCAGAGCCCGGGCTTGCCGGGTCGGTCGCGCCGGCGGCAGACGAGGAGACTGCCGCCGCGCTCGATGATCGCGGCCACCACGCGGATGCGGCGCGCGGGCGGCCCGCCGCTCACGGCAACAGCCCGATCGAGAAGAGCGTGCCGTTGTTCGAGACGATGAACGCCGCGCCGTCGACCGCCGTGATGGTCTGCGAGAACCCGCTGCCGGGGTCGAGCACGGCCCGCGCGATCCCCGAGGCCGGGTCGAGCGCGATCAGCGAGCCGCGGCTCTCGGCGAAGAGCAGGAGCCCGCCGATGGCCACCGGCTCGGTGGCGAAGCGGTCCTTCTGCAACATCGCCTTCCAGAGCTGGGTGCCGTCGCGCCGGGCGAGCCCCACCACCGCGCCGCGGCCCGTCGCGTAGAGACGCGGGCCGTCGACCACGACATGGTTGGCGCCCGGGAGCTCCCGGGTCCAGGCGATCTCGCCGGAGGCGACCTCCAAGGCCGAGACGCCGCTCTTGGCCGAGGCCACGTAGATGCGCGCATCGGTCTCGGGCGCTGCGATCTCGTCGACGTCGAGGTAGTCGCCTGGACCGCTGGCGTTGCGGGTCCACTTGGCCACGCCGTCGGCCACGCGCAGCGCCGCCACCGTGCCGTCTGCGAAGCCTGCGTAGACGAACCCGTGCGCCACCACCGGCCGCGCGTTGCCGCGCAGCGTGAACCCGCCCGGGCGATCGCGGTGGAACTTCCAGAGCGTCTTGCCCGTGGCTGACTCGACCGCGGTGATCGACTCGTCGCTCGACATCACGAACAGCTTCCCGTCGCTCAGGAAAGGCGTGGTGGTCAGCTCTTCCTTGAGCGGCGTGGCCCAGCGGACCGCGCCAGTGATGCGGTTGAGCGCGGTCAGCACGCCCGTGGCCGCGGCGACATACAGCGTGTCGGTCGCCTCCTCGAGCAGCGGCGCAGCCAGGAGGGAGCCCGGTGAAGACCACGTCCAAGCGGTGACGCCGCGGAAGCGGCAGAGCAGCCTCCCGTCCCGCAGGGTCACGTAGAGCCGCGTCTGCGCGGTGTCGAGCACGGGCGAGGCGGTCTCGGTGGCGTTGAACTCGAGCGCGCGCGGGTCGACCATGCGCTCGGCGTCGGCCACGTACCAGGGCCGCGACAGCGCGTACCCCTTCGACGCTGGCCGCACTGCGTGGCCCAGCGGCATCCAAGAGAAGCCTGCCACCAGGCCCGAGAGGCCCGCCACGAGACCGAGCGTCGCTGCAGCGCGGAGCTTCACGCTAGCCCTTCTTCTTGCCCTTGCCGGGAGCGGGCTTGCCCTTGGCGGGGGCCTTCTCCTCGGCGGGGGCCGCTGCGGGCGCTTCCTGCACGCTACCCGGGGGCGGCGGCGGGGGCAGCGAGGCGAGCTCTAGGCGGCGCTGCGCGTCCATCGCGACGCCGTCCTTCGGGTAGTCCTTGGCGACCTTCTCCAGCGCCGCCTTCGCCTCGGGCTTGCCCTGCACGAGGAGGATGCGGGCCACCTGGAAGTCGGCCCTGGCCTGGGCCCCGGCCTCGCCAAGGCTCGCGTAGGCGGCCTTCGCCTCGTCGAGCTTGCCCTGGTTCTCATAGGCGGCGCCGAGCGCCTCGAGCGCGATCGCGCGCAGCGGATCGGTCTTGTGGCCCTTCTCGATGTACCCGGAGAGGACGGTGGCGGCGCCCGCGGCGTCGCCGTTCTTCAGCTTGAGGAAGCCGAGCTGCGCGCTGGCGGTGCGGGCGGCCTCGGAGGAGGGGTACTCGCCGCGGATCTTCTCCAGCGCGGTCTGCACGGCCTTGGTGCGGTCGTCCTTGGTGGGGAAGGTCTCCGCGCCCGGCGCTGCGCCTGGCTCGCCGGCGATGCCGCGCGACTCGAGCTCGAGTGCCTCGGAGAGCGCGGCGCCCGCGCTGGCTTCGCGCGACTCCAGGTAGGTGCTGACGCCCCAGAAGACGAGGACGAGCGCCAGCAACGCGCCGCCCAAAACGGCCACCAGCTGCCGCCTGGCCACCAGCTGCGCCATGATCTTGCCGGCAGTCGCCTGGAATTCGTCGGGCTTCTGCAACTCCTTGCGGTCAAGCTTTTCGCTCACGTTACGGACCTCGCACATCGACAGAAAAAAGGGGGGTCTGCAGAGGGTGCGAACAAGTGCCGGAAGGTTCAACCCTTGTCAATGCGTTTGTCCGGGAAACGGCGGGGGCGAGCCCGGACGCGACGGAGGGCCGCCGAAGCACCGGCGCCTCTGTGGACGAATCAGAAGTGTAACCACCGAAGGGCGGTAGAGTGTTCCAGTGAGCCACCCTGCCCTCTGCGTGCGCAGCCTGCCCCGCGGCCTCCGCGCCGCGTCGCTCGCCGCGGCGCTCGCGACCTTCGCGGTGGGCTCCCGAGCCTCGGCCTCGCCGCTCCCGCCGGGCACGCCGGTGTTCACGCTGGAGCTCGAGGGCCAGTACGCGCAGCCCGGCTCGTCGCGCACGCGCGGCGGCGGAGGCGCGCTGGGCGTGGCTTTTCGTCTCTCGGACCAGCTCTTCATGACGGGGACGGTCACCCAGCTCGCCACTGGCGCCGGCCCTGTCACCACGGTGGGCTTCGGCCTGCGCGCGCTCTTCGACTCGACGCCGCTGGCGCCGTTCGCCGAGCTGCAGGTGGTGGACCTCGCGCCGGACGCGACCACCGGGTACCAGCTGGCGACGCGGATCGGCGGGGGCGCGGATTGGCACTTGACGCCCGCGGTGGCGATCGGGTTTGCCATCCGGACGCTGACGCCGGTGGATTCGGGGGCGCCGGTGTCGCTTGCGGGGGTGGAGGTGGGGCTGCGGGTGACCTTCACGCCGGGGTTCTGGAGGTAGCGCACTGCGATCGCAGCTCCCTCGCGCCAGCGAGCGCATCGTCGGCTGCGGCTGGATCATCGGTAAACAACCCGAGCAGGCTCTGCGGCTCTACGAACCTCTTGCGCCGAGAGTCGCTTCGCATCTTGACGTCCCATGCATGACGCATCATGATGCTTCCATGCGAACCACAGTGACGCTCGACCGCGACGTCCTCCGCTCGCTCAAGGACGAGGCCTACCGGAGCAACCGTCCGTTCAAGGCCGTGCTGAACGACGCCGTCCGCCGCGGCCTTCAGCCCGCCAAGGCTGCACCGAAGAAGCCCTATCGGCTCAAGGTCCACAAGACGAAGCTCGCCGCCGGCATCGACCCGCTGCGCCTCAACCAGCTCGCCGACGAGCTTGAAGACGCTGCCGGCGGGTTCTTCTAGTGCTCATCCCCGACGTCAACCTGCTCGTCTACGCCTGCATGTCCGGGATGCAGCAGCACCCGAAGGCGCGGGCCTTCTGGGCGCGCGCGCTCAATGGAGACGAGCCCGTGGGGCTGCTGCCGGTCGTGGTGTTCGGCTTCCTGCGGATCGTGACCAATCGGAAGGTCTTCACGCCGCCGCTGCCGGCCGCCGCAGCGGTCGACCTGATCGAGGAGTGGCTGGCGCTGCCCTCGGTGCGGCTGCTCTGCCCTGCTCCAGAAGAGGTGCAAGGTGCGCTTGCCCTCGTCCGCGCCCAGGGTACGGCCGCGAACCTGACCACCG
>JAYWAO010000221.1:0-5509 GCA_043782365.1 Deltaproteobacteria bacterium
GCCGGCGTGCTGGTCGGCATGACCACCGCCACCGTGATGGTCCTGACGTCGGCCCGCTGTCTCGCAGGGAGCGCCGCCGAGCCGCCTGCGGGCGTGGAGCTGACCTTCGCCGGGGGACCGCCCTTCAAGGCGCCGCTCGTGCGCCTCGAGCCGCGCTGGGCCGCGGCGCAGCGCGCCCACAAGCCTCCGCCGCCGGGCAGCGACCTCGCGGTGGTGATGGCCGCCGCGCCGCCGCCCGCGCAGGCCGCCCCGCTCTTCCTGCTCGACCCCGACAAGGAGACGCTCGCCGAGCTCCGCGAGCGCGGGGTGGCGCTGCTCGGGTTCGGTGACGCGGGTCCGCTCGGCCGCGCGGCGAAGCTGTCGGAGAGCAAGACCAAGTCGGTGCTGGTCGCGCGGCCCCGCAACGGCGCCTGCGCGGCGAGCGAGGCCGGGGGCGCGCTGACGGCGTTCATCCCGCCCGAGACCTACCTGCTCGGGCTGGTCTCGCCGCCCGCGAAGACGGGCGCTTGCGAGGTGGTGCTGCCTGGCGCCGATCCCTTCCTGCGCGCGTTCCTCCTCTCGCTGCAGCCGATGCTGGGCATCGACGTCAAGCGGTGCACCCGCTCGGCGCGCACCACCCACGTGGCCTGCGCAGACCTGGGCGACGCGAGCCCGCTGCCTCTCCCGGAGAAGTGACGGGTTACAGCGGCAAGGAGAGCGTGAACTCGGCCCCTGCGCCGGGCTCGCTGTGCAGGGACAGCGAGCCCGCGTGGGCCTCGGCGATCCGACGCGAGATCCACAGTCCCAGGCCGAGCCCCTGCGCGCGCGGGCCGGGCGCCACCTGCTCGAACCGCTCGAAGACGCGGACCTGCTCGGAGGCGGGGATCCCCGGCCCCCGGTCGCGCACCGAGAGCAGCGCGCGGCCACCCTCGGAGCGCACCGCCACCGCGATGGGCTTGCCTTTTGCGAACCTCACCGCGTTGGCGAGCAGGTTGCCCAGCAGCTGCTCGAGGCGCAGGCGGTCCCACTGGCCGCGGACGCCCGGCATGCCCTCCAGCGACCAGGTGCAGCCCGCGGCCGCCAGCTCCTCCGAGGAGCGCCCGCAGATGTCGGCCGCGAGCTCGCCGAGATCGACCTCTTCGAGCTCCAGCGTGAAGTTGCCCGCGCCCACCTTGGAGACGTCGAGGAGCCGCTCGACCAGCGCCGACAGCCGGTCTGCCTGCCGCGCCGCCTTCTCGGCGCGCTCGAGGGCCCGCGCGCGGTTCGCCTCGGACTCGCCCAGGAGCCGCAGCGCGCTCTGCAGCTGCAGCTTGAGCGCGGTCAGCGGAGTGCGCAGCTCGTGGCCGGCGATGGCGAGGAACTCGTCGCGCGCGCGGACGGCCCGCTCGAGCCGCGTGAAGGCCTGCGCCCGCTCGAGCGCCTGCGCGCAGACCCGGCCGACCGTCACCGCGAACTCCCGCTCGGCGGCATCGAAGGTCCGGGGGCTGCGGAAGGTGACGCCCATCGCCCCGAGCGTGCGCCGCCCGGCTTGCAGGGGCACCGAGACGATCGCCTGGGCCCCCTCGCGCGACGGGCGCTTCATCAGCGCGATGATCTCCTCCACGGTGCAGAGGAAGACGGGCCTCCCGGTGCGGACCGCCTCGCCGTGCGGAGTCGGGGCCGAGAGCGGGATCCGGTCGTAGCCGGCCACCGAGGCGGCCGCGTAGCCGAGCACGCCGATCACCTCCAGCTCCGCGGCGCCCGGCACCAGCAGCACCACGCTGCCCACCACCCCGCCCAGCGCGGCGAGCCCGTGCTCGAGCACCGCCCTGGCCACCTCCGCCTCGGAGAGCAGCTCGCCCAGGGTCTCGGTGAGGCGCTGCAAGCGCTCCAGCCGCTCGGGCACGCCGGGCGCGTCGGCGGTGGCCTTTCCGGGCGGCGCGACGTTCACCGTCAGCATGAGGCGTCCCCGCGCATCAGAGGGCCCCGGGCTCCTCTGGCCAGCGCGCGCCGAGCCACTGCTCGCGCAAGGCCCGCTGCTGCGGGGAGACGGCCGCGGCCGGGTGGAGCGTGACGGTGTCGGCGGGGGCGGCGGCCATCGTCACGGGCAGCTCGAGCAGCTCGTCCATGCGGAAGACCGCGGCCCGCACCACCTGCCCGGGCAGCATGCGCGACAGCCGCGCGCGGACCTCGGAGCGGAACCCGTCGAGCGCGGCGAGCTCGTCGCCCACCAGCAGGCCCGCCTGCTGCGCCGGCCCGCCCTCGACCACATGGGTGACCTCCTGCAGCCCCGCCCGCTCCCGCAGGCTCGCGCCGAGGACCGCCCGCGCACCTGGTGCGGCGAGGTCGGCTGCGTCCGCCACCGCGCTGCCCTTGTCGTCGGAGCCGTCGGCGGGCCGCACCGCGGCGACCAGCCCGACGCCCGCGAGCCCCGAGAGATCGAGGTCGACGGGTTGCCGCAGCGCCTGGTCGAGCCACGCCTGCAGCGAGGCCCGCTCCAGCGCGGGCACCAGCTCGAGCGCGGCCTTCTCGACGCCGTCCTCGGGGAGACCCGGCGGCTCGCCGTGCCGCTGGAAGAGCAGCCGGATCAGGTCGTCGAGCGACCGCTCACCGGCGGTGCGCCGGCGCAGCTCGAGGTCGAGCAGGAAGCCCACCACGCTGCCTTTCAGGTAGTACGAGACGGTGGTGTTGGCCGACGACTCATCGGGCCGGTAGTGCTTGATCCAGGCGTCATACGAGGCCTGCACCAGCGAGGTCCGCAGCCGGCCCGGCGTGCGCAAGAGCGAGGTCAAGCGCTCGGCCCAGAGCTCGAGGAACCGCTGCGGCGTGACGAGGCCCGCGCGGCGCAGCGCCATCACCTCGTAGGTGCTGGTGAGGCCCTCCATCGCCCAGAGCAGGCCGGTGTGGTTCTCGCGGGTCCAGTCGTAGGGCGTGAAGGCGGCCGGGCGCAGGCGCTTGACGTTCCAGAGGTGGAAGAACTCGTGCGCCACCAGCTGGAGGAAGTCTTCATAGGCTAGCTTGCCCGTGAAGGAGAACCGCGGCGCCACCAGCGCGCAGGAGCGGCGGTGCTCGAGGCCGCCCCGGCCCTTGTCGCTCAGGTGCAGGAGGAACAGGTACGGGTCTTGGTAGGGCAGCCCGCCGAACCAGGCCGCCTCGGCGTCGATGATCTTCGTCATGTCGGCGGTGAGCTTTTGCAGGTCGAGGTCGCCCCTGCCCCAGACGACGAGGCGGTGCAGCACGCCCTGCGCGGTGAACTCGGCGACCTGGTGGCTCTGCGGCGGACCGGCCTCGATCGGGCTGTCGGCGAGCTCGTCGTAGTCGGCCGCCTGGAAGACGCCGCCGCGCTCACCGTCCCGCTGCTCCAGCGGCACGAAGGCGCGCCAGCCCGCGGGCAGCTCGAGCCGCAGCGTGCACCGCTCGTGCTCGCGGCCCACCACGAAGGCGCACGCCGCCGCCGGGTTGATGAAGGCGTGGCTCGGATCGACGTGGTTGGTCCGCACCGTCAGCTCGAAGCAGTGGAGGCGGTAGTCGACGCGCACCTCGCGCGCGCCCTCGCACTCGACGCGCCAGGTGGACTTGTCGATCTTCTGCACAAACAGGGAGCGGCCCTCCTCGTCGCGGGCGGTGAGGCCGTCGACGTGGCGCTGGTGCTCGCGCACCAGGTAGCTGCCGGGCGTCCAGACGGGGATGCGGACGTCGAGCGCCGCCTCGCCGCGGGTGTCGGTGGAGAGCGAGACCTCGACGCGGCGGGCGTTGGGCTCGCTGATCTTGAGGACGTAGTCGGTGGGCATGCAGCCGCTGAGTGTAAGCGGGCTGACACGCGGGAGGCGAGCGGGATTGCAGAGGCGAGGCCTCCAGGGCAGGGTTGCGCCTGCGGTCGCGTCGAGCTTCCTCAAGAGGTGCAATTGGCCCGGCAGGACATCCAGCTGCTGGTGGTCGACGACGACCGGGGGATCCGGGAGACGCTCGGCGAGGTGCTGCGCGACGAGCGCTACTCGGTGCTGCTGGCCCGCGACGGCGGCGAGGCGCTGGAGCTGCTCGCGGCAGGCCCGGTGCCCCGGCTGATCCTCCTCGACCTGGCGATGCCCGGCATGGACGGGGCCTCTTTCCTCGAGCGGCAGCGCCAGGACCCGCGGCTGCGGCGCATCCCCGTGGTGGTCTTCTCCGCCGACGACCGCGCGCCGCGCACGGGGGCAGCGGGCTGGCTGCGCAAGCCGGTGGACCTCGGGGATCTGCTCGCGACGGTGGCCCGGCTCGCCGGGACGCCCTGACCAGGCGCGGACCGGCTCTACGGCTCGGCGACCGGCGTGGACTCGAGGTTCGCCAGCAGCAGCTCGGGCCGGACGTCCTGGCCACCGTGCGCCATCCGCAGCAGCCGCTCGTACTCGCGGCGCACCAGCTGCGGGTAGGCCTTCCACCGCTCGGGCACCTCGGCGCCCTTCAGCGCCCGGGCGGCGTTGCGAGGGCCTGCGTTGTAGGCGATCAGCGCGGTGGTGCGGCTCTGGAAGCGGTGCTCCAGCCAGCGGAAGTAGCGGGCGGAGAGCCGCACGTCGGCCACGGGGTCGTCGCCAGACTCGAGGTCCTCGGCGCCGACGTCGGGCTCGCGCGCGGAGATCCAGGCAAAGGTGCTGGGCTTGAGCTGCGCCAGGCCGCGCGCGCCACGGCCGCTCTCGGCGCCCAGCTTGTAGCGGCTCTCGACGCCGATCAGCGCCATCAGGAAGAGCGGGTCGAACCCGTTGCGGGCGCCCTCGGAGACGAGCGCGCTCGCCACCTTGAGCCGCACGTCCTCGGGGATCGATGGACCTACGCGGGCCAGCAACGCGTCGGTCTCGGCCACGGTGAGGAGCCGCGGCTTCTGCTCGCGCAGCGGGGCCTCCGGCCGGGGCACCGCGCGGGGCAGCATCCAGATCTCGGCCGAGGCGCCGGCCACCACGAGGGCGAGGCTCGCCAGCACGAAGAGGGCGAGCCGCGGACGCGCGTGCGCCTGGCTGGCGGCGCCAAGCGCGACGCCCTCCAGTGCGCTCCACGGACCGCTCTCTCCGCTCCGACGCAAACGGCCTCCTCGCGGGTTTCCCCCGCGTTTTCCTGCGGTGGCCGCGCGGCAGGCGCAGCCAAACAGCCTCAAGCTAACAGCAACGCCGCCTCGGGACAACCCCGGGGGCTTACCGCAGGTCTGCAAAATCCCTCCGGGGGCCGAATCCTCGTGCAGACGGGTCGCACCCTCGCCGGCCCAAGCGGGGGTCGTCCAGTAGGAGGCTCGGGGCTCCAGCGCAACCGATTCCACCTTCGCGGTCAACCCAGACCATGCGAGAGTGTCCTCCCCGTTTTCCGGGCTCGACCTGCTCTCCCGGCGCACGCCGGTGGAAGAGTCCCGCAAGGAGCAGCGATGCGGAGCAGCGCGGCCACACTCCTCGTCCTCGCCGTGCTGTGCCCGGCGACTGCAGCGCTCGCCCAGCAGCAGGCGTCTTCGGAGCTCGCTGCGAGGGATGCTCCTACCCGCGAGGTGGCAGCGCGCATCATCGGCGGTGCGCTCACCGACGGCGGCGCGATG
>JAYWAO010000222.1:0-36664 GCA_043782365.1 Deltaproteobacteria bacterium
TGAAGATCGACTGGGACCTCGGCCCCGGCGAGAGCCTGGACAGCGCGGCGCTGCTCGCCAGCTACCGCGCGGCCGCGCAGACGGCGGGCGCCAAGGCGCTCGAGACCGGCGACGTCACGGCGGGGCTCACGGGGGCTGCGAAGACGCTGGTCGCCGAGTACGACGCGCCCTTCCTCGCGCACGCGCCGATGGAGCCGCTCAACTGCACCGTGAAGATCGACGGCGGCGCGATGGAGATCTGGACGGGGACGCAGGCCCCGACGTTCGATGTCGGCGCCGCAGCCGCGATCTCCGGGGTGCCCCCCGAGAAGATCACGCTGCACACTCCCTTCCTCGGCGGCGGGTTCGGGCGGCGCGGCAACCCGCGCGCGGACTTCGTCTCGGAGGCGGTGTTCGTCGCCAAGGCGGCGGGCGTCCCGGTGAAGACGGTCTGGACGCGCGAGGACGACATCCGCGGCGGCTTCTATCGCCCGGCCTTCCTGCACCGCGCCGAGGTGGGCCTGGGCGCGGACGGGATGCCCGTGGCGTGGCGGAGCACTTCCGTCGGCCAGTCGATCGCGGCGGGCACCTTCCTCGAAGGGTTCATGGTCCACGGCGGCGTCGACGCCACCTCGGTCGAGGGGATCGTCGATAACCCATACTTCACCAGCACGCCCGCGGTGCACGCCTCGCTGCACACGCCCGCGTCGCCGGTGCCCGTGCTCTTCTGGCGCTCGGTGGGCCACACCCACACCGCCTTCGCGATGGAGAGCGTGGTCGACGAGCTCGCCCACGCGGCCGGCAAGGACCCGCTCGCCTACCGTGAGGCGCTGCTGGCGAAGCACCCCCGGCAATTGAAGGCGCTGCAGCTCGCCGCCGCCAAGGCCGGCTGGGGCACCCCGCCTCCTCCGGGCCGCGCGCGCGGGCTGGCGGTGCACGAGTCGTTCAGGACCATCGTCGCCGAGTGCGCCGAGGTGTCCGTCGATGGCGACGGCCGCATCCGCGTGCACAAGGTGACGGTGGCGGTCGACTGCGGGCTCGCGGTCAACCCGCTGGGGATCGAGGCCCAGGTGCAGAGCGCCATCGTCTACGGGCTCTCGGCCGCGCTGCGCGGGGAGATCACCTTCGCCAAGGGCCGCGTGCAGCAGAGCAACTTCCACGACTACCAGCCGCTCCGCCTGCACGAGATGCCCGAGGTGGCGGTGCACCTGATCCCGAGCGACGCGCCGATGGGCGGCATCGGCGAGCCGGCCACGCCGCCGATCGCGCCCGCCGTCGCCAACGCCGTCTTCGCCCTCACCCAGCAGCGGCTCCGCTCGCTGCCGCTGCGCCTCGCCTGAGCCCGGAGAACGCACATGAGCCGCGTAACACTCTTTTCCTGTGTGCTCCCCTCACTGGCGCTCGCCGCTTGCGCCGCGGCGACGCCTCCGCCCACGCCGGTCGCCCCCAAGCCCGATCCGCTGGCGGCCTTCGAGACCGTGCGCGCGGTGCTGCAGCACCCGCGCTGCCTCAACTGCCACCCAGCGGGCGACACGCCGCTGCAGGGCGACGCCGCTGGGCTCCACGCGCAGGGCGTGGTGCGCGGCTCCGACGGGCGCGGCGTCGCGGGCCTCGCCTGCACCTCCTGCCATGGCCTTTCGAACCTCCCCGCCAGCTACGGACCCTCGCAGCCGCCCGGCGTCTCCACCGAATGGCGGATGCCCGGGCCCGGCGTGAAGATGGTCTTCGCCGGGGTCGCCGCCAAGGCGCTCTGCGAGCAGCTGAAGGACCCGGCCCGCAACGGCGGCAAGGACCTGGTCGCGCTCGAAGGGCACGTCGCCCACGACCCGCTGGTGCTCTGGGGCTGGGCGCCCGGGGCTGGCCGCGCGCCCGTCTCCGTGCCACATCAAGTCTTCACCGCGGCCTTCACCGCCTGGTCCCAGCAGGGGGCACCGTGTCCGCAGTAGGCAAGGCAGAGCACACCCTCCCGAGCACTGCCGTCGTTGCCCTGGTCACCGCGCTCTGCGCCGCGCTCACCGGCTGCGGCGGGCACAAGCTGGTGCGCGTCCCGATGGTCAAGCCCGCCGAGGTGAACCTCGCGGCGTATCCCTCGCTCGGCGTCACCCAACTGACCGGCGACCACGAAGGCGCGCTCGCCGCGCTGATCGAGGGCAAGCTGGTGGACGGCGGCCGGTTCCAGGTGGTGGACCGCACGCACATGAACCAGGTGATGAACGAGCTGCGCCTCTCGGCGAGCGACCTCGCGCAGGGCAACAACGCGATCAAGCTGGGCGGGCTCGTCACCGCAGGCGCGCTCATCTCGGGCGCGGTCGACGAGCGCTACCGCGACATCCCCAAGACCCGCACCTGGCGCGACAAGAGCGGCGTCGACCACACCGACAACTGGGTCGAGGGCGAGGCGGCCGTCCGCGCGTCGCTCAAGGTGATCGACGTCAGCACCGGGCGGCTGGTCTTCTCGCGCACCTTCGAGGCGAAGGAGGCCACCGGCTTCTCCGCCAAGAAAGGCGGCTTCGGGATGGCCCTCCTCGGCGCGCTGGCCGACGCCGCGGGCCCGCTCGACCACCGCCCGCCCGACCGGCACAAGCTCGCCAGCGACGCGCGCGAAAAGGTCGCGCAGGAGTTCGTCGCCTCCATCGCGCCGCAGAAGGAGATGGTCGAGGTGGCCTTCGCCACCGACGACAAGATCCCGCAGCTGCAGTCTGGCATCGGTTGGGCGCAGCGGGGCGAATGGAAGAAGGCGCAGGGCGTCTTCAACGACGGGCTGAAGGCGGCCGAGAACAACCCGGCCATCGAGTCGAAGGTGCTGGCGAAGTGCTACCTGGACCTCGGCCTCTCCCACGCGCTCGCGGGCGAGCACGCCGAGGGCATCAAGCTGCTCTCGAAGGCGTACGACCTCTCGGCGGACCCGGCGATGCTCGACGAGGTGGACTTCGCGAAGAAGCTGCAGGCCGACGCGAAGAGGCTGGGCGAGCAGACGGCGCCGCCGCCGGCGAACTGAGCGCGCGCGCTCCGGGCGAAGTGACGACGGGGCCGGGGCGCTTTGAGTGTTACTTCTCAGTGAGCGCGCTCCTCAGCAGGCCCTCGCCAGGGGCCTCGATGCTGATCACCGTCGAAGGCGCCTCCAGCCGCGGCCCTGCCGCCTTCAGCAGCGCGGCCTCCTGCGCGGTGGCCGGGCCCTCGTGGCAGGCGAGACAGAGCATGCGGCTGCTCTCGAAGGCGGTCTTGTGCGGGCGGGCGCTCTGGCCGTCGTGGCAGCTGGTGCAGGTGACTGCGCCGGAGGACCCACCGGGTAGCAGTGCGCCTACCGCCGCTTCGCCCGGTCCATCTCGCGGCCTGCCTCGCGCTCCGCGATCGCCTCGCGCTTGTCTCCCTGGTCCTTGCCCTTGGCGACGGCGAGCTCGAGCTTCACCTTGCCGTCCTTGAAGTAGAGCGCCAGCGGCACCAGCGCGTGGCCGGCCTTCGCCTGCGCTTCGGTGAGCTTCTCGATCTCGCGCTTCTTGAGCAGCAGCTTGCGGGTGCGCTTGGGCTCGTGGTTCTGCAGCGGGCCGGCGGGCGCGTAGGGCGGGATCTGCGCGTTGAAGAGGAACAGCTCGCCGCGCTGCCCGAGGGCATAGGAGTCTGACAATTGCGCCTGCCCGGCGCGCAGCGACTTCACCTCGGTGCCGAGCAGCACGATGCCGCACTCGACCTTCGACAAGATCAGGTAGTCGAAGGTGGCGCGCCGGTTCTTGGCGATCGGCTGGAGGTGGGGACCCTTCGAATCCGAGGGGGACCCTTTCTTCGCGGACATGGGGCGGTGCTTCTACCCTTCGAGCGGGGCGTTGTCGATGAGGCGGGTCTTGCCGAGGAACGCCGCGAGGAACAACCGGGCCGCGCCGAAGGCCCCCTCGGGCCGCTTGAGGTCGAAGGCGCCGCGGAGCTCGGCGTAGTCCACCTTGAGCCCGGCCTGCTCGAGGCCGCCCTTGGCGAGCGCCTCGAGACCCGCGACGCTGCGCTCGCCGCCGGCGAACGCCGAGCGCACCGCTTGCAGCGTGCGGTAGAGCGCGACCGCCTTCGGCCGCTCGTCCGCCGTCAGGTAGGCGTTGCGCGACGAGAGCGCGAGGCCGTCCTGCTCGCGCACGATCGGGCAGCCGATCACCTCGGTGCCGAGGTCGAGGTCGAGCGCCATCCGGCGCAGGATCACGAGCTGCTGGAAGTCCTTCTCGCCGAAGAACGCGCGGTCGGCGCGCGAGAGGGCGAAGAGCTTCGCCACCACCGTGCAGACGCCGCGGAAGTGTCCGGGCCTGCGCGCGCCGCAGAGCGGGGCCGCGAGCGGGCCGGGCTCGACCCAGGTCTGGAAGCCTTCGGGGTAGATCTCCGAAGGATCGCGCGGCGCGAAGACGAAGCTCGCGCCGGCCTCGCCGCACTTGGCGAGGTCGCCGGCCAGGTCGCGCGGATAGCGGGCGAGGTCTTCGCCGGGCCCGAACTGCGGCGGGTTGACGAAGATGGTCACGCCCACCACGGGCGCGTGCAGCGCGGCGACCTTGATCAGCGACTGGTGCCCGCTGTGGAGAAAGCCCATCGTCGGCACCAGCGCGAGCGGCCCGTCGCGGCGGGCCTCGGCGCAGAGGTTGCGGAACTCGCGGGCGGTCTTGACGAGAGCGGGCAAGTCGGCTTTCAGGCGTCCCGCGCGGTGGAGTAGAGCTTGAGGGGACGGTCGCTCTCCGGGCCGCGGTCGTCGGGCTGCAGGTTCACGGGCATGCCTGCGCAGGCGCCGGGCAGCGGGAGCATCAGCACCTGGGCCTGCTTCTCGCCCTTTTCTTTGTCCGCGAGGGCGGGCTTCTCGGTCCCGAACGAGTGCTCGAGGCCCGGGAACTGGCCCGTGCGCACCTCGTCGCGGTACTGCGCGATCGCCTCGCCGATGATGCCCGCGAGGTCGGCGTAGCGCTTGACGAACTTGGGCGAGAACTCGGGGTTCAGGCCGAGCAGGTCGTAGGAGACGAGCACCTGGCCATCGCAGCCGGCGCCGGCCCCGATGCCGATGGTGGGGATCGACAACGCGCGCGTGATCTCCACCGCGAGCGGCGCGGGGATGGCCTCGAGCACCAGGGCGTAGCAGCCCGCGGCCTCGAGCGCCCGGGCGTCGGCGAGGAGCTTCTGCGCCTTGTCCTCGGAGCGGCCCTGCACCACGTAGCCGCCCATCTTGTGCACCGACTGCGGCGTCAGCCCGAGGTGGCCCATCACGGGCACGCCGGCGCGCACGATGCGGCCGATCACCTCGGCGAACTCGGCGCCACCCTCGAGCTTGACGCCCTCCATCCCGCCCTCGGCGACGAGCCGCATGGCGTTCTTCACCGCCTCGTCCGCCGAGCCCTGGTACGAGCCGAACGGCAGGTCGCCGACGAGGTGCGCCCGCTGCGCGCCGCGCGCGACCGCGGCCGAGTGGTAGACCATCTGGTCCATGGTGACGGGCAGCGTGCTCTTCTGCCCCTGCACCACCATGCCGACGGAGTCGCCCACCAAGAGCGCGTCGATGGCGCCCTGGTCGAACAGGCGGGCAAAAGTGGCGTCGTAGGCCGTGAGCATGGTGATGCGCTCGCCGGCCTGCTTCATCTTCCGCAACGAGTGGATGGTGACCTTCTTCAAGGTTCGCCTCCGGCTGTGCCGCGTTTCCTGCTGCGGTCCCCTCGGGGTCGCGCGCCTCTGAAGCGACTGCGGGCTGCACGCCTTGCAGGACTGCACCGCGCCCGTGCGGCACGGGTACGTACTTCTACTCTAACCGAAGCGCGGGCAGGCTGCATCCGGCACCTGACCCAGGCGGGATCTGGGTTCCGCGCGGGCCGCAGTTGTGTCACTGTCCGCCCCCTGCCATGGCCATGGACCGACGCCCGGAGCTGCCGCGGCACCGCTACATCGTGATCGAGGGGCCGATCGGCGTGGGCAAGACCACGCTGGTGAAGGCGCTTGCCCGCCGCTTCGCGGCCCGCACCGTGTACGAGATCGTCGAGGAGAACCCCTTCCTCGCGAACTTCTACCAGGACAAGAACAAGTTCGCGTTCCAGACGCAGCTGTTCTTCCTGCTCTCGCGCTTCAAGCAGCAGCAGGAGCTGTTCCAGCAGGACCTCTTCAAGCAGTTCACCGTCAGCGACTACCTCTTCGCGAAGGACCGCATCTTCGCGTCGATCACGCTCGACCCAAACGAGCTGGGGCTCTACGAGCGCATCTACCAGCACCTCGGGCCGCAGGTGATGAAGCCCGACCTGGTGGTCTATCTGCAGGCGCGGCAGGAGGTCCTGCTCGGGCGGATCAAGAAGCGCGGGCGCGAGTTCGAGCGGAAGTTCGACCCGGACTACCTCGCGGAGCTGTCGCGGACGTACAACGACTTCTTCCACCGGTATGAAGAGTCGCCGCTCTTGATCGTGAACACCAGCGAGGTCGACTATTCGGAGAACGAGGCCGACCTCGACGACCTCATCAAGCAGATGGGGCAGGTGAAGGCCGGGCAGCATTACTTCCAGCCGATGGCGAATCGGAAGTAGGCCGCGGGTCTGGCCTGACTGACCCGATGGACAGCTGCGTGGAGGGCGGCTTGTGGTACTCGCGCCAGCGCAGTGTCTCTGAGTTCAATCGCGCAGCGGTTTGACGACCTCGATCCCGGCAAAGTCCCGCGCATTGTCCGTGACGACGACGCAGTCATTCGACGCTGCTACTGCGGCGATGATCATGTCGAGAGCGCTGCGCGGCCGCCCCTTCGCGGTTCCCTCCGCCATCAGCCGCGCCCAGACCAAAGCCGCCTTCTCGTCGAAAGGGAGCACCCGGCCCGCAAAGAGCGCTTGCGGACCCTCGGGTCCGGCGAACCAAGCCTCGAGGTGGTCACGCTTCCGGCCAGCCGGCTTCTCGAGGATGCCCCGCTGGAGCTCGGCGATGGTGAGGGAGGAGATGAAGAGATCCTCGTCCACCTGCACGGCCATCCACTCCAGCAGCGCCGGGGACGGCGCGGGCTTGGTGACGTTGCTGAGGACGTTCGTGTCGAGCAGGTACCGGGTCACAGGTCGACCTTGCGCCCCCGCAAGCGAGGCCTGGACGGCGCGATCCCGGCACCGACGAGCGGCGAGCGGCGCAGCGCAGCGAGGATGCCGCCGGTCTTCGGAGGCGCACCTGCGATCGACGCAGCAACGCTCCGGCGCAGTTCGGCGGCGCCGGGGCCGTTTGCGGCGAGCTGCCGCGCGATTGCCCTGATCATCTCGCGATCGACATCTCGTCCAAGGACCTCGAACCGCGCCAGGCCTTGGGCGCCGAGCCGACGCCGGTAGCTCTCGATCGCGCGCTGCTGGGAACTCTTGGCCATGGTGGACCTCCGGACATTCCCAGTAATATACCCAGGAGCATGGCGGTCGGCAAGCCGTCGCGAGGGGACTTCAGTCGATCGGATCCGCCAGCGGCGCCGCCGCCTCTTCCTCGGCCTCCTTGCTGCCGCACCGCCCCGCCGCGCGCTCCTTCCGCTCCGCTTCCGCGATCGGCCGCCACCACGCGTTCACCGCACCCGCCCGCGCGATCTCCACGGGCTCGCCGATCTTCGGCATCACCAGCTGCACGCCCTCCTTCGGCGCGAGCTTCACCAGCGTCTCCGCGGGCTCCTCCCACGCGTGGATCGCCAGGTTGAACGTGCCCCAGTGCACCGGCAGGAGCGGCCCGCCGCCGAGCAGCGCGTGGGCCTCGAGCGCGTGCTCGGGCCCGAGGTGGATGTCGCCCCACGCCGGGTGGAACGCGCCCACCTCCAGCATCGTCAGGTTGAAGGGCCCGAGCCGCTCGCGGATCTGCTGGTACTCGGGCGTGGGCCCGGTGTCGCCGCTGAAGAAGAATGACTCTTTCTCCCCGCGCACCGCGAACGAGGTCCAGAGCGTGCTGTTGCGGTCGAACGCCCCGCGCCCGGAGAAGTGCTGCGACGGCGCCGAGGTGATGGTCAGCGGGCCCACCTTCAGCTCCTCCCACCAGTCGAGCTCGACGATCCGCGCGGCGTCGATGCCCCACTCCTCCAGCCGCGCGCCCACGCCCAGCGCGGTCACCAGCGGAACCCCGGGCTGCGCGGCGGCCAGCGCGAGCACGCTCTCCTGGCAGAGGTGGTCGTAGTGGTCGTGCGAGATCAGCACCGCGTCGAGCGGCGGCAGGCGCGCGATGGCCACGGGCACGGGCTGGAACCGCTTCGGCCCCGCCAGCTTGCTCGGCGACGCCCGCTCGCCCCAGACCGGATCGGTGAGCACGCGCTTGCCGTCGAGCTCGAGCAGCACGGTCGAGTGGCCGAGCCAGGTCGCCCGCAGCGACCCGGCGGGCTTCAGCCACGCGTCCATCGGATTCGACGACGGCAGCGGCTGCAGCGGCACGCGGCGCTCTCCGCCGAAGATGAACTGACCCACCGTAGAGAGCGCGCTCCCCTTCTTGAGACCCGCGCCGAGGCCGCTGGTGTTCTTGAAGGTGCCGCCGCGGAACTGCTGCGAGGCGGAGAAGCGCTCGCGCCGCGCGGCGGCGGTGCGGGTGAGGGGGCGGGCCATGCGGTCGACCTCCGGCTGCAGGTGCGGTGTGGAGCGATCACCGTAGCGGGTGACGGCCCGCGAAGCACTGCCGCGCGGGGCCCGAATGGTGTCTGCTGCGCCTCCTGCGTTGATGGCCTCTGATGCCGCCGCCTCCGCGTCCTCCGCGTTGAAGTTCTTGGACGGTGGCTGGGCGGCGCCACCTACTCTTGTTCGTCCGGTTCGCGGCTCGGTGCGGACCCACTGGCCGCCACGGGCCCCATCGCCACCTCGATCGACGCGAACTCCTGGCACGAGAGCGTCTCGCCCCGCCGCCGCGTGTCGATGCCGGCCTTCTCGGCCGCCTCGCGCGCGCCCGGCACCGCCTTGAGCGCGTTGCTGAGCGTCTTGCGCCGCTGCGAGAACGCCGCCTTCACCACCGCGCGGAAGCGGCCCTCGTCGATCACCGGCGCCCGCGGCGCCTCGAGCAGGTCGAGCACCAGCGCTGCGCTCTCCACCTCGGGCGGCGGGTAGAACGCGCTGCGGCCCACGTGCAGGCCCACGCGGGCGTCGGCCCAGAGCCCGAGCAATACAGAGAGCAGCCCGTAGTCCTCGGAGTCGGGCGGCGCGGCGATGCGCACCGCCACTTCCTTTTGCAGCAGGAAGACCGCCCGCTTCAGATAGGCGCGCTGGTCGAGCAGGTGGAAGAGGATCGGCGAGCTGAGGTGGTACGGCAGGTTTCCGCAGAGGATGAGCTTCTTGCCCGCGCCGATGAAGATGGGGCCGAGGTCGAAGGTCTTCGCGTTCGCCTCCTCGATGCGCACGTCGAGCCCCTCCAGCTCGTCGCGGAGGATCGGCACCAGCTCGCGGTCGCGCTCGACGGCGATCACCTGCGCGCCCGTCGCCGCCAGCGCGCGCGTGTAGTGGCCGAGGCCCGCGCCGAACTCGACGATGGTGTCGCCCTTCTGCGCGCCCGCGAGCCGGGCGAGGTCCTCCAGCACCGACTCGTCGCCGAGGAAGTTCTGGCCCCACTCCTTTTTGGCGTGGAGGCCGTGGCTGCGGAGGATGTCGGTGGGACGCCGCCCGGGATCGGACTTCATGTTCTAGAGCCTCCAACCTGGGTCTGCCGACGGGCCACCAGAAATCCAAAGCTCGCCGCGGCCCAGCTTCAGCGCGCCCGCGAGCGCGATCATCGCGCCGTTGTCGGTGCAGAGCCTGGGCGGGGGCAGGAACAGCTCCAGCCCCTCTGCGCGGCACCGCTCCTGCGCCAGCCCGCGCAGCCGCGAGTTGGCCGCGACGCCGCCGCAGAGCACCAGCCGGGGCAGCCCGGCAGCGCGGGCCGCGCGCACCGCTCTAAGTGTAAGTGAGTCGCAGACCGCCTCTTGGAAGCTGGCGCAGAGGTCCGCCAGCCCCTGCCCCTCGGGCAGGCCGTGCGCGCGCACGTGCACCAGCAGCGCGGTCTTCAGCCCGCTGAAGGAGAAGTCGAACTGGTCCTTGCGCCGCCTGGCGAGCCCGCGGGGGAAGGCGAACTTCTCGCGGTCGCCCGTCTGCGCGAGCCGGTCGATGTGCGCGCCGCCCGGATAGGGCAGGCCGAGGAGCTTGGCGACCTTGTCGAACGCCTCGCCCGCTGCGTCGTCGAGGGTGTGGCCGAGGATCCGGTAATGGCCCGGGCTATCGACCGCATACAAGCTGGTATGCCCGCCCGAGACCACCAGCGCGAGGAACGGCGCGGTTGGCGGCGTCTCCGAGAGCAGCGCCGCCAGGATGTGGCCCTCGAGGTGGTTGACCCCGGCGAGCGGCTTGCCCGCCGCCAGCGCCAGCGCGCGGCCCACCTGCACTCCCACCAGCAGCGCGCCGATCAGCCCGGGTCCGCGCGTCACCGCGATGCCGTCGAGGTCGGCGAGCGTCACGCCCGCGCGCGTGAGCGCCTCGTCCACCACTGGCAGCACGCGCTGCAGGTGGTCACGCGAGGCCAGCTCCGGCACCACGCCGCCGAAGCGCGCGTGCAGCGCAGCCTGCGTGTGCACCACGTCGGACAGCGCGCGGCCCTGCGGCAGCGCGGCGGAGGGATCCACCTCCACCACCGCCGCCGCCGTCTCGTCGCAGCTCGTTTCCAGACCGAGGACTCTCACGGGGCGCCTTCTCTAACAGGCCCCGCGCGAGATTGCAGCCCGCGCAATCAATGCTGCAGGTTCGCCAGGATTGACCGCACGTCCCGCGCGTACTCGCCGGTGGGCTCCAGCTCCAGGTAGCGCTTGTACGCCTTGGTCGCGTCCTGGTTCTTCCCCAGGCTCTGCCACGCGGTGCCGAGCAGGAGCTGCGCGCGGCCGCTGCGGGGATCGAGCCTGGCGGCCTTCTCGAGCGGCTTGAGCGCGTTCTTGGGCTGGTCGGCCTCGAGGAAGGCGTCGCCGAGCTCGAGCAGGGCGGGCACCGACTCGGGGTTGAGCGAGACCGCCTTCTTCAGCGAGGCCACGGCCAGCTTGTACTTGCCGCGCTTGAGGAGCGCCTCGCCCTCGGCGAGGGCGCGGGCGTAGTCGTCCGTGGGCGTTGCTTCGAGCGGCTTGGCGGGCCCTCCGGCTGCCATGGCCGCGCCGGCATCGGCGACCGGCGTCCCAGCATCGCCACCCGCGGGCTCCTTGCCGGGCTGCGCTGCTGCGACCGCGCCTGCATCGGCGGCGAGGCCTGCGTCGGGAGCGGCGGCGGCGAGGCCCGCGTCGGCGGCGGGCGCAGGCGCGGCCTGCTTGGGCGGCGCGGCGGGCTCGGGGCTCTTGAGGCCCTTGTCGGCATCGAGGTTGCCGAGCAGCCCCTTGTTCACCGTCGGGGGCTGCGGGCGCAGCAGGAAGAACGCGGCGATCGCCACCACCGCGGCGAGGCCCGCGTAGAGGCGCCAGGGCTTCTTGCTGCCCTTGAGCGTGGCGCGCATCTCCGCCTCGAACTCCGCGTCGCTCTTGCGCGGCGCGATGGGCTGCGAGCCGCTCGGCGGACGGGGCGTGCCCGGTGACGACTGCGGCACCGCGATGACCGGGGGCGCGGCCACCTCGCGCTGGTGCACGGCCTCGGGCGCCGGCGCAGGGGTCTCGGCGACGGGCGCGGGCGCTGCTTGCGCAGGAGCGGGCCCTTGCGCTGGCTGCGGCGTGGGGCTCTGCGCCGCGGCCTCGGCCGTCGCGCGGCCGACCAGCCCCTCGAGCAGCGCGAGCGACTTCTCCTTGGCCGCGGCCTCTTCGCCCTGCTCCTCGGGGGAGTCGACGCGGTGGCCAGGGCTGGTGGGCGCGTCGGGGCCGGTCTCGCCGTCGTCTGGGGGGGCGCCCTCGACGCGGTGACCGGGGCTGGTGGGCTGTTCGGACGTAGCCTCGGCGCCGGGCTCGGTGCTCTCCTCCCAGGGAGAGCCGGGCTCCCGCGCGGAGAGCGCGCCGGGCTCGGGCAAGGCGGCCGCTGTCACCTGTGCGGCGCCGGGCGCAGGCGCCTGGGCGACCTGCTGCGCGGTGAGCGGCTTTGCCTCCCAGGACACGTCGCGCGCGGGCTCACCGGTCGGCGCTGCGGCAGCGGGCGCGGGAGTGAACGCGGGCGGCGGCGCGGGCTCGGTGTCGGGGATCCGCGGCGACGGCACGGGCAGCTGCCCGAGGAGCGCGTCGGTCCCGGCCATCCCCTCCGCGGCGGTGGCGGGCGCGCGCAGGCCCTGCAGCTCGGCGCGGGACCTGGCGATCTGGCTGACCGCAGCCACGGGCACGTCGGGCGCGAACTTCTTGGCGGCGTCGCTGACGGCGGGCGAGATGCTGCGCACCGCCTCACCTGCCGACGCAGGCCACGCGGGCAGCTCGACCAGGTGCGTGAGCCGCACGGGCTTGCCCGCGGCCAGTTGGGCGCGCGCCTCGTCGGCCTCGCGCCGCAGCCGCTCGCGCCGCACTCCGCGCAGGGGCGGAAAGCGGATGAGCGCGGCGGGCTTCTTGGGCTCGGCCGGCAGCTTGAACTGTTCGGTCTTGGTCGGGACGCTCGACTCGAGCACCGCCTGCGCGTCGGCGTGGGCGAAGGTGGCGGCGACCTGGAGCGTGGCCGCTTCGACCTCTGCTGGGGGCGGCGCCTTGACCGGGACCGGCGAGACGGCTTGGGGAGGCGTGAGGGCCTTCGCGAGCTCCGCGGGGACGTCGAACACGGCCTTGGGGCTGTCGCTGGAGGGGCCGGAGAGCGCGCCGACCACCTGGCCCGGTGCCGTGACGGCAGCGGGGCTCGCGGGCGCGCCCGGAAGCTCGGGCGTCAGCGCAGCCAAGGCCACGGCGGGCTGGCTAGCGCGCGGCGCAGCGGCGGCGTCCTCCGCCTGCCTGGGGTCCTGCTGCGGGTCGATCGGCTGCCCGTGGACGTCGGTGCCCGAGTAGTCGGGCTGCACCACCGACGCCGGCCCCAGCCACTGCGACAGCGACGGCTTCGACCGTGGCCGCGCCGCATCGTCGCCGCGCACGAGCACCTTCTCGGCGAGCAGGCGCTGCACCACCACCACGGTGGCGAGGTCGTCGATGGGCGAGCGCTCCATCACCTCGCCGAGCGGCCGGAGACCGTCGATCAAGCGGAGCACGCCGTTCACTTCATCGGGCAGGTCGGCGAGGCGCTTGGCGAGCACGGCGAAGTCCACGGTCAGCCGCGTCGAGAGCGGCAGCTCCTCGGCGAGCCGGCCCATCTCGTCGACCCGGCGCATCGCCTCCATCACGAGGCCCTGCGTGCCCACCTCGATGCGGCTGTCGCGGTCGACCGGCCCGAAGTCCACCTGGAAGTTGCCGCCCTCCCAGTTGAGCAGCCGGTAGAAGGCGGGCTCACCGCCGAGCGTGCCCGTCTCGCAGTCCACCACCTGGCCGTCGCGCACCCAGACCGTGGCGGTCTTGTCGGCCCACTCGCAGGTGACGACCGCGCTGCGCTTCCAGCCGTCGAGCGACTGGAAGACATCCACCAGGCCCAGATCGCCGATCGCGCCCGTCAGCGCCGCGGGCGTGCCACCGCGCTGCGCCAGCTTCTCCTGCTCGCGGCGCACCAGCAGCATGCGGATGCGCTGGGTCAGCTCCTTGATGAGCAGCGGCTTGCCGAGGAAGTCGTCGGCGCCCGCCTCGATGGCGGCCTTCTGCGCGCCCGAGTCCTTGTCGGCGGAGATGAGGATGACCGGCACGCCCTCGAGCCGCGGGTCGGCCCGGACGGCGCGGCAGAGCGAGAGCCCGTCGAGGCCCGGGAGCGCGGCGTCGGCGATGAGGAGGTCGGGCGGGGTGCGCTGCAGACGCCGCTGCGCCTCGGCGCCATCGGAGGCGGTGCCGACCTGGAACCCGGCCTTGCGCAGGGCGACGTCGAGGATGCGCAGGCTGCGAGGGTCGGCATCTGCGACGAGCAGGCTCTGCTTGGCCAAGGTCAGTTCTCTCGAAGGTGCGAAAAGAGGGTCGATGCTCCCTTGCGGGTGGGCGGGTGTCAACAGTTGCGCGACTTACCCACCCGTTCAGGTGGTCGCGGTCGCCATCGGCCCTCTCCTTGACGTTGACGTTGACGGCGACGGCGACGGCGACGTGGCCGTGAACCGGTGGCTCGGGGAGCCGCTGCGGTACTCGCCGTTCCCCGCGGCGTGGTCGCGCGTCGAGATCGAGCGGGCCTACGCCGACGACGCCGCGCTCGCCCGCAACTTCTTCAAGCTGCCGCAGGCCTCGCTGGAGCTGATCCAGGAGGGGCTGCACGCGAAGGCGCGGCACACCTTCGAGAAGGTGGCGGGCGTGAGGCGCAAGCCGGAGCTCCCGCGCGTGGCCGCGGCTGGGGCGCGCTAGGGCCTGTCTTCAAACTCCGCCACTCTGCTGAACGGCCAGCAGCCCGCCTCCCGCGCTACTGGGGGCGAAACCTGGGTCAGGCCAGTGAGGCTAGTCTCAGTGCATCGACGGGTGCCCGATCACCCTCATGCGCTCCGAGGGCTCCACATCCACGGCGGCGGCCTCCTCGGTGACCGGCGCGAACGCGCCCCGCTCCTCGTCGAGATCGCGCGGCTCCACCCGCAGCCCGAAGTCGCGCGCGAACCGGCGCACCTCGGCCCAGTCGGTGTAGGTGTGGTCCTTCGCGGTGTCGGTGGAGAGGCCCGCCTTGCGCGCCACCAGCCGCATCACCTGCCGCAGCAAGAAGCCGTACTCGCGGTAGCGCAGCGCGCCCGCGAGCAGCTCGATGCGGCCGGGCGTCCACCCGCACTCTGCCACCAGCTCGTCGGCCAGCAGGGCTGCTTGCGCGCGGCCCTGGCCGGCGGTGTCCGCGGCCGCGAGGCTCACCGAGAAGAGCCACGCGGGCTTGCGCGACAAGAGCAGCGCGTTCTCGCGCAGGAACGCGCGGATGGCCGGGTGGTGGCGACCCCAGCGGACGGCCGCGCCCACCACCACGCCGTCGAACACCCGGGCCGAGAAGCTCGACGGCAGCGCCACCGCGTCGCGCACGTCCACCGTGTGCGCGTGGCTCCGCAGCACCTCGGCGATGGTGTGGGCGATCAAGGCGGTGTGGCCGTCGCGCGAGCCGTAGAGGACGAGGATCCGTGCCATGGCGAGCTCCCTCGGCTGCAGAAAAATCTCCGCAGAACTGACGCTGGCCAAGGTACGGCGAGCAGGGGCGCGAACAAGTGACCCTTTGCCGCGAACGACCGCGAAACCAGGGGCCCTATGCGCCGCGCCGCGTCGCTTGGTTTGACTTCCCCGTGTCGATCCCTTAGATTCCCGCCCCTGCGGGCTGGCCTTCCGGGATTTCCTGAGCAAAGTCAGTCAACTGGAGCGATTCGGCGATGACGACGGCGGAGGTATTCTTCCTCGGGACATACTTCATCGTCCTCTTCATCCTCTCGCTCTACGGCTCGCACCGGTACGTGATGGCGTACCTGTACTACAAATACAAGGGCAACCTCCCCACTCCCAAGGGCCGGTTCGAGACGCTGCCGCGGGTCACCGTGCAGCTGCCCATCTTCAACGAGATGTACGTCTGCGAGCGGCTGATCGAGGCCGTCTGCAAGATCGACTACCCTCGCGACCGCTTCGAAGTGCAGGTCCTCGACGACTCCACCGACGAGACGCAAGGGATCGCGCGCGCCGCGGTCGAGCGCGCCCGCGCGCAGGGCCTCGACATCTCGTATCTGCACCGCGACAACCGCCAGGGCTACAAGGCCGGCGCGCTGCAGGCGGGCCTGAAGGTCGCCAAGGGCGAGTTGGTCGCCGTCTTCGACGCCGACTTCGTGCCCACGCCCGACTTCCTCCTGCGCTCGGTGCAGTACTTCACCGACGAGAAGATCGGCATGGTCCAGGTGCGCTGGGAGCACCTGAACCGCGCCTACAGCCACCTGACGCAGGCGCAGGCGATCTTCCTCGACGGCCACTTCGTCATCGAGCACACCGCGCGCAACCGCAGCGGGCGGTTCTTCAACTTCAACGGCACCGCCGGCGTCTGGCGCAAGGCCACCATCCAGAGCGCGGGCGGCTGGCAGCACGACACGCTCACCGAAGACCTCGACCTCAGCTACCGCGCGCAGTTGGCAGGCTGGCAGTTCGTCTACCTGCCCGAGGTGGTCTCGCCCGCCGAAGTCCCGGTGGAGATGAACGCCTTCAAGAACCAGCAGCACCGCTGGGCCAAGGGCTCGATCCAGACCGCGCGCAAGCTGCTCCCGCGCATCCTCAAGAGCGACCTGCCCCGCGACGTGAAGGTGGAGGCGTTCTTCCACCTGACGGCGAACCTGACCTACCCGCTGATGATCCTCCTCACCGTGCTGATGCCCGTCAGCATGGTGATCCGCTTCAAGCACGGCTGGTACGAAGTGCTGATGCTCGACCTGCCGTTCTTCTGGACGGCGACGATGAGCGTGGTCTGGTTCTACATCGCCAGCCAGCGCGAGATCGGCATGCCCTTCTGGCAGCGGATCAAGTACCTGCCGTTCATCATGGCGCTCGGCATCGGCCTCTGCGTCAACCAAGCGAAGGCGGTCATCGAGGCGCTGGTCGGCTACCAGACAGGCTTCACCCGCACGCCCAAGCACGGCGCGGGCGCCGAGAACAAGAAGACCGCGGGCTGGGTGCAGAACCGGTACAAGGCGCTCTCTACCGCGCAGCCGCTGCTCGAGCTGGCGCTGGGCGCGTACCTGACCTCGGCGATCTGGTTCGCGCTCGACAAGGGCGTCTGGTTCTCGCTGCCGTTCCTGCTCCTGTTCCAGTGGGGCTTCTTCTACGTGGGCTTGATGAGCCTCTTGCAGGGACGCACCCTGGGCGCGCTCGCGTTCTGGCGCCGCAGCGCCGCAGCCTAAGGGACCGCAGCTTGGACCGGGGGCGGTGCGGGCGATGAAGGCGATGGTGCTCTGCGCAGGCTTCGGCACGCGCCTGCGGCCGCTCACCGACACCGTTCCCAAGCCGCTGGTGCCGCTCTGCGGCCTGCCTTTATTGCAATACAATTTCGCGCTGCTGCGCGAGGCGGGCGTCACCGACGTCGTCGTCAACACCCACCACCTCGGCGCGGCGATGGAGAAGGGCGCGGTCGCGCTCGCAGCCAGGCTGGGCCTGGGCCTGCAGATCTCGCGCGAGGAGCGGCAGATCCTCGGCACCGGCGGCGGCCTGCGCAAGGCGGCGGCGCTGCTCGGCGAGGGCACCTTCTTCCTGCTCAACGGCGACATGATCTTCGACCTCGACCTGGCGGGCGCGCTGGCCGCGCACCGGGCCGCCGGGGCGGTCGCCACCATGGTGCTCGCGCCCTACCCGCCCGGCGCCACCTACGGCGCGGTCGAGGTGGACACGCAGGACCGCGTGCGCCGCATCGCCGGCCGCGGCGCGGGGGCTGGAGCGCCCGGAGAGCTGCCCCACCAGAAGCGCCACTTCACCGGCGTGCACGTGATGGAGTCGGAGGTGATCTCGCGCCTCCCGGCCGAGGGCGAGAGCGACATCAACCGCACCGCCTACGTGCGCCTCATCCACGAGGGGGCGAAGGTCCTCGGCTGGGTGCAGGATGGCTACTGGGGCGACCTGGGCGCGCCGAGGAGCCTCTTGCGCGCAAACCTCGACTTCCTCGGGCGCAGGGTCCCGATGAACCGCTTCGGCGGCGGCGCAGATCCGTGGGCGGGCGCGCAGGGGCTCGAGGGCGGCGTCTTCGTGCACGAGGGCGCGCGCATCGATCCTTCGGCGAAGCTGGTCGGCCCCGTGTTGATCCACGCGGGCGCGCAGGTGGGCAAAGGAGCGCAGATCGGCCCCGAGGCCGTGCTGGGCGCGGACGTGCGCATCGACGCGGGGGTCAGCGTCACCCGCTCGGTCTGCTGGGACGGCACGCACCTGGGCGCCGGCGAGCGGCTCGACCAGGTGATCGCGGCGCCGGGTGTGCGGATGGACGCTGCGTAGGGCGCGCGCTTCGGGCTAGCGACACCATCGGCAAGTGGGTCAGAGCATCGAAGACCGGCTCGGCGAGATGCGAGCCACCCCGCAAACGTCCGCTTCGCCGATCTCTGCAGGGTGGCCACGCACTTCTTCGGCAAGCCGAGGAACAAAGGGTCGAGCCCACAACATCTGGAAGATGCCCTGGGCGGGCTGCTGCACGGCGCCCTCATCGGCGGAGTTTGCTCTTCACCTCTCGACCTGCGTGGTTCTCCAGGCCCGCGCGCGCCGCCCGGTGACGAAGGGCGCGGAGCGAAGACATCAGGCCCAGGCGCTCGTCTAAAGGGAATCGTTTCTTGGAGTCTTCTCAGCTCGTAGCCCCCCTAAAGGCTCCCCGGCTTTCGTCCTGTTTTTGACCGTCTGAGTATCGGTCAACACGAGGACAAGACCGACGTCGAGTGACCGGCAACTGGTCAATATCACTCAGTGCCTGCGACTTCCGTCCTGCGCCGTGGCACCTCCCTGACACCGTTGGGCTTTTGTGTGTTCCCCCCCACTGGGCCCATCTGGGCCTCGAGGTTCGGCCTCTACAGATCTGCACCAAGGTTCGGAGAACACCAATGCGGGACATCAAGCGCCACTCGCTCAGCCTATCGACGCTCGGCTTGTCCGTCGGAATTGCGATCTTGGCGGTGGGCTGCATCGCCTCGGGACCGCTCAACGAGGACGACACGGAGCCCCTCAACGCGAGCGGCTCCTGCGGCACCTTCCGCTGGGCGGTGAAGACGGGCACCGACACGTCGGCGAGCAGCGTCAACCTCACGCCGCAAGACACCACACAAGCCGCCCTGGTGGCGTTGCCGAAGCCGGCCACGCTGCCCGCCACCCGCATCGCGCCGACCGAGCTGCAGGTGGTCAGGCTGACCAACATCACGTTGACGCAATACAAGTCCGAGCCGGACAGCGATTATCACCTGGGCCTCGTCTCGGGCACGACGCAGATGGAGGGCGAAATCCCCTCGCCGGGCTGCGCTGGCGGCAGCGCCTTCGCTGCGGCCATCGCCTCCGCGCGGGCAACTTTTGATGCCAAATACAAAGTCTCCGGCTCTTACCAGCAGGCCAACATTCCGGTGACCATCACCGGCGTGGCCTTCTTCGACATGCCCGCGCACGGCGCGAACGGCGCGCCCAACGGCATCGAGATCCATCCGATCCTGAGCATCTGCTTCGGCCAGGACTGCGCCGGCGCCGCCACGCCCGGCTTCGCGCTGTCCGCGAGCCCGGCTGCGGTGATCACGCAGGCCGGCGGGACCGGCACGAGCACCATCTCGGCGACCGCCACCGGCGGCTTCTCCTCGGCCATCGCGCTCTCGACGGCCGGCCTGCCGGGCGGCGCGACCGCGAGCCTCAGCACCACCAGCATCTCGGGCGCCAGCACGGCGACCCTCACGCTCAACGCTGGCAGCGCGGCTGCCGGGACCTACGCGGTCACGGTGACCGGGACGAGCGGGAGCCTCTCCCAGTCGGCGCACCTCTCGTGGACCATCGGTCAGGCCTCCAGCGTGGACTTCGCGCTCAGCGCGGCTCCGGCGCAGGTGACCACCGCGCCCGGCGGGTCTTCGCAGACGAGCATCGCGGTCGCCGCGCTCAACGGCTTCGCGGGCGCGGTCAACCTCTCGGCCAGCGGCTTGCCGGGCGGGGCGAGCGTGGTGCTCAGCCCGACCAGCGTCACCGGCAGCGGCGCCTCGACGCTCACGCTCTCCGCGGGCACCGCTGCCGCAGGCACCTATCCGGTGACGATGACCGGCGTGTCCGGCAGCCTCACGCACTCCGTCTCGATCAATTGGACCATCAATGGCGGAGGCGGTGGCAGCGCGATCGTCAACGGCGACTTCGAGAACGGCCTCACCGGCTGGAGCTCGAGCGGCACCACCGCCGCCAGCGCCACCGCGCACGGCGGCAGCGGCGCGGTGAAGGTCGGCAGCGCCACCTCGAGGACGCTGGACTCGGTCTCGCAGACGTTCACCGCTCCGTCCGGCGCCACCCTGTCGTTCTGGTACCAGGGCGTCTGCAATGACGCCGTGAAGTACGCTTGGGCGACCGCGACGCTCGCCGATCACACCGCCGGCACCGCGGTGACGCTGCTGCCGAACACCTGCAGCAAGACCGGCGCGTGGGTGAAGGTCGCCTCGAGCGTGCTCCCGGCCGGCCACAGCCTCACGCTCACGCTCGCGAGCAAGAGCGAGGTCTACAAGACCAACTCCAACTACACCCTGTTCGACGACGTTCAGGTCAGTGGCGGCTCAGCGCCCAGCCCCGACTTTGCACTCTCGGCGAGCACCACCGCCGTCATGGGCAGCGGCACCTGCACCGTGTCCATCGCCGGGCTCAACGGCTTCTCCGGGAACGTCGCGCTCTCGGCGAGCGGCGCGCCCGCCGGGGCGAGCACTACCCTGAGCCCGAGCAACGCAGGCGCTGGCGGCACCTCTACCCTCACTCTCTCGGCAGGCACCGCCTCCGCCGGGACGCAGACCATCACGGTGACCGGCATCAGCGGCTCGCTCACCCACTCGACTTCGCTCACCTGGACCATCGGCTCCTCCACCACCCCGGACTTCACTCTCTCGACCAGCGCGGGCGCGGTGACTTCAAGCGGAGGCGCGCCAGCGACCGCCACCGCGACGCTCACCGCGACGGGCGGCTTCGTGAGCGGAGTGGCGCTGGGCGTGAGCGGCGTGCCGTCGGGCGCCGCGGCGGCGTTCAATCCCGCCAGCGTCTCGGGCGGCAGCGGCTCTTCGACCCTGACGCTCTCGCCCGGCTCCGCCGCCGCGGGAAGCTACGCCCTGACTCTCACGGCGAGCGGCGGAGGGCTGACCCACACCGCCCCGCTCGCGTGGACGATCAACCCGGGCACGCCGCCGGCTGGCATCCAGACCGTCTTCATCATCCTGATGGAGAACCACAACTGGTCTTCCATCAAGGGCAGCTCGTCGGCGCCCTACATCAACAACACGCTGCTCGCGCAGGGCGCGCACGCCGAGAACTACCTCAACGTCCCCGGCATCCACCCCAGCGAGCCGAACTACCTCTGGCTGGAGGCAGGCACGAACTTCGGCGTCCTCAATGACAGCGCCCCGAGCGTCAACCACCAATCGACCACCCAGCACCTCTCGACGCTGCTGCAAAACAGCGGCATCGCCTGGAGGAGCTACCAGGAGGGGATCAGCGGCACGGTCTGCCCCCTCACCACCACCGGCCTCTATGCGCCCAAGCACAACCCGATGGTGTTCTTCGACGACGTGACCAACACCAACAGCGCCTCCTCGGCCAACTGCATCGCGCACGTGCGCCCCTACACGCAGTTGGCGACCGACCTTTCGTCGGGGCAGCAGGCCCGCTACAACTTCATCACTCCCGACCTCTGCAACGACATGCACAACACCAGCGGCTGCGCGACCAGCGACGCGGTGAAGAACGGCGACAACTGGCTGGCCCAGAACGTCCCCACCATCCTCAACTCGGCGGCGTATCGCAACGGCGGCGCGCTCTTCATCACCTGGGACGAGAGCGAGCAGGGAGACCACCCGATCGGCATGATCGTCATGTCCCCCAAGGCGAAGGCGGGATATTCGAATACCCTGAGCTATTCGCACAGCTCGACCCTCCGGACGATGCAGGAGATCTTCGGGGTCAGCCCGATGCTGGGCGCCGCGGCTACAGCGACGGACCTGGCAGACCTCTTCACGTCGTTCCCGTGACAGGCCACGACGCGGTCGACCGTTCGCAGCGTCTGCCCGGCTGGACTGGAGACCACCAGATGGCTCGCACCTCGCTCGCTTGGCTCATTCTCGCTCTCCTCACTTCCGGCATGGCTGCGCGAGCCGGGGGCTTCGACCGGGACACCCTGCTGACGGACGCTCCAGCGGTTGCGGAGAGAGGGACCGTCCGGGTGACGGGCGGGGGTACCGGCCAATCCAAGGCCGACGGAGGCAACGGCACCACCGGAGCCGTGACGGGCTCGATCCAGTGGGCACCTCTCGAGGGCCTTGCGGCCGACGTCGGCGGCTATTACCAGGCGGGAGATTCTGGCCCGAGCGCGCGCGTCCGCTACCAATTCCTCAAGCAGGCAGTAGCGGGAATCGACTTGTCGGGCGGCATCCGCTTCAAGAGCTACAGCTTTCAGCGGGCAGCAGGCGGTGCCGACCACGGCGAGGTGGAGCTCCTCGTCGCCGCTGGGCGCCGCTTCGGGCAGTGGGATCTGGTCGTCAACGGCGTCTTCGGCGTCGAGCTCGGCGGCGGCGCTGGCAAGGACCTCGAGCTCAAGACTTTTGGCGGTTATCGATTTACCGATGCAGTGCGCGCGGGCGTCGACTTTCGCATCCAGGTGGAGGCCGGAGACGCGGAGGGCGCGGTGGCCAACCCAGGTCGCGACTTCGATCTGACGACCGGCCCGGCAATCTCATGGCTCGTGACCAAGAACATCCAATTGCAGGCGCTGGTCGGCGCTGCGGCACCGAAGAGGCAGAACGTCACGGTCCCCGTTGGTGTGCTGTCTGCGTCGATCGACTTCTAGCGGTGCTGGCCTCGCCGCCACGTCCGCGGCGTCCCTGAGGGTGACTTGGGCGTTCGAAAAGCAGCCGTCGGTCGACTCCAGTTCCTGTTGCCTGTCGGCATCGCGGCCTCGTTCGCACTCGGCGTGGTTCTGGTCGGGGTCCGCCACTTCCGACGCCCGCAGGAGGTGGAGTCCGTTACCGCGTCAGGCCGGCCTCTGGCACCGCTCTGCGCCGCCGCGGTCCGGGCCCAATGCAGCAAGCGTGTCGAGTGTGGGCAGATGGACCGTGCCCAGCGTGAGGCGTGCATCGACGAGCTCGGAGCACAATGCGAGCGGTCCCTGGGGTGGAAGCTTCGGGCAGGCGTCGTCACGGTGAACGCAGAGCCCCAAGAGGAGTGCATCGAGGCGATGAACGACGCGAGCTGCAACGCCCTCAAGGCCGTGCTGGGCGACGACGACGCCGACCTCTTCGAGCTGACCCATCGCTGCGAGATGAACGAGCTCCTCCAGCCGCACTCCGGGCCTGGCAGCGCTTGCAGCGACTCCAGCGATTGCGTCGAGGGCTACTGTCCCAAGCTCTCGTCCGAGTGCCATCGCTGCCGACCATTCGTCCCGCTGGACGGGACATGCAGCCCTGGGGCGCTGGTGTGCAATCCGGCCGTTGCCGCCTGTGTCGGCCCCCTTGGTCACAGCACCTGCCAGCCCGTTGCCCAACTCGCAGTTGCCGCACAGCCTTGCCGGGAGACCGCGGACTGCGCGACCGGTCTCTTTTGCCGGACCGCAGGCGGCCAGCGCGTCTGCGCTTTGCGCAGCAAGACGGAGGACGCCTGCGTTGACGAACCGGGGTCCTGTGCGGAGATGGAAGCGAGCTGCGTCGCCGGCCGGTGTCAGGTACGGCCCTTCGCCCTGCGCGCTGGCGAGTCTTGTCGGACCTTCACTGATTGCGCGCCCGGGCTCCATTGCAAAGGCACACACGGAGGGAGCGATGGCGGCCGATGCACCCGGCAGGAAGGGCCGGGTGGCGCCTGCGAGGCCCTCGACTTCGGCGCGTGCCCCGTCGACGCCGCTTGTTACAACGGCCGCTGTCACAAACTCCGCGCGGCCGGGCAGAAGTGCAACAGCCCCATCCAATGCAAGGCGTTCCTGAGCTGCGTGCCCGCTTCAATCGAGCGCGGTCTTGATGGCGAGGCGACCTGCAGGCCGTATGCGATGCTCGCTCAGGCGTGCAATTTGTACCTGCCCTGCGTGGGGAGCTTCTGCGACCCCGCGGTCGGCAAGTGCGTTCCTCTCTCGCCGGGCGGAACGTCCTGCGACGTACCTCAACAGTGTGAGTCACATTGGTGCCTGCCTGAGCACCTCTGCTACGCGCCCTGCGCGACGGTTGACGCCACCTCGGTTGGGACAAGCCGGAGTGCACCATGAGCCATCCCCGTGGGCAGTGCGCTCGATGCGGAGCGGCGGAAGTGGCCCGGGTGCCGCACGTCTGTCCGGCTCCGGAGCACATCGTCGTCGAGCGTAACCAGATCGAAGCTGCGATCGTGCACCACCTGGCCGCGAGGCTGGGTGTGCCGACGAACCTGCGCGAGTACGTCGATCGCGAGCAGAGCCGCCGTCTCCTCGACGCAGTGCTCGAGGCCGGCTGGAGCCAAAGCCGTCACGGCGAGAGCTGCGCGCATTGTAGTGGTGCCAGGCCGGCTGCTCACGCGGCCTTCTCCGACCCGGTCCACCACGGCCTCGAGTGCCCGCTGCTGCCGTTTCTCTCCGGGCTGGCCGGCAAGTGAACGCCCGTCGGAGATGCGCTGCGAGGTGTCGTTCTCCGCGACCTGCTGCCACCACGGACCTGGGGTCGGAGTCCCCCCGGCGACGAGGCCCGAAATGAAACAGGCGACTCGGACCGAGGTCCAAGCCGCCTGTGAGGGCGAGACGGCGAAGCGCCCTGCTACCCCGGCGTGAACTGGGCCAGGATCACCGTCACGTTGTCGACGCCGCCGTTGGCGTTGGCCGTGTCGATCAGCTTCTTCGCGGCCGCGTCGATGTTCGGCGAGCGCTGCATGATCGCCTGCATCGCCTCGTCGGTGATCATGCCGGAGAGGCCGTCGGAGCAGACCATGTAGATGTCGCCGGCCTCGGGGACGAACGAGTTGACCTCGACCTCGACCTGCTTCTGCTGTCCGAGGGCCCGGAGGATGATGTTCTTCTGCGGGAAGTTCTTCGCCTCCTCCTCGGTGATCTTGCCCATCCGCAGGTACTCTTCGACCAGCGAGTGGTCGATGGTGATGCGCTTGAGCACGCCGCCGCGGAAGTGGTAGCCGCGCGAGTCGCCGACGTGGGCGACCAAGCACTTGGGCCCCGACCCGTTGCGCTCCACGAAGTGCATCATCACCGCTGTGGTGCCCATGTTCTTCTTGGCGCCGTCCTGCTCGGACGCCTCGATGATGCGGGCATTGGCCAGCTTGATGCTCGTGATGCAGCGGTTCTCGTCGTAGCTCTTCTGCCGGTCGCCCTTGAAGGGCCAAGTGGCCTCTTCATCCCGCCCGGTGAGCGTGAAGAACTCCTTCACCTCGTTGGCCGCGATCGCGGAGGCGACCTCGCCAGCGGCGTGACCTCCCATGCCGTCGAAGACTGCAAAGCAGTTCTCCTCCGGGAGGACCATCAGGTTGTCCTCGTTGTTGTCGCGCTTCATGCCCACGTCGGACTTGGAGGCGTGTTGGATTCGCATGGGCCGTTCTGTGCTGGAAGGGTGGAAGGGGGCGGCTTTTTGTCGTCTGGAACCACAGCAATTCCAGCGCGGCTGACGCTAGCAAAGGCGCGGGCCAACGGTCAAACGGTTCCGACTGGCGCGGTTGCCGGATGTCCGTTCTTCGCAGGGCCGGGTTCCTCGGCCAGCCGGTCGCCGACGAGCACCCCGCCCGCCTCCAGCGCGCCCGCGGGCAGCTCCAGGGTGGTCCGGGCGCGCAGGTGGAGCCGGGTCGCGCGCCAGGGACGCAGCCGGTGGTTCAGCGCCACCACCACCCCGGAATCGTCCAGGAACGCCACATCGATGGCGAAGCGCATGAAGAAGGTGTGCACCGAGCTGCAGGGGTCGAGCAGCAGGCCGTCGCCCGGGGCGAGCCCATCCCGGCCGAGCAGCCCCACCAGGCGCGCGTGCCAGGTGCCGGCCCGCTCCAGCCGCTCGCAGAGCACCGCGCCCGTCCGCTCCAGCAAGAGCCGCGAGCGTCCGCTCACGCCCGCACCACGCGGATCCGCGGCCCGAGGCCTACCGAGAGCGGGCCGGGAGCGTCGAGCAGCTCTCCGTCGAGGAGGTAGCGCAGCCCGGCCCCGCCGCCTTGGACGTGCTGGGAAGAAGGACGCAGCTCGACTCGCTCGCCGACGCCGTCGAGCAGCCGGTCGTGCCGGGCCGGCATTCCGAGCAGCAGCCGGGGGAGCTCCAGCGCGAACGCCCGCGGACCGGCGGTGAGCCCGAGCACCTGGAAGAAGCCGGGCTGCTCGAGGGCGCGGCGGAACGGGCGCAGGCCCAGGCCGGCCTCCGCCACCGTCGAGCAGACCAGCCCGTAGAAGCTCTCCGCGAGCGGCAGCGGCGGCCACTCCTCGCCGTCCACCCAGACAGTGAAGGGCAGCGGCTGGTAGAGGGCGCGCGCGAACGGGCCCTTCACCATCGACGAGTTGGCCGCCCGCACCAGCGTGCGCAGGCCCGCCCAGCGCCCCCCGCCGGCCTGGTAGACCGCCTCGACGAACGCCACGGGCAGGCCCACGCCCAGCCGGAAGCCGCAGTCGCCGCCGACCCGCAGGGTGTCGCGCTCCACCACCCGCAGCGCTTCGCTTCCGCCGGGCTCGGCGGAGATCGGCGTGCCCGACGCCAGCGCCACCGAGAGCCTGCGCAGGCGCACCTCCGCGTCGCCCTTTCCGCCGAGCGCCGCCAGCGAATCGTAGGCGCCGCCGCCGAGCAGCGAGAGCAGCGGGAGCGCCCCCGAGAGCGCGCGGTCGAGCGCGGTGACCACGTGCTGCACGGTCCCGTCCCCGCCGGCGATGGCGACGACCTCGTGCCCCGCGGCCTTCACCTGCTGGGCGATGGCTGCGAGCGCGGAGGGGCTGCCCGCCTCGTAGAAGGCGGCGCCCGGTGCGGCCTTGCGCAGCGACTGCGCCGCCAGCGGCCAAAGCCGATTGCGGTAGGACCGCGGGTTGGTGATGATCGCCAGCCTCGTCATGCCAGACCCCTCTACCTCACTTTGGCTCTCCCCGCCTTCGCCGCCGCTCTCGGTGGTGCTGGTCCACCCGCAGATCCCGCCCAACACGGGCAACATCGCGCGGCTCTGCGCCGTCACGGGCACGCGCCTCCATCTGGTGGCGCCGCTCGGGTTCCGCATCACCGACAAGGACCTGCGCCGGGCCGGGCTCGACTACTGGGACAAGGTCCACGCCGCCACCTGGGGCTCGTTCGACGAGCTCTGCGCGGCCGAGAAGCTGGAGGAGGGCCGCGTCCATCTGTTCACTGGAAGACCAGGCCCGGCGACCAAGGCCCTCTGGCAGGCCCGCTTCAAGCCGGGCGACTGGCTGGTCCTCGGCGAGGAAGCGCGCGGCCTGCCCGACGAGATCCTCGCGCGCTTTCCCTCGGCCTGGGTGCGGGTCCCGATGATCGAGGAGCCGTCGGCGCGCAGCCTGAACCTCTCCACCTGTGCAGGTGTTGCGGTGTACGAGGCGCTCCGACAGTGCGCAGAGATGCGCGGACCGGGGTAGAGTCAGGGATCGTGGACACCTTCGATCTCCTCCCCACTCTGGCCGCCGGCGAGCTCGAGCAGACGAGCCCCGCCGAGCTGGTCGCGGCCATCTTCCGCTCTCGCGCCAGCGGAACGCTCTCCATCGAGGGCGAGGGCGGCACCGAGATCCGGCAGTTCTTCCGCGCGGGCGACATGTGCGGCTCGGCGTTCTTCGCAGGGTTCCGCACCCTGGCGCAGGTCCTGCTCTCCAACGACTGGGTCGCGGCGCTGGACATCGACGCCTCGCGGGCCGAGGCGCAGGCCGCGAACCAGCAGCACGGTCAGGTGCTGGTGGACAAGCACCTCCTGACCCCTGACCAGCTCAAGCAGGCGCTCTACACGCAGCACCGGCAGAACCTCGCGGCGCTGCTCATGCTGGAGCGGGGCCACTACGAGCTGCGCGGCTGGGAGCCGCCCCCGGCCTGGTCGCGCGAGCTGTCGATCGATCCCGTCTCGGTGCTGGCAGACGCGCTGGAGTCCGACCGGATGGCCGCCCGCCGGCGTCGGGTGCTCGATTGGCTCGGCGACCACGCGGCCCGGCTCTCGGTCGAGTGGCCGGAGATCTCCGCGCGCGCGCAGCTCGACGCCGCCGACCGCCGCGCCGCCGCGCTGCTCGCCCTGCCGCGGTCGCTCGCGGAGTTCGCGCAGCTCTCGCGGCTCTCGCCGGGCCGCGCCGAGGGGCTCTTGGTCGCCCTCCTGCTCACGGGCGCGGCCGAGGCGCAGCCAGCCGCGCGCAGCGGGTTCTCGTCGGGGGCGCGCACCGAAGCCCCGCGCAGCGCGACACCGCCGCTCCAGCAGCACGTGCCCACCTACGTGCCCTCGACCGCGCCGCCCGAGCGCGCCGATTCAGGCCCGCACCAGACCATCAGCGAGCCGATGCTGATCGCGCAGGACAGCGCTCCCGGCGAGGCCAGCGAGCTGGTGCCGCTCGAGGCCGAGCCCCCGCCAGCGGCCAAGCGGCAGACCCGCCCGCCCTCGGTGCGCTCGCAGCCGCCGCCGCCCGCGACCGCGTCGCCCTCGGCTCGCGGGGGGCCGCGGCCGCGGATGTCGCCGGGGATGCCGCTCTTCAGCAGGCCGGCCACCATGCCGCCCAAGCCCACCACCAACACCGGCTACCGGCTGCCCCAGCCGTCGCAGCCGCCCACCAATCCGGGCTACCGGGTCGATGCGCGGCCGATCAGCAAGCCCGTGAGCGAGCCCGTCAGCAAGCCGGTGAACAGGCCAGCCCCGGCCTCGACCGGGTCGTTGCCGCCGCCGGTCTTCTCGCCGCCGCCCATCGCCACGACCACGCCCGCCAAGCCCGCGCGCAAGGTGCCTCCGAGCTACCGGTCGCAGCCCGCGGTCCCGCGGATGCCCGAGCCGCCGCCCCCGGCTCCGCAGCCAGAGTACGCGTTCGACTACCCGCCCGACGCGCAGCCGCAGGACGGGCAGCAGCAGCCGCTCTCGCAGGCCCTCGACCCCTTCGCCGAGCAGGCCCCCGTCTTCGAGCCGCCGTCCTTTCCCCCAGCGAGGCCGCCGTCGCGCAGGATGGCGCCGCCCTCCTCACGGTCGCCCTCGCCCGCGCAGTCGCAGCGGTCCGGGCCCCCTCCCGAGCAGGACGCCTTCGCCCGCCTCGAAGCGCTCGCGTTCGAGCACCTCGGTGACGCGCAGGAGCAGTCGGCCCTGGAGACCGTCCGCCAGGCCGGGCAGGAGCTCCCCGGCGGCGCCGGGCCGGGCTTCGAACGGGCCGATGCCGTCGAGGCTGTGGGGGCCACTGGTGCCTCCGAGACCCCGGATCATTCGGGTGGCCTGCGCCGGGTCGAGGGCGGCGGCTTCGAGTTCAACGGCAGCCCGGACGACCGGATGAAGATGGACGTGCACGCGAGCCGGCCGAGCGCCGCGCCCGGGATCCCGCCCCCCGACGACAGCGCGATGCAGCTGCGCAAGAAGATGCGGGCCCAGGGCATGCGCAACCTCGCGGGCGCGCCGCAGGCGCCCGGGTTCGACTTCGCGCAGCCAGCGCCGCAGGCCTCGGTCGACGAGACCCAGCTCACGCTGGAGGACCGCCGCTTCATCGAGGACGTCCGCGGCCGCATCCTGACCATCGCCGAGCAGGACGCCTGGGCGCGGCTCGGCGTCACCCGCAACGCCTCCAGCGACCAGATCCGCGCTGCCTACCTGGAGGCGGCCAAGCGCTTCCACCCCGACCACGCCGCCTCGGCCGCGTTCGCCGGCATCCAGGACGAGCTGCGCTCGCTCTTCCAGTCGGTGAAGGACGCCTACGACCAGATCGCCACCGCGCCCGCGCGCGAGGCCTACGCGAACGCGCTCAAGCAGGGCACCAGCGGCAAGGTCCGCGACCGCAAGGAGGAGGCGGCGCTGGCGCTGAAGCTGGGCGAGGCGCTGCTCAAGAAGCGCGACTTCGCTGCGGCGCTGGTGAAGCTGCGCCGCTCGGTGGAGCTCGACCCCAACGGCGACTCGCTCGCGGCCCTCGGCTGGGGCCTGATGTGCGACCCGGCCACCTCGCCCGCGGGCAAGGAGGAGGCGGCCACGCTGCTCTCGAAGGCGCTGCGGGCGCACGGGCTGTCGGCGCGCACCTACTACGTGGCGGGCGTGCTCTGGCGCACCAAGGACCCGGACTCCGCCGCGGACGCCTTCCGCAAGGCGCTCGAGCTGGAGCCGAACCACGCCGACGCCTCGCTGGAGCTGCGCCTCTTGGAGATGCGGCAGGGGAAGAAGAGCTCGGGCGGCGGCGTGCTCTCGACGCTGCTGTTCGGTAAGAAGAGGTAACCAACAGTCACCGCGCTCCCGCCGCGGCAACTGCGACGCCGTTCTCACGGCGCGGGCTTCACCTTGCCGTGGAACACCTGCCACGTCCGCAGCGCATCGAGCCCGGCCTTCAGCTGCGGGTCGTCGCTCGGGTCTCCTGGCGCGGCGGGGAGCTGCGCGGCCGGCGGGGCGATGGGCGTCGCTGCCGCAGCGCCCGCGCCCTGCTTCTCGTCCTCGCTGCGGAAGTGGCCCGGGAGGTTCTTCTCGCGCACCGGGTCGTCCTCTGCTTGCCCGGGCGCGCCGCCGCGCACCTGGATATCTGGTGTAATACCTTTTTCCTGGATGCTGCGGCCCGAGGGCGTGTAGTACCGCGCGATGGTCAGCTTGAGCCCCGAGCCGTCCTCCAGCTCGATCACCGTCTGCACGCTGCCCTTGCCGAAGGTCTGGGTGCCCACCAGGAGGCCGCGGCCCGCGTCCTGGAGCGCGCCCGCGACGATCTCGCTGGCGCTCGCGGTGCCGCCGTCCACCAGGACGACGAGCGGATAGTTGGGCTCGGTGTCCTTGGCGTGGGCCCGCTCCACCTCGACGTGGCGGCCGCCGCGGCCCTTCGTCGTCACGATGACGCCGTCGAGCAGGAAGCGGTCGGCGACCTTCACCGCCTGGTCGAGCAGCCCACCCGGGTTGTGCCGCAGGTCGAGCACGAGGCCGCGCAGCTCGCTGCCCGCCTTCTCGCGCAGCGCGTCGAGCGACTTCTTCAAGTAGAAGTCGGTGCGGTCCTGGAAGTTCTTGATCTTCACGTAACCAAATTTATCGAAGAGGCGCTCCTCTACCGAGACGATGCGGACCACGTCGCGGATCAGCGAGAAGCTGCGCGGCTCGCTCCAGCCGCTGCGCTGCGCGCGCACCACGCAGCGCGTGCCCGGCGGACCGTTGAGGGCGCGGTTGGCGTCGGCCTCGCGCTGGCCCCGCGTCGTCACGCCGTCGATGTCGATGATCCGGTCCCCGGGCTGGAACCCCGCCCGCGCGGCTGGCGAATCGGCGAGCGGCGAGACCACCACGATCTCGCCGTCCTTGGTGCCCAGGTCGAGCCCGACGCCGCCATACTCGCCGTCGGTCTCCTGCTTGAGGGCGGCGTAGGAGCGCGGGTCCATGAAGTTGGAGTGCGGGTCGAGGGTGCGGACCATGCCGTCGATGGCGCCGTAGATCAGGCGGGTCTCGTCGACGCCCTCGACGTAGTTGTTCTCGATCAGCGAGAGCACGTGGCTGAAGACGTCGAGCTTCTTGTAGGGGCCGGAGGGATCGCGCGCGGCCTGCACGCGGGCGGCCAGGAGCAGCGCGGCGGCGCCGAGGAGGAGCGCCACCACCGTGCCGGCGGAAGGGAGCAGGGAGCGGAGTTGGCGCAGGAGCGCGCGCGGCGAGGTGCTGGAGGGCTCTTCCGGGCGGCCTTCGTGAGGGGGCGGCGGGAAGCGGTGCATCGGACGGTTGTACACCATGGTCCGCGGGCGGGTCGGGGCGTGGGCTGGGTTGCAGCCCCTACTTCAGCGGCCCCGGCTTGCGCACCCGGCCCAGCCACCGCTCCGGGTCGAGCGGCTTCTGCCCGTCGCGCAGCTCGAAGTAAAGGTAAGACCCTTTCAGCGAGCCCGTCTCGCCCACCGAGCCCAGCGCGTCCCCGCGCGAGACCACCTCACCCACCGCGCGGTCGAGCGTCGAGAGGTGCGCATAGAGCGAGAACCAGCCCGCGCCGTGGTCGAGGATCACCAGGTTTCCGTAGCCGCGGAACCAGCCTGAATGCACCACCGCGCCGCCGTGGACCGCGTGCACGGGCGTGCCCTCGGGGCTGCGGATGTCGACCCCGCGCTGGAGCGTGATGGTGCCGAAGCGCCTGTCGAGGGTGCGCCCGAAGCGGGCCTCGACGCGGCCCACCTCGACGGGAAAGAGCAGCTTGCCGCGCACCGATTTGATGGCGGGCTCGGCGGGCCGCGGGCCGAGCCTGGCGACCACCTGGCCGGGCTCTGCGGGCTCCTTGCCGGGCTCCTTGGCCGGCGGCGCAGGCTTCTTTCCAGCGGCCGCCTTCGCCAACTCTGCTAGCCGCGTGTTGAGCGCCTTCGCCGCCTGCTCCAGCTCGCGGATCGCCTGCTCGTGGGCCGCCTTCTCCTGCTGCACGCCGGAGAGCGTGCGCCGCTGCACCGAGACGCGCACCTCCAGCGCCGACCGCTTCTCCTGCTCGGCGGCGGCGCTCTGGGCGAGCTCCTGCTGCGCGGCCTTGCGCTCGTCGCGAGCGGCCTTGGCCACCGCGGCCTGCTTGCGCAGCTCGGTGAGCGCGGCGAAGTCGCTCTCGAGGAGCGCGGTGAAGAGCCGCTTGCGCCGGAGGATGTCGCCGATCGAGCGCGAGCCGAGGAGGAAGCGCAGGTACCCTTCGCGCCCCAGCCGGTAGCGCGCCAGGAGCCGCGGCCCGAGCCGGTCGGTGGCGGCCGCCAGCGCGCCCTCGGCCTTGGCCACCTGCTGCTCGGCGACGGCGAGCCTGCTCGAAGAGGCCTTCAGCCTCGCCTGCGCGGCCCGCAGCGCGCGGGCCCCGACCTCGATCTGCCGCTCCAGCTCCGCCAGCCGGCCGAGCAGCGTGGTCTCCTTCGAGGCGAGGCCTGCCGCCAGCTGCCGCTCCTCGGCGAGCCGGGCCTCCAGCCGCTGCTGCTCTGCCGCCACGTCGGGCGGAGGCTTGCTGGAGGCGCCGCAGAGCAGCAGCGCGCCGCAGAGGGCGCCGCAGAGAGACCCGCTGCGCGCGAGGAGAGCGCCGCGCACGGTCACGTCCGGAGGAAGCGGGCCACCGACAGCCAGCTCCCCACCAGGCCCACCGCCGCGCCGAACGCCACCAGCGCCATCGCCTCGGGCGCGTGCAGCACGGGACCGGCGACCCCAGCCGCGAAGGAGAACGCCGCCGCCGCCTGCGGCAGCAGCCACTTCTCCACCCCTAGCAGCGCCAGGACGGCGAGGCCCGCGCCCGCCATCCCCTGGAGCGCGCCCTCGAGGAGGAACGGCAGCCGCACGTAGCCGTCGGTGGCGCCGACCAGCTTCATGATCTCGATCTCGTCGCGCCGCGCGTACACCGCCAGCCTGATGGTGTTGGCCACCACCAGGATCGCCGCGCCCAGCACCAGGAGCGTGGCACCCAGCCCCGCCGCCCGCAGCGCCCGGGCCAGCTGCTCGAGCCGGTCGAGCCACTCGCGGCCGTAGTCCACCTCGGCGACGTTTGGTAATTTCGATAACCGCGCCGCCAGCGCCCGCAGCGCGTCCACCGAGAGCCGCGCGCGCGGCCGCAGCTCGATCGAGGGCGGCAGCGGGTTCCTGGCGAGCCCGTCGAGGGTGGAGCCGAGGTCGCCCAGCTCCTGGCGCAGCCGGGAGAGCGCCTCGTCGCGGGTGACGTAGACCACCTCGAGCGTGCCCTCCCGGCGCAGCTCGTCCACCAGCGCGCCGGCCTGCGCCTCGGTGGCGTCCGGGGCGAGGTAGAGGGTGATGCTCGCCTCGGCGCCCCAGCCGCGCAGGAGCAGCTGGGCCGCATCGAGCGCCGCGACGAACGCCGCGCCGAGAAAGAGCGCGATGGCGATGGTCAGCACCGCCACCAGCGACGGCATCGGCGCTCGCCAGAGGTTCACCAGCGCCCGCCGGAAGAGGCGCCAGGCGACGTGGCCGATCATGGGCGGACCCGGCGAGAGAGGCCTGAGATCCCGCCGCACGTCCCGCTCCACATCGAGCTACACATCTGAAACCACCCGGCCCGCCTGCAGCGCGATGGTGCGGCGCGCGTGGCGGGAGAGCAGCGCGTGGTCGTGGGTGGCCACCACCACGGTGGTGCCGCGCGCGTTGGCGTCGAAGAGCAGCTCGATGATGCTGTCGGTGAGGCCGTGGTCGAGGTTGCCCGTCGGCTCGTCGGCCAGGACGATCTTGGGCTCGTTCACCAGCGCCCGCGCGATGGCCACGCGCTGCTGCTCGCCGCCCGAGAGCTTCTGCGGCAGCGAGCGGGCCTTGTGGCGCAGGCCCACCTGATCGAGGCGGCGGATCGACCGCTCCTCGATCTCGCGGTCGGAGAACCCCAGCACCTCGAGCGCGAAGCCCACGTTCTCCAGCACGGTGCGGTTGGGCAGCAGCTTGAAGTCCTGGAAGACCACGCCGATCGAGCGGCGCAAGAGCGGCACGCCGGACTGCCCGAGGCGGGCCACGTTGCGGCCGCCGACGATGATCTGCCCGCTGGTCGGCGCCTCCGCGCAGAAGAGCAGCTTGAGCAGCGTGCTCTTGCCCGCGCCCGAGGGGCCGGTGAGCCAGACGAACTCGCCCTTCTCGATCTCGAGCGAGAGGCCGTCGAGGGTGGGCGCCTCCGGCCCGTACGACTTGCTGACGCCGAAGAGCTTGATCACGTTGGGCTGCCCATCGCTCCGCCACGGCGGTCGGACGAGAAATGTATTACTTCGGCGGCTCGACGAGGTCGGCGGAGAGGAAGGCGAGGATCACCTCGTCGAGGCTCTTCTCGCTGATCAGCTCCTCGGCGAAGATGGTCGGCAGGTCGTCGGTGGGCTTCTCCACCGGGGTCTCGTCCGCGAAGATGTTGACCGGCCTGGCGGCGGCCAGCTGCGGCTGCTGGGCCGCCTTCTGGCCAGGCTGGCCGGGCTGCGAGGCGCGCCTGGGGCCGGGCTGGGAGATCCGCTTGAGCGGCGGCGGCGGCGTGACCGGCGCCGACATCACCGGCCGCACCCCGAGCGGCGTGGCCGGCGGCGAGAGCAGCGAAGGCGCTGGCGGGGCGAGCGGGGGCGCCCTGGGGACGAAGCGGGTCGAGGTAGGGGGCGGCGGCGGCCGCTGCGCCGGCGAGGCCAGGGGAAGGACGACCGGGACCATCTTCGGAGGGGCCACCGGCGGCCTGCCCCCAGCGGGCGCGACCCGGGTGGTGCTCGGCAGCGCCTGGCCCGGCACGCGCGCTGGCGCCACAGGCCCGGTAGGCGGCGCGAGCTCCACTGTGTTCTGGACGCTCGCGGTCGGCGGCGACTGCTGCCAGACGGGGGGCTTGGGCGCCAGCGCGGGCAACGCAGGCCTGGTTGCGGGCAGGGCGGCGGGCAAGGGCGCGGCGCCGGGCTTCGCCACCGAGGGCGGGGCGGGCCTGGCGGCGGGCTTGGGCACGGGGACGGCCGCTGGAGCGACCACTGCTGCAGGGGCTGGCGGCGGCGCGGGCGGAGCGCCGATGGGCGCAGGCCTGGCTGCAGGCCCCGTGATCGATCCGGCCTCCGACGGCGCGGAGCCACCGCCGGTGTTCACGGCCGCGGGACCTGTCTGCCCGCTGGCGAGCACGCCCGGCTCGTAGTGGGCCGCTGCGAACCGCTCGGCGAGGTCCTTGAACTCCCCCGCCACCAGACGGCGGACCATCTGCTTGTGCTGCCCCTCCATCAGCTTGCGCACCGCCTGCGCGAGATCGGGCGCCTCGATCTGCTCGGCGTACGACGCCTTCATGCTGGCGACGATGTTCCCGCCGATGAAGAGGTGCGTGATGTAGTGGGCGTGCGGGAGGCCGGAGTCCTCGGTCTGCACGTGAAAGACGCGCCCCCCGTGCTTGAGGTTGTGGTTGAAGCCCACGACGGGGGCGCCCGGCTTCTGCGTACTCACGGCCAGTGGAAACTCCGCTCACGGGCGATGGCCCGTTGGTCTCGCTAAACCACTCCCAAGCAGGATGGAAGTACCAAATGTAGGTGCTGCACGCCACCACGCAGTCACCCTGAAGCCCGGAGAGCGGCAGTTCGACGCGCCGCTGTTCAATCGGGCAGCGTGAACGGCACGCGGCCCTCGCGCCACGCCTGCTCGCGCGCCCGGCCCTCGGCCACCGAGGCGACGACGTAGTTCCACCAGATCACCGTGGGCTCCGGGAGCGGGGCCCCGCCGAGCACCACCGCGCGGCACGGACGGGCCATGCAGGAGAGCTCGAGGAGCCCGTCGCCGGGCTCGAGGTGCGCCAGCACGCCCTCCTCCACCATGGTCCCGCCCACCAGCACCTGGCCCTCGGCCGGGTAGACCGCGAGGTCGTGCCCGGGCTCGACGGGGAGCTCCAGCTTGGCCCAGGCCTCCAGCTGCACGTCGAGGTAGACCACCGCGGAGAAGGTCTTCACGGGGGCCTCGCGGCTCCCCTGCCTCCCGGCCAGCACGCGCACGCGCGCGCCGGGCTGCACCCACTCGGGGACGTCGGCGGCGTCGAGGTGCTCGAAGGCGGGCTCCACCTCGCGCAGCGCGGGCGGGAGCGCGACCCAGGTCTGCAGGCCGCGGGCAGGGGCGGCGCCGGGCACGGCGTCCTCGGCGTGGACGATGCCCTTGCCGGCGGTCATCCAGTTGACCGCGCCGGGCTCGATCACCTGCGAAGTCCCGAGCGAATCGCGGTGCCGCACCGCCCCTTGGTAGAGGTAGGTGACCGTCTGCAGCCCGTGGTGCGGGTGGGCCGGCACGTGCATCGGCGCGGGCTGGCCGCTCGCGGGAGGCAGGAACTGGTCGACGAAGACGAAGGGCCCCACCCGGCGCAGCTCGCGGCGGGGGAGCGCGCGCAGCACGGCCGCGCCGGCGACGTCGGCCGGGCGTGCGGGGAGGAGCCTCTGGACCGAGCGCATGCGTTGGTCATACGCCGGAGGGCCGCGGTCGCCAACTTGTGGCGGGCCGCGCGGCGGCCTACAGGTCCACCAGCTCCACGCCCGTCACCGGCCGCCCAATGAACCGCGCCGCCACCGCCGCGAAGCGGTCGGGCAGGTCGGTGCAGAGCGTGCGCCGCCTCGCTGGCGCTCCCGAGGCGGGCCGCAGCAGGCC
>JAYWAO010000223.1:0-15146 GCA_043782365.1 Deltaproteobacteria bacterium
CGAGTGGGGCGAGGTGGCGACGTCGCTCGGCGCGGCGCTGCTCGCGGTGATCGGCGGCGCGGCGGCGTTCGTCGGGTTCTACGGAGAGGGCGGCGAGGGCGGGGAGGGCGACGCCGAGGACGCTCCGGGCGCCGCGGCAAAGGGTCGCGAGGGAGCGGTCGCCGAGCTGCGCGCGCGCTTTCCGGGTGCCGCGCTGGTGGAGCGGCCGGCTGCGGTCCGCGCGCTCGGTGCGCTCCTGCGCGAGCGGCTCGCGGGGCGGCCGGGAGAGCCGATCGGCGTGCTGCTCAAGGGCACCCCACTGCAGCTGAAAGTCTGGGAGGCGCTCCTGCGCATCCCCAGCGGGCAGCTGGTGAGCTACGGCGACGTCGCGCGCCTCGCTGGCTCGCCCTCGGCGGTCCGCGCGGTGGGAACGGCCATCGGCGCCAACCCCCTTGCGGTGCTGATCCCCTGCCACCGGGTGCTGCGCTCGACGGGCGCGTTCGGCGGATATCGATGGGGAACGGCGCGCAAGGCCGCGCTGATCGGCCGCGAGCAGGTGTGGCGCGAGGGAGAGGGCAGGGGGCGCTCGACCTGAGCGAGGCGGGCCGCGCCAGTTCCGGTTGCGCCAGCTTCGCTCTGGCCCCACTCTAGAAGCCGACTTCCCAAAGCCCCAGGAGGGCCGCGTGGCGACGCACGAGCAGCCTGACGCGGTCCATTTCACCCTCGACGGTGAGCGCCTGGCGGGGCGGGCTTCTGACACGCTGGCCTCCGCGCTGCTGCGCGCCGGGACGACGACCTTCACCCGCTCGATCAAGTACCACCGGCCGCGCGGCCCGTTCTGCCTCTCGGGCGGCTGCGGGCAGTGTCTCGTCCGGGTGAACGGCGTGCCCTCGCTGCCCGCGTGCCGGGTGGAGCTGAAGGCGGGGATGGCGTGCGAGCGGCAGAACGGGCCGCTCGGCTCGGTCGACTCGGACCTGTTCCGGGCAGTGGACTTCCTCTTTCCCGGCGGGCTCGACCACCACCACCTCATGGTGCAGTCGCGCCTGCTCGGCAAGGTCACGCTGGAGGTGGCGCGCAGGCTCGCCGGACTCGGGACGCTGCCGGACCGGCCTGCGCCCGAGCGGCAGGGCTCGCTGCGCGCGGTCCCGCTGGTGGTGATCGGCGCGGGGCCTGCCGGGCTCGCGGCGGCGCAGGCTGCGCTCGAGGCCGGAGTGCCCGAAGGCGCGGGCGAGGAGACCCGCGTCCTGGTGCTGGAGCGCAACACCTCGGCAGGCGGCGCGGCTCGCCTCGGTCTCGCGGGGCTGGGCGCGGACGACCGCGGCGTCACCGAGCAGGCGCAGGCCGCGCGGCTCGCGGCCACGCCTGGCGCGGAGCTCCTCTTCAGGGCCGAGGTGGTAGGCCTCTACGCCGACGAGAGCCCGCTAGGCGACGCGCTGCTCGCCGTGCGGTTCCAAGGCCGCCTGCTCGCGGTGCGCGCGCGCCGGGTGGTGCTGGCAACCGGCGGCACGCCGCAGCCGCTGCCGTTCCCGGGCGTGGACCGGCCTGGGGTCTACGCGGCGCGCGGCCTGCTCGAGCTCTTCAAGCGCACCGGCGTGCGCGTCGGCGAGGCGCCGCACAGCCTGGCGGTGGTCGGCGAAGGGCCCGAGCTCTTGCTGGCCGCGAACGCGCTGCTGGCCGCGGGCTACGGGCTGGCGGCGGTGATCGACGCTGGCGGCGACGCGGTCGCTCCCTCCCAGCCGGACGGCGGCCTGTCGGTCCGCCGCGCGACTCCCATGCGCGTGCGCGGCAACCCGGCCGCCGAGCTGCAGGTAGAGGTCGCGGGGAAGGTGCAGCAGCTCCGCTGCGACGCGGTGGCCATCGCGCTGCCGCCCGCGCCGCTGCACGACCTCGCCACTTCGGTCGGCGCGCAGGCGGCGTTCGACCAGGCGGTGGGCGGCTTCCCCGTGCACACCGACGAGCGCGGCCGCGCCTGGCCTGCCTGGCTCTTCGCGGCAGGCACCGCGGCAGGGGAGAGCGGGGCGGAGGCGCTGCTCTCGGGGGCGGCCGCCGGGCGCACCGCTGGAGGCGAGGCCGCGGCGCTGTCGGCGGCGGCGCAGGCGGGCGGCGCGGCAGTGGCGTAGCGCGCGCCGAGTCAGCAGTGGAGGAGCGCTGAATCATTGCCGATCGTTACCGAAAGCAGTACGCGCTGCAAGAACTGGAGGTCGCCGTGGAGAAGGCCATCGTCTGTGCCTGCGAGGACGTCAGCGTCCACGACGTCGAGGTGGCCGTCGGCCACGGCTACGCGGACATCGAGAGCCTCAAGCGCTACACCGGGCTCGGCACCGGCCCCTGCCAGGGCAAGGCGTGCACGGTGCCCGCCGCGCGCCTGTGCGCCAAGCTCGCCCGCGCGCCGGGAGCGGCGCACTCGCCCGCGCCGTTTCCGGTGGCGGGCCAGCCGCCGTTCCGCGCCCGGCCGCCGTCGAGCCCCACCACTCTCGCGCACTACGCGTTCCTGCCGCTGGAGGCGCTCCCGCCGCCGCGCGCCGCCGCCCCGCACAAGGCCCGCGCCGATCGGACAAGGCAGAGGACGGAGCCCCACGGCGCTCCGGCCAAGGACGGCGCGCCCTCTCCTGCGCTGCTGGCGGGCCTCGACCAGCCAGGGCTGCCGCTCACCAGCAACCCGCTGCCCGAGCGGGCCGAGGTGGTGATCATCGGCGGCGGCATCATGGGCCTCGCGCTCGCGTACCAGCTCGCCGGCAAGGGCATCAAGCCGCTGGTGCTCGAGCGCAGCTACCTCTGCGCCGGCGCCTCGGGCCGCAACGGCGGTGGCGTGCGCGCGCAGTGGACCACGCCGACGCTGATCGAGCTCGCCAAGGAGTCGATCGCCTTCATGGATCGGTTCGCGCAGGAGCTGGGCATCAACATCTGGCTGCGGCGCGCCGGCTACCTCTTCCTCGCCGAGGACGACGCCACCGTGAAGCGCATCGAGGCTGGCGCCGCGCTCCACAGGAAGCACGGGCTCTCGACGCGCGTGATCACGCCGGGCGAGGCGGGCGCGCTGGTCCCGGACCTCGACACCTCGAAGTTCCTCGCCGCCTCCTGGAACCCCGACGACGGGGTGGTCTTCCCCTGGCCCTTCCTCTGGGGCTACGCCGACGGCGCGCGCAAGCGGGGCGCGCAGGTGGAGACCTTCACGCAGGTGACGGGCCTCGACGTCGAGGCGGGCCACGTGCGCGCGGTGCGCACCGACCGCGGCCGGGTCGTCTGCGACCGGGTGGTGATCGCCAGCGGCGCCTGGAGCCCGCAGGTGGCGAGGCTCGCGGGCATCGACTTGCCGAATCTCCCCTACCGCCACGAGATCGCCTCCAGCGAGCCGCTCAAGCCGTTCCTCGGCCCGCTGGTCTCCAACCTCGGCTCGGGGCTCTACTTCTCGCAGTCGATGCGCGGCGAGATCGTCGGCGGCATGGGCGACCCGCTCGAGCCGCCGGGCCTCAACCAGTCGAGCAGCCTGCGCTTCCTCACCCGCTACTCGCGCGCGCTCACCGAGCTGATCCCGCGGCTGGGCGAGGTGAAGTTCCTCCGCCAGTGGGCGGGCTGCTACGACGTCACGCCCGACCACTCGCCGATCGTCGGCGAGACTCCGGGCGTCGCGGGCCTCCTGCAGATGAGCGGCTTCGTCGGCCACGGCTTCATGATGGCGCCCGCGGTGGCGCGCCGGATGGCCGACTGGATGACGGGCGCCAAGGACGACATGTTCGACCGCTACGCGCTCGAGCGCTTCGCCAAGGGCCGCCTGGAGCACGAGTCGTTCATCATCGGCTAGTCGGTAACGGACGGTTACCAAGTGACCCGGGGTCGGCGACAGCGCCTTCGGGCGTCGCCACCAACCCCGAGGTCACTCCCGCAGCGCGCGCCGGGCTACCGCTTGCGCCGCCGCAGGAGCAGCGCGAGCGCGCCGAGCGCGGGCCAGAGCGCCACGCCGCCGCTGGAGCAGCCGCCGCCGCCCGGGTTCGCCGCCGTCACGGTCAGGGTGGCCGGCGCCGAGCTCTCCACGCCGTCGCTGACGATGAGCTGGAACGTGTAGGTGCCCGCGGCGGTGAGCAGCACCGACGGCTTGGCCGACGACGTCTGGAAGGTCACGTTCGCGCCGGCGGTCTGACTCCAGGTGTAGCCGAGCGGGTCGTTGTCGGCGTCGGTCGAGCCGCTGCCGTCGAGCGTGGCCGTCGCGCCCGGGGCCACCGTCTGCGCCGCGCCGACCACCGCCACCGGGGCGTGGTTGCTGGGGGTGATGTTGATGTCGACCGTGGCCGGCGCCGACTTCAGCGCGCCGTCATCGACCACCAGCTGGAAGGTCAGCTTGGTGGCGACCTTCACGTTGGGCGCGGTGAAGGTGGGCTTGGCGGTGGCCGGGTTCCTCAGCGTGGCGGCCGTGCCCGCGGTCTGCTGCCAGGCGAAGTTGAGCGCGGTGCCGTCCGGGTCGGCCGAGGCGGAGCCGTCGAGCGTGACCACGGCGTGCGCCGCCACCGTCTGGGTCGGGCCCGGGTTGACCACGGGCGCGCGGTTACCCGGGTCGTAGACGCTGTCCTCGACGACCCCGACGTTGTCGGCCGAGGCGCGGTCGGGGCCTTGCGCCTTGAGGCCCATGCCGCGCCGGGCGAACGCGCCCGTGAAGAGCTGCTGGTCCTTCGCGGTGGAGTCGCCCGCCAGGGCCGCCGCCAGCAGCGCGTCGCGCGCCTCGAGGAAGGTGGGGTTCGCGGGGGTGAGCTTGTAGGAGGCGACGATCAGGTTACGCATCCGGTCGCGCGCCTGGTCGAAGGTGTAGCGCGGATCGTTGAGCAGCGCCGCGTAGCACTCCCACAGCATGCTCGCCCACACCTCGCCGGTGTTGTGCACCTCGAAGTTGTTGGTCCCATCGTCGGGGTACGCGCTCGGCGCCGTGGTCGGGATCGGCGTGCCTCCCTGGACGTGCTTGAAGGTGAGCGGGTTCTTCGCCTTGTCGGTCGAGTAAGGAAAGCGGCGGATACCCCAGTAATAGGAAGTAGGGTTCCCGTTCTCGGCATATCCCGCGAGGCCATAGGCCCCCTGCCACTTGTCGTTTCCGGCGGCGTTCTTGTCCTCGGCGCGCACCACCATCAGCATCGCGTGGAAGTCGGCCCAGCCCTCGCCCATGCCGTTGGACATGTTGGTGCCCAGGCCGTTGGAGTCGAAGATCAGGCGGTGGTTGATGTAGTGGCCCCACTCGTGGGCGACGATGGTGTTGTCGATGGTGCCGTCGCGGTCGATGTCCACCACCCGGTGGATGCGCGCGGTGACGGTGGTGCCGGCGCCGAGCGCCGCCCGGATCGAGGTGCCGAGCGGCTTCAAGATCAGCACTGCCGGGATGGTGAGGACCGCGTCCACCGCGGGCGTGGCGCCGCCCATCGCGCCCGGCGGCGTGCGGTCGTCGTTGACCACCACCACTCCAACCGCGCCCGCGTCCTGGGCCGCCTTCACCTTCGCGTCGAAGTTGCAGGTGCCGCGGTCGATCAGCGCCAACTTGCCCACCAGCGCCGCGCCGTTGGTGATGGCGGTGCAGGCATCGGTGGCCGTACCGGACAGCGCGGCCGCGAGCGACTTGGTGACGTCGTAGGTGCCGGCCCCGAACACAGCCCCGATGTTGGGGTAGTCGCCGGCCAGCGAGGCGGGCGCGGAGATGGTGATGGTGGTGGGCCCCGAGGTGCCGTTCCACGTGTACATCTGCATGCGCGGCCGGCCGCCGTCGGACGGGGTCCGCATGTTGGCGTTGTCGGTGCCCGAGAAGTCCTGTGCCTCGGCGAGCAGCACGTCGTTCTCGACGCCGCCGCGGCCGTAGTTGCTGGCCTGCGCGTTGCCGGCCTTCTCGTCGAACCCGGCCAGGTAGTACCAGTCGTGATAGTAGTTCACGTTATAGAAGAGCTGGGTGATCGCGGCCTTCTGCTGGTTCACGCTCGCCTTGGGCGGCTTGGTGGTGTCGTAGGTCCGGTCGAAGACTCCCGCGGCGGTGACGTCCGCCCGGAAGTCGGTGGTGGGGGTGAAGCCGTCGGCTCCGCCCAGATCGACGTAGGCGTCGGCGTTGTTGCCGTTCGTCTCGGTGGCGCCCGCAGGGAGCCAGGGGTCGTTCCTGGCCGCCGACGTGCTCGCCGAGAGCGCGGGCGAGTTCACCTGCGTGATCAGCTGCTGCGGCTGGAAGGCGGGCAGGTAGCCGTTGACCGGCAGTCCCGCCGGAAAAGGGGTGGCGCCATTGCCCTGCGGCCCGTCGTACGGGGTGCGCAGGCCGGTCGCGTCGGCATAGACGCGATATCCGAAGCCGTCATAGGCCGTCAGGTCGTGCCGCACCAGCACCGCGCCGGTCCCGGCCGAGATCACGTAGCGGTACGCGGCCGACTTGGTGGACCCCTCGCTGCCCACGATCAGCTCCACATACCAGGCCGCCTCGTAGCGGTCGGCGTGGTGGAAGAGCACCTTCTTGGCGCGCGCGGGGCTCGAGAACCGCAGCGTCTGCGCCAGCGGCGAGCCGGCCGCGAGGTCGAACTCGAGATAGCCGCCCTGCTGCTCGCCCCGCGGCGCGAGGTCGGCCAGCGAGAGCTTCTGTCCGTGGAGATCGTCGAGGCCGGACGAGACCGCCTCGTGGGCCGCCAGCTTGAACGCGGGCGCCTCGGTGAGGGCCGCGCCGTCGCCGGTGATGGCGCCCGAGAGGCTCACCAGCCCGAGCGAGCGGTCCATCGCGACCTTCACCTCCTCGCGGTAGACCTCGACGCCGAAGAGCCGCTGCCCGAAGCGGGCGATCACCGGGCCGTCACCGAGGTCGTGCAGCTCGCGCAGGTCGAGAGAGGCGACGTCGCTCGAGGTCATCCGGTAGAGGTGCGCGTAGTCGCCCAGGTGCGCGCGCGCGGTGGCGACCGGGTCGAGGCGGGCCGAGGCCTTGCGGGCCACCTTCACTGCCAGTGAAGCCCGGTTCACACCCGACGACCAGAGGAACGACGGCACGCCGAGCACCTCGTGCTCGTGCACCGCCAGGTCCGGGCGCAGCAGCGCGCGGTCGGCGGCGGTGATCACCAGGAGGTGCGCGGCGCCCGCCTCGCCCTCGTGCGCGTCGATGGGTGCGAGCGGGGCGGGCGAGCGCTGCGCCGCAGCGGCGAGCAGCGGGAGAGGAAAGAGCAGGGCGAGCGCGGCGGCGCGCGCTGCGAGCGTCAACGGATTCGGCGACAAAGTGAGCCTCCACAAGGCCCGGCGCGGGCTGGCGCGCCGGAACGGGTGGAGGACTGTAGTCGGTCGGACGGGTCCGTCTCAAGGATCCTCGCCGACAGGTGACCGATTGCGCGCTCCAGCGCCCACGGCCGGGTGTAGAGACTTCCCCATGACCACCACCACCCCTGGCGGCGCGGCCGCCCCCTCGTCCGGCACGACGATCGGCAAGCGGCTCGGGTTCCTCGGCGTCGGCAACATGGGCGAGGCCCTGGTAAAGGGCCTCATCCTCTCCAGGGCGGCCCGGCCCGAAGAGGTGATGGTCTCGGCCCGGCGCCCGGAGCGGGTGGGCGAGCTGGAGGGCCTCTACGGCGTGCGCGGCGGCTCGAACCTCGAGGTGGCCCGCCACGCCGAGGTGCTGCTCTTCGCGGTCAAGCCGCAGATCCTCGACAAGGTCCTGCAGGAGGTGGCGCCCGTGCTGCGGCCCGACCAGCTGCTCATCTCGGTGGCGGCCGGCGTGCCGATCGCCGCGATGGAGCGCCGGCTGGCGGGTCCGATGCGGATCATCCGCACCATGCCCAACACGCCGGCCACGGTGGGCGCGGGCGCCACCGCCATCGCCGCCGGCGAGCACGCCACCCAGGACGACCTCGCGGTCTCGCGCGCCATCTTCGGCTCGGTGGGGATCACCGTGCAGCTCGAGGAGTCGCAGCTCGACGCGGCCACGGGCCTCTCGGGGAGCGGGCCTGCCTACATCTTCCTCATCATCGAGGCGCTCGCTGACGCGGGCGTCAAAGTCGGCCTCTCGCGCCGCGCCGCCATGCAGCTCGCCGCCCAGACGGTGCTCGGCTCGGCCAAGCTCTTGATGGAGAGCGGCCAGCACCCGGGCGTGCTCAAGGACGCGGTCACCAGCCCGGGCGGCACCGCCATCGCGGGCCTGCACACGCTGGAGGCCGGCGGCCTGCGCAACGTGCTGATGAACGCGGTGGAGGCGGCGACCCTCCGCGCGCGCCAGCTGGGCGAGGAGTTCCTCGCGCGCATCAAGTAGCGCTGCTCCTCGTCTCCTCGCTTGCCGGCCATCGGTCGCCGCCGGTCGCTCGGGACCGCCCAAAAGCGCCGAGGGCCGCCCCCGCTCATGGCGGTGCGGCCCTCGTCACATCCAGGTTACCGAATCGGTAACGCCGTCCCCCAGCCCGCCGACGGCTAGTAGTCGTCCGGGTTGTAGCTCTCGCCCCGCGCGCCCTGCTCGTACGAGAGGATGTTCTGATTCTCGGCGATCTTCGCCTGCTTGCGCAGCCCCTCGATCCAGCTGGTGTAGAGTTCGTTCTTCTTCTGGTTCTCCAGCCCGTCGCGCGCCGTCTTCTTGGCGGCGTCGTCGAACTTGGCGAGGTCCGCCCGCTTGCGGCTCTTGAGCTTGAACACGTAGAGCGTCTGCTCGTCCTCCACCGGCGCGGCCGGCACCTCGCCCGCGGCCGAAAGCGCGAAGACCGCCGCCGAGAGCTTGGGGGCCTGGCCCACGCCCGGCACGTAGCCGCCGAGCGGGTGGAACTCCTCCACCTCGGCCGACTGCGGGGTCATGAACGAGGAGAAGTCGAACTGGCCCGGGTTGTCGCTCTTCTTCGGCGGGTACAGCTCGGAGAGGCTCTGGCCGCCCTTGATGGCCGCCAGGACTTCAACGGCCTTGGCCTTCGCCATCTCGCGCGACCGCTGGCCGCGGAGGAGGTCGGTGGCGATCTGCTTCTGCACCTCCGAGAGCGGCTGCACGCGCTCGGCCCGCAGCTCCTCGGCCTTGAGGAAGTGGAAGCCCGTGCGGTCCTTGAAGATGCCCGAGAGCTCGCCCCCCTTGAGCTTGCCGGCCTCCTCCTCGAGGGTCTTGCCGTACGCCGAGCCGCCCTTGGCGACGAAGCCGAGGTCGCCGCCCTGCAGCTTGGTGAGCGAGTCCTCGCTCTTCTCCTTGGCGACGTCCTCGAACGACTTGCCGCCCTTCACCTCGGCGTAGGCCGCGTCGATGCGGGCCCTGGCGGCCTTCTCTTCGTCAGGCGTCGCCGAAGAGGGGAGCGAGACGGTGATCGCGCGCACCTTGGCGGCGGCGGCCTGCGTCCAGCGCGTCTTCAGATCCTTCTCGTACGCGTCCTGGAGCTCCTTGCCGTGGTTGTCCGCTTTGGCCCACGCCTCGGCCTCGGCGTCGGTGGCGGTCGCCTTGTCGCGGAACATGAAGCCGGTGAACTTGATGTACGAGATCGAGGCCGACTCGTTCAGCGCGATGAAGTGCGCCTTGAGCTCGTCGTCCGAGACCACCGCGCCGCCGAAGACGGCCTGGATGACCTTCGAGCGGAGCAGCTCGCGCCGGTAGTTCTCCTCGAAGCGGGGGATGCTCATCCCGTAGTAGTTCTCGACCAGCTTCTTGTAGTAGTCGAAGTCGAACTTCCCCTCCTGCTGGAACGAGGGGAGCTTGGCGATCTGGTTGGCGAGCTCTTCGTTGCTCACCGCGATGCCGAGCACCGAGGCCTGCTGCGCGATCAGCTCCTGATCGATCAGGCCCTTGAGCGTCTCCTTCTTGAGCCCGTCCTGCTGCGCGTTCTCGGTGGTGTACTTCCCGCCGCGCTGCTGGGACATCTGCTTGTAGCGGCTGTTGTACGAGGACTGGAAGTCGGTGGCGGTGACCATGTCACCGTTGACCTTGGCCGCCCAGGTCTCCGGGGTGCGGGCGCGGAAGCCCGAGGAGCCCTGGCCGAACTGGAAGACGAAGGCAATGATGATCACGCCGAAGATGATGGCGATCAGCGTGTGCCGGGCATTGCTGCGCATGACGTCGAGCATCTGAGACGACTCCTTTTGTAGCGAGGCGGCGACAGCCTGGACTCGCCCGGCCCGACCTCGGGACGGTCTACGGCGCGGCCATTGAGCGGGAAATCCGCGAAAAGACTGGAATCCGGCCGCGGAAAGGCTTGACACCCTAGGGAAGAGGGGAGAGAAGTGCAAGCGAAAACAAGCCGGGACTTGAGGCCCTTCGCCGCGGGTTCCACCAGCCTTCTGTGGGCTCTCTCCTCCGACGCTATCTCGAACCGATCTTCGTGCTCGGTCTGTTGACCCTGCCGGTCATCGTGTTCCTCGTGAATGGGCGCAAGGCCCAGACGCCCAACTGGGTGGATCACGTGGTCATCACGCTGACCGCGCCGGTGGAGCACGCGATCGTGGTGATCGCCGGCGGCCTCACCGACGCCTGGGGCAACTACGTCTGGCTGCGCCACGTGCGCGAGGAGGACCAGGCGCTGCACCGCGAGCTGCTCCGGCAGCGGGCCGAGCTGCAGCTCTACGCGGAGGCGCAGGCTGAGAACAACCGCCTGCGTGGGCTCCTCGACTACGCCGAGCGCAGCCCCCGGCTCAAGCTGCTGGCGGCGCAGGTGGTCGCGGTGGGGGCCTCGCCGCACAGCCACACCATCCGCATCGCCCGCGGCGAGCACGACGGCGTCAAGCGCGGGATGCCGGTGATCGCTCCCGAGGGCATCGTCGGCACGGTCGCGCAGGCCACCAGCGGCTACGCCGACGTGCAGCTGATCGTCGGCCCGCAGTCGGCGGTGCCGGCCCTCTCGCAGCGCGGGCGCGGCCGCAGCACGGTGCGCGGGATGGGCGACCTCTCCAAGTGCCGCATCGACTACGCCCTACGCACCGACGAGCTCGCCGAGGGCGACTGGCTCTTGACCGCGGGCGGCGAGGGCTTCTTCCCCAAGGGCCTGCGCATCGGCCGCGTGCTCTCGGTGCAGAAGAAGGCCACCGGGATGTTCATCGGCGCGGAGCTGACGCCCGCGGTGGAGTTCCAGCGGCTCGACGAGGTGCTGGTGGTCCTCGAGCAGCCGCCCGAGCCGCCGCCCGCGTCCCTCCCGGGTGCGCCTGCTGGCGGGGCTCCCGGCGACCTCCGCGGTGAGCAGGCGCCGGGTCCACGGGTCCCCGAGCCGATGCCGGCCCGCCCCACGCCGGGCGCCGCCGACGTGGTGCCTCCGTGACGCTGCGCAACGCGCTGCTCCTCTTCATCTGCTTCCTCGCGGCCGTGCTGGAGGCCGCCATGCCGATGATCCTCCCGCACTGGCTGCGCGGCCTGCGCGGCGACCTGATGCTGGTGGTCGTCCTCTACGTGGCCCTCCACGACGACTGGATCCAGGGCTCGCTGCTCGCCTTCGTCGCCGGCTACCTCTCCGATCTCGCGGCGGCCACGCCCGCGGGCATCTATACGTTCCTGGCCGTGCTGACCTTCGTCGTCCTCCGCACCACCGGCAGCGTGCTCAAACCCGACGGCGCCCTGCAGGCCGCGGCGCTGGCGTTCGGCGTCTCGCTCGTCCACTCGCTGGCTGCGGCCGGGCTCTTCAAGCTCGCCATCCCGGGCTCGGTCTTCAGCCTCCAGTGGAGCTGGCTGCTCTCGGCGGTGGCGACGGGCATCGGCGCGGCTCCGGCCTTCGCCATCCTGGGCGCGCTCGACGAGAGCCTCGCCCCGGTGGGAGACTCCCTGGGCAACCCGCGCAAGCGGTCTTCGCGCAGCAGCGCACGCGGGAGCAGGTAGCAAGCGATGCTGGTCCGCCGCGACGCCGACGACATCCGCGAGATCCGCCCGAGGGCCGCGCTCGGCGCGCTGGTGGTGGTCTGCGCGATGCTGGTCCTGATCGTCCGCCTCTACCAGCTGCAGATCGCGCGCGGCGAGGAGTACCTCAGCCAGTCGCTGTCGAACTTCCGCAAGTCGCTCTTCGTCCCCGCCGACCGCGGCCTGATCCGGGACCGGCGCGGCAAGACGCTGGTCGAGAACCGGCCCTCGTACGACGTCTTCCTCACCCCTGCCTTCTGCCGCGGCAAGGAGAAGGAGCCGGTGATGAACCAGCTGGCCGACTTCCTGAAGATGGACGAGGACGACCGCGTCCGCATGCGGCGCGACTACGAGAAGGCGATCAACTCCAAGGACAAGCTCGAGCGGTTCAAGCCGTTCCTGGTCGAGATCGACATCCCGCGCGATCTCGTCGACCTGGTCGTCTCCCACCGCGAGGAGCTGACCTGCGTCGACCTGATCCCCTCGCCGCACCGCTCGTACCGCGCCGGGAACGCGCTCGGCCACGTGCTCGGCTACATGAGCGAGGTGAAGCCCGAGGAGATCGAGAAGTACCCCGACTACCGCCGCGGCCAGACCATCGGGCGCAGCGGCGTCGAGCGGCGCTACGAGAAGGACCTGCGCGGGGTGGACGGCAAGGAGACCATCGCCGTCGACGCGCAGGGCAAGAAGCTCGCCGAGGAGATCAACCAGCTCCTCATCCCCGACGACGAGCGGTACGTGGCCGCCACGCCGGGCAACAACCTGGTGCTCTCGCTCGACCAGCGGGTCCAGGACCTCGCCGACCAGTCATTTCCGGGCCGCGCCGGCGCGGTGGTGGTGCTGGAGGCCCAGACCGGCTTCATCCTGGCGATGGTCTCGCGGCCCTCCTTCGACCCGAACAAGATGTCGATGCGCATCTCCACCGCCGAGTACGCCGCCCTCAACGACGACACCCTCAAGCCGCTGATCAACCGGGCGATGAGCGAGAACTACCACCCGGGCTCCACCTTCAAGGTGGTGACCTCGTTCGCGGGCCTCGACCACGGCGGCATCACCACCGACTCCACCATCTTCTGCAATGGTGGCTATACGGTGGGCAATCACCGCTGGCGCTGCGACAAGCCCTCTGGCCACGGCGCGCTGGCGGTCAAGGCGGCCATCCAACACTCCTGCGATACCTTCTTCTATGCGGTCGCCGACCGGGTGGGGCTCGACCCCATCGCCGAGTGGGCGCACCTCCTCGGCTACGGCGCCCCCACCGGGCTCGACCTCGGCCGCGAGATCCCCGGCGTCATCCCGGACACCGAGTCGGTGATCCGGGTCTTCAAGAGCTACACCAAGGGCCACGCGATCAACGCCTCGATCGGCCAGGGCGAGGTGAACGTGACGCCGCTGCAGACCGCCATCGCCTACGCGGCCATCGGCAACGGCGGCACCGTCTACCGCCCGCAGATCGTCAAGCGGATCGAGGCCCACGACGGCAAGCTGCTGCAGGAGTTCGCGCCCGAGGTGGTCCGCAAGATCGACTTCAAGCCGCAGGCGCTCGCGGCGGTGCAGGCTGGCCTGCTCGCGGTGGTCAACGAGCCCGGCGGCACCGCCTACACCTCGCGCCTCCAGGGCATCAGGTTCGCGGGCAAGACCGGCACCGCGCAGGTGGTCACGCTCGGCAGCAAGCAGAAGCTCAACGTCGAGGCGCAGCAGTACCTCTCGCGCGACCACGCCTGGTTCGCGGCGTACGCGCCCGGGGTCAACCCGGAGATCGCCGTCGTCGTCCTCAACGAGCACGGCGGCTGGGGCGCCACTGCGTCCGCGCCGGCGGCCTCGAAGATCATCGCGGGCTACTTCGCGCTCAAGGCCCAGGACGCCGCCGAAGCTGCCGCGGCCCAGGCCCTCGCGGCGGGGCTGCGCGCCGAGGGCCAGGCGCCGGTGGCTCCCCCGCGGACGAATCCCTTGCCGCAGCAGCCCTCGCCGAGGCAAGCGATCCCGCAGGGCACGCTGCAGCAGCAGCTGCAGCCGGCGCCGCCGAGGGGAAACTAGTGCCCGTCCCGCGGCTGACCAACAACGAGAAGAAGCTCGACAACCTGCACTGGCCGCTGGTGCTCTCCACCGCGCTCGTCTGCGGGCTGGGCCTGTGGAACCTCGCCTCGGCCACGCGGGGCGCGGTCTCGCCGCTCTCGCTGCAGCAGGGCAGGGCGATGGTGATCGGCGCGGTGGCGATCGCCGCGTTCCTCTTCGTCGACTACCGCTGGCTGCAGGCGCTGGCGTGGCCGGGGTACTTCGCCGCGCTCGGCCTCTTGGTCGCGGTGGCCACCGTCGGCAAGAAGGTGCTGGGCGCGCGGCGCTGGCTGCAGCTCGGGCCCGTGCAGCTGCAGCCGAGCGAGTTCCTCAAGGTGGCGGTGATCGTCCTGCTCGCCAGGTGGTTCACCCAGGACGAGGTGGGCGTCCAAAAAGGCCACTACAGCCTGCGCGACCTCTTCTGGCCGTTCCTCCTCGTGCTGCTGCCGGTGGCGTTGGTGATGAAGCAGCCCGACCTCGGCACCGCGCTGGTGACGCTCTTCGTGGCGATGACGATGATCCTCTTCGCCAAGGTGCGCCTGCGCGACCTCTTCATGCTCGCGGTGGTGGTGACGGGCGCGTCGATCTTCGCCTGGTTCAAGCTCCTCAAGCCGTACCAGAAGGACCGCATCTTCACCTTCATCAACCCGCAGGCGTACGCGAAGACCCAGGGCTACCACGCCATCCAGAGCGTGATCGCGGTGGGGTCGGGCAAGCTCACCGGGAAGGGCTGGGGCGAGGGCACGCAGAACCAGCTGCGCTTCCTGCCCGAGCAGCACACCGACTTCATCTTCTCGGTCTGGGCGGAGGAGCACGGCTTCCTGCTCTCGGCCTTGCTGGTGGCGCTCTACGCCTTCATCGTGCTGGTGGCGCTCGACATCGCCGCCAACGCCCGGGACAAGTTCGGCAGCTTCCTCTGCATCGGCGTGGCGGGGCTGTTCTTCTGGCACACCTTCATCAACATCGGGATGGTCACCGGCGTGCTGCCCGTGGTGGGCGTGCCGCTGCCGCTCTTCTCGTACGGAGGGAGCAGCGTGATCGTGGACCTGCTCGGGATCGGTGTCCTGCTGAACGTGTCGCTGCGGCGGTTCATGTTCTAGGGCCTGTCCTCAAACCCCAGCTACCTCCGGCGACCGACCGGAGGTCTGCGCCGGGCAGCCTCGTCGCTGCGCTGCTCGACGTAGCGTTGCTATGCCTCCGCTGCCCGCTCCTCGGGTGACCGGCTCGCCTTACCGCTCCGCCGCCTCGGTCCCCGCTGGAGCTTGAGGACAGGCCCTAGAGCGCCGAACGGTTTGACTCCCGTCGCCAGACCGTTCGGTGCTCTAGAACGTCACGCTGATCGTGACGGTTCCCGTGG
>JAYWAO010000224.1:0-5493 GCA_043782365.1 Deltaproteobacteria bacterium
CGTCTGCTCGGGCGGCCTCGCCACCGCGCAGGCGCAGATGAAGCTCTACACCGACTCCCTCGCCGCCAAGTGGCCCGCGGCGCTGCCGTGGTTCATGACGATGGGCAATCACGAGTGCAACGCTGGCGGCGGCGCGCAGGTCTGCGCCGACAACGACGTCAATTGGGTCGCCTATCAGGCCGCGCTCTCCTCGGTGTCGAAGCAGTCGAACGCCAACTACAAGGTGGACCTGCAGACGCGCCTGGGCCTGGTCCGGATCGTGGTGCTCGCCGACAACCACGCCACCCCCGCCGACGTCGCACAGGCCGATGCGTGGCTGACCGAGGCCGACACCAAGGCCTATGCGGTCTTCATCGGCAAGCACCACACTGTAGCGGGCAGCCGCACCGGGCCGACTTGGGTGCTGGCCTTGGCGGACAAGCACCGGGTAACCGCCTTGCTGGTCGCCCACGACCACAAGTATTCCCGTTCGGCATATGCGCGCGCGGGCGGGCTCGGCGGCTCGATTCCGGCGGTGGTCTGCGGCCTGGGCGCAGCCAATGCAAGCAACCGCGGCTTCTGCCGGATGCAGCAGAAGGCGGACGGCTCGTTCGACATGATCAAGTACGACGACGCCGGCAACCCGGGCGACACCTGGAACCTCGCCGGCAAGCAGTAGGGAAGCAGTTCGGGCTCCCAGCGGTTGCAGGGTGACGGGGGAAGGTCTAGAGACCGTTCTTCGAAAGTTGCGCCCCGACCTGAAACCGGGGCCTGCGCCAGCGCAGGCCTGGCAGGCCGCACCACCTGCTTCACGGGAGACCCTCCATGTCCGTCGCCTTCGCCCGCCGCTTCATCCTGCTCTCTCTTGGCGCCGCCGCCGCCGCCCTCACCGCCTGCTCGTCGGCCGAAGTGAAGCCCGACCCCAAGCCCACCGCGCCGGTCGCGGCGCCGGAGCCCGTGCAGACCCCGGCCCAGAAGGCCGCCGCCGAGTACAAGGCGCAGGGCCAGGTCGAGCTCGACAAGGCGCTCGGCAAGCTCAACGACGTGCGCGTCTTCTTCGAGTTCGACGCCGCCACGCTCACCAAGGAGGCCTCGGACCGGCTCGCCGACGTGGGCGAGGTGCTCGCGCGCCACCCCGAGCTCGACGTCAACATCCAGGGCCACGCCGACGAGCGCGGCAGCTCGCAGTACAACCTCGCGCTCGGGCAGAAGCGGGCCGAGTCGGTGAAGAAGTACCTGTCGCAGCTCGGCGTGAAGGAGGGGCAGATCAAGGCCGTGTCGTTCGGGGCCGAGAAGCCGCTCGACCCGGGGCACGACGAGGAGGCGTGGAAGAAGAACCGCCGCGCCGAGGTGCAGGCGACCCCGGAGCCGGTGGCCGCGCCGGCGCAGACCGCGCCGTCGGCGACGCCTGCTGCGGCGCCAGCGGCAGCGCCGAAGAAGTAGCGAGGCCTCAGATCTTCGCGGCGACCGCCCGCGCGCGCGCCTCGGCGAGCACCTGCCGCGCCAGCGGCGCGATCGCCGCGTTGCAGGCGAGGATCTCCCCGCCCGTCAGGGTCAGCGCGCTCCCGTCGAAGCGCGTCGCCAGCCCGCCGGCCTCCTCGACCAAGAGCTGCCCCGCGGCCACGTCCCACGGGTGCAGGCCTTGCTCGTAGAAGAGGTCGAGCCGGCCCGCCGCCACATACGCGAGGTCGAGCGCGGCCGAGCCCAGCCGGCGGCTCCCGCGGGCGAGCTCGGTGAAGCGCCCGAAGGCGTCGAGCGTCTCGCCCAGCCGCTCGCGGTGGTCGTACGGAAAGCCAGTGCAGATGACCGCGTGGCTCATCTGCTCGGCCTTCGCCACCGACAGCCTGCGCTCGGGCGGCTCGCTCTGCGGGCGGTGGCCACCGGGCTTGTCGAACACCACCCGGCCGAGCCACGCGCCGCCGCCGCGCAGGGCCCGGAACCGCTCGCCGCGCACCGGATCGACGGTGCAGCCCGCGGCCACCTGGCCGTTCACCTCGACCGCGACCGTGCAGGCGAAGAGCGGGATGCCGTGCGCGTAGTTGGTGGTGCCGTCGAGCGGGTCGACGATGAAGCGGGCCTTCGCCGCGCCCGAGCCGTGCGCCCCGCTCTCCTCGGCCAGCACCGCCACGCCCGGCGCGCGCTCCTCGAGCAGGCGGAGGATGCGCTCCTCGGCGGCCTTGTCGGCGTCGGTGACGAGGTCGATGCGGCCCTTGAGCGACACCTCGCGAGGCCGGTCGAAGAGGTCGCGCAGCACCCGCGCGCCGGCTTCGGCGGCGGAGACGCAGATCGATGCGAGCTCGGCGGTCTCCATCAGCGGAGCCTACCGCAGGCGCAGGCCCTGGTGCTGCAATTTTGCAGCGGGGCCGGTGCCCGGGCTGCGGCATCTCACGCTCCCGGAGCCGCCGGCGCCTTGGTAGAGTCCCTGCGCGCGCTCGGGGGCCTACCGCTCGCGCAATAGCCGCTCGAGCGCTTGCGCCACCTCGTGCTCGTCCTGGTCCCCGGCGCCGTAGTGGGTGAAGCGCACCGCGCCCTTGCGGTCGAGCAGCACCACGGTGGGCAGCTTCTCCACGAACAGCTCGTCGGCGAGCGCGCCGCCCTCGTCGAACCAGACCGGCATCCCGAGGCCGAGCGCCTGCACGAACGGCGGCACCAGCGCGAGCTTTTCGTCGAGGGAGACCGCGCGCCCGACCACGCCCCGCGCGGCGTTGGCGGCGACCAGCGCCTGCGTCTTCGGTAATCCTTTTTTGCAGGGCTCGCACCAGGTGGCGAAGAAGTCGAGCAGCACCACCTGGCCCTGCAGCGTCGAGACCAGCACCTGGCCCCCGTTGAGCTCGGTGACGCCGCCCTTCACGGGCCTCCCGCCCGCTGCCGTCAAGGACGAGGTGTGCGCGCAGGCCCCGAGGAAGAGGGCCAGGGCGAGCACGCCAGGTCGCGCGGTCACTTCTTCCCCAACGCCGCGAGCAGCTTCGCCTGCAGCCCGCCGAACGCGCCGTTGGACATGCCGAGCACCACGTCGCCCGGGCGCAGCTCCTTTGCGAGCGCAGCGACGATCTCGTCGGGCCCGGCGAACCAGCGCGCCTTGGTGCCATTGGCGGCGATGTCCTGCGCGAGCTTCTGCGCGTCGACCCGCTCGCTCTCGGGCACCTTGGCGATGGCCGTGGGCTGGCTGAGGATCGCTTCATCACAAGCGGCGAACGCGTGCGCATACTCTTGCTGGTGCACCTTGCGCATGGCGGTGTTGCTGCGCGGCTCGAAGACGGCCACCAGCCTGCGCCCGGGCCAGCTCGCCTTCACCGCGGCCAGCGTCTCGCGCACGGCGGTGGGGTGGTGGGCGAAGTCGTCGATGACGGCGATCCCATTGACCTCGCCGCGCAGCTCCTGCCGCCGCTTGACGCCCTTGAACGACGCGAACCCGGCGGAGATCTCGTCCGCAGAGAGCCCGAGCGCGCGGCAGGCGGCCCAGACGCCGAGCCCGTTTTCGACGTTGTGCCGGCCCGACGCCGCGAGGTGCACGCGCTTCTCGGGGGCGCCGCGATAGAGGACGTCAAAGGACGCGCCCGTGGGCCCCAGCTCGAGCCCGTGGATGGTCCAATCGGAGTCGTCGCCCTCGACGGCGCGATAGCTCTCGACCTTGCAATTGGCAAAGGAGGCGAGCCGCTTCCAGTTGGGGAAGCAGGCGCAGGCCGCCGCATAGCCGTCTTTGGGGAGCAGGCCGAAGAACTTCTCGAACGCGCTCTCATAATGGGCGGTGTCTTGGTAGATGTCGGCGTGGTCGAACTCGGCCCCGGTGAAGATGGCCGTGCGCGGCCGGTAGTGCATGAACTTGGGGCCCTTGTCGAAGTAGGCGGTGTCGTACTCGTCGCCCTCGAGCGCGAAGTGCGGGCCCTTGCCGAGCCGGAACCCCTCGTTGAAGTTGAGCGGCACGCCGCCGACCAGGAGCGACGGATCGCGCCCGGCCGCTTGCAGCACCCAGGCGAGCAGGCTGGTGGTGGTGGTCTTGCCGTGCGTGCCCGCGACCACCACCGGGTGGCGGTCGAGGAGGAACAGCTCCTCGAGCGCCTCCGGAAAGCTGACGTGCGGGATCCCGCGCCGGCGCAACTCGGCCGCCTCCGGGTTCTGCGCGCGGATGACGTTGCCCACCACCGCCAGCTCGGGCGGGCCGCCCTGCGTCCAGAGGTTCTCGGCGGCATAGGGCGAGTAGAAGGTGATCCCCCAGTCGCGGAGCTTGTCGCTCATCGGGGGATAGACGTTCTCGTCGCTGCCCGAGACCTGGTGCCCGGCAGCGCGGAGCAGGCCCGCGAACGAGCCCATTCCGGTGCCGGCGATGCCGAGGAGATAGATGCGCATTGAGGGTGTTCGAATCCTATCGAGAGAAGTTGTGCGCCCAGAGCCACCAGAAGCCGCCCACCACCGCCAGCACGACCAGGAGCGTGCCATAGAAGCGGCGGTGCGCCTTGGCCCGCTTGGCGTCCTGCGCGATGACCTCGGGGTCCTGCGCGAGGATGTCGAGCCGGTCCACCCGGGTGCCGTCAGGGAAGCCCGGCGTCCGGGTAAATGTCACACCCAAGCGGCGGGTGATCTTCATCTCCGTGTTGATCGCCCAGCCGCTCGCCTCGAAGAGCAGGCCCATGTCGCGCCGGCGCAGCTTCAGCCAGCCGAGCAGCGCGCTGATGCCGGCCACGGCGAGCACGAGGCCCGCGATGCCCCCGAGCAGCTTGAGCGGCGCGATGCTGGTGACGGCCGAGACCACGTAGGCGAGCGCGGAGCCGATGGCGGCGAACGCGATCGACCCGCCGATGAGCAGGTTCTGCATCCCGCCGCCGCCCGCGGCAGGAGCGGGAGCAGGCGCGGGAGCGTGGGCAGGCGGAGGGGCCGGCGGGGGCGGCCGCGCGTCGGCGGCCTTCTCCACGGTGGTGCTGGCGTGGTCGACCCCCTTGGAGGCCGTGGCCATCATGCTCTTCTCCTGCGCCGCCTGCTTCGAGGCGACCGACGCCTCGATGCGCTCGGCGATCATCTTCTGCGCGCGGCGGAACGGCGCCAGCGCCGCTTCAAGGACGGAGATGCCGTGCTCGACGATCTCGACCACCGTGGCGTCCCACTCCCTGCCGGCGTTGTCGACGAAGATGCCGCGCTTGCCGACCCGCAGCCGGCCCCGCTCGCCAGCGGTGACGGGCGCGACGACCTCGAAGGCCGCCGCCTTCCCGTCCTGGTCGGTGATCTGCGCGTAGACCAGGAAGATGAGGCTCTCGGCGGCGACCTTCTTGTGGGCCGCGCGGTCCTCCACCTTGGTGCAGAACTCGAGGCGGCGGCCGTCGATGACGATGGAGCCCATCTCGACCAGCGCCGTTTGGGAGGGGCTATAGATGGCGCTGAAGTTGACGAAGTTGTTCGCCAGCTCCACCAGCCAGCGCTGGAAGAGGATCAGCTTCTCCAGCTCCACCACCTGCGCCAGCTCGGGTGCGGCGGCGAGGTCGCTTTCGAACAGCGCGCGCAGCTTGCCCGGGAGCGGGCCCG
>JAYWAO010000225.1:0-5491 GCA_043782365.1 Deltaproteobacteria bacterium
AGCACCTCGAGCGCCTCGGGCGGGGCGCTGCCGAGATCGTACACCGCGGTGATCGCGTCGCCGCCCGCCTCGAGCTGCACGCTGTGGATCCGTCCCAGCCAGGGCTTCTGGGCGCCGCGCGCGCTGAACGCGCCGTGGTGGCCGAGCTCAGCGAACGCGCGCAGGAGGCCCGCCAGCGCGGCCGCGTCCTCCGGCAGCGGCGCGCCGTCGAAGCGGCAGGTCACGGGGAAGGCCTCCCAGCAGCCCGGCTTGAGCTCTACTTCCAGCATGCCTGCCAGGAGCCGCTCGACCGCGGGCGCGTCGTAGCGCGCGGAGCGGACTTCAAACGTCGACCCCGTCTTGCCGTCGGCGACGTCGAAGCGCAGCGCGAAGCCGTCGGCCCCGACCACCAGGCGGCCGTTCTCGTCGCGGGTGGTGGGTTCACGCAGCAGCGCCGGTGCCTCGACGCGGCCCGCCATTTCTTCGAGCCGGCGCAGGTAGGCGCGGTAGAGGGGGTCGAGCGCCGCCGCCAGACCACCCTCTTGCAGCGGGGCCTTGCTCTCGCTCACCAGCGGCTCGCTGTGCAGCTCACTTGGTGAGCTGCTCGATCTTCTTCTCGAGCTCGTGCAGCTTCTTCTGCAGCTTGTCGACCTCGGACGAGAGCGCCGCGGTCGAACCGGCCGCCACCTCCAGCGTGGTCTTGACGCCCGCCTCGACACGCCCGCGGAGCTCCTCGACGCCAGCGGTGATGATCTCCTTCATTTGGCCGGTCTTGGGGGCGGCGGCGGGAGCACCTTCAGCGGCCTCCTTGCCGTCGCGCCGGAGGATGGAGGTGACGCCGCGCAGCCGCGCCTCCACCTCGTCGCGGAGGCTGTCGGCCTTGGTGCGCACCTCGCCGATGCGCTCGTTGAGCCGCTGGGCGACCTTCTCGTTGTAGAAGCCCGCCACCGCGTCGCCACCGTGCCGGATGATCTCGCGGAGCACGCCGAGCGGCATCTGCGACCGCTTCTTCTCCTCCTCGAAGATGATCTGCGCCAGCGTCACCGAGGTGAGGTCTTCCTTCGAGCGGTTGTCGATGATCTTCACTTCGGCGCCGCCCTTGATCATCTGGGCGATCTCGTCGAGCGTGACATACCTGCTCTCGACGGTGTCGTAGAGCTTGCGGTTGGTGTACCGCTTGATCACCTTGGGTTCCGGGCGATCACCACCTGCCTCGGCCGTCTCGCTGGACCCAGCGAGATTCTCCTGATCGTTCATGTCGGGCACCACAGATCCCCTCGCGCACGCTGCGTTGCGGCAGGGATTACCTCAGAGCGAAGAAGCGGTGTCAAGGTTCCTCTGCGGGCGCGACGCCGCGCACGCCTCGGCAGCGGGCGGCCCGCCGCCGGGACGCTGCCGGGACGCAGCGGGGGCGCCGTGAGGATCTTCCTCGGGAAGTTTCCTTGCGGGGAAGGTTCCCGTGAGGCGAGAATGGCACCACGTGGTCGTTCAATGCCCAAACTGTTCGTCGAAGTTCCGGATCGCCGATGAAAAGGTGACGGAACGCGGCGTGCGCGTGCGCTGCACGTCCTGCAAGAACGTCTTCCAGGTCAAGAAGGGCGGTGACCTCAAGCCGGCGACCGAGGGAGTCACCGGCACCACCCAGGAGATGCAGGCGCTCGACCCCGCGCTGCTCGCTGGGCTCCTCGCCAAGCCCGCGCTGTCCCGGCCCCCGGCGCAGCCCGGAGCAGCTCCGGGTGCCGCGCCGCGCAAGGTCCCGCCCCAGGGCGCGTCGCTGCCACCGCAAGCCCGTCCGCCTGGCCTCTCCGGCAAGCCGCCGGGCATCGCGGCGCGCCAGCCCGGCCCGGTGCCCCTGCCCGCGAGCAGCAAGCCCCGCCTGCAGGCGGACGACCTCTTCGGCATGGCCGAGCTGACCGGCGACGCAGCGGCGCTCCCGGGCTCGCCGCTCTCTTCACAGAACAACCTGCAGCCCGCTGCACGGCCGCCGACGGGGCGTTCGCCGGGGGCACGACCTCCCGGGTCGATCGCACGGCCAGCCACGCTGCCGCCCCGCACCGCACTGCAGCCGCCCGCGCAGCCGCCGCGCCCGCCGGCGCTCTCGGCGGACGACTTCGACGTCGACCTCGGCGGCGACTCGGCAGGCGCCCGTCCGCTCGCGCCGCCCGAGCCCGGGCCCAGAGCGCCGGTGCGCCCGCCGCCGCCAACCCGCACCGCTCCGCCGCCGCCCCGCACCGCTCCGCCGCCGGTCCGGCCGCCGCCGCCCCAGCAGGAGAGCGGACGCCCGCTGCCGCCTCCGCCGCCAGTGGCCGACGAGGGGCCGCCTCCTCCGCCCCCGCTCGACGACGGCCCGCTCCACACGCCGGTGAAGCTGGGCGTGTTCAAGACGCAGCTGAAGGATCCCTTCGAGGGCGTCGACCTCGGCGCGGGCGAGTCGCGCGAGGGGGCCGATGAGCTCTCCGCCGACAAGCTCGGCGACCGGCAGAAGCCCAAGAAGGAGCCTGCTCCGCCGCAGCCGACGCCCGTCGAGATCCCGCCGCCCTCCTCGCGGCGCGAGCTGGTCTCGTCGGCGCTGACGGGGTTGGTGGGGGCGTCGATGGCGCTCCTGCTGGTGCTCTTCGCCGCCATCTCCGAGGGCGACAGCACCTGGAACCCGTTCGTCAACCGCAGCGACATCGTCGCCACCAAGGTGGTCAGCGGCCTCTACGACACCGCGAGCGGCAAGCCCGTCTTCTTCGTGCGCGGGCGCGTGGAGAACCGGGGCAAGAAGGTCCGCGGGCCGGTCCGGGTGGTCGCCGAGCTGGTCACCGAGACCGGCGTCGAGTCGCGCTCCGAGGCGCTGGCGGGCACCGAGCCCTCGGCCGAAGACGTCTTCGGGCTGCGCTCGGCGGTGGAGTTCGACAAGCTCACCAGGCTGCTCACGCGCAACGACGCTGAGCGGCGCATCCCGCCGGGCGGCAGCCTGCCGTTCTTCGCGGTGATTGCCGACCCGCCGGCCGACCTGCAGCGGCACAAGCTCCACGTGCGGCTCGAGTCGATCGACGCCTGGTCCGCGCCCACCAGGCCAGCCAAGGCCGAGGCAGACCCCAAGCCTGCCGAGCGGGCTCCTTCGCCTGCGGCACCTGCTGACAAGGCCGCCGCCGCGCCGGCCGCGCCCAAGGCCGAGGCGCCCGCGATGGCCGCGCCCGCCAGGCCTGCCGAGAAGGCGGGCGACCCGGTCAAGGCAGCCTCAGCTCCCGCGGACGTGCCAGCAAGAGCAGCGCCCGCCCCTGGAGATAGAGCGGCCAAGGTGGCACGCAAGGCACAGGGCTCCAGCTCGGGGCCCGCCGCCGCGCCTGCAGCCGCACCCGCAGCGCCCGCGCCTGCCCCCGCTGCCGCGCCCGCTTCGGCGGAGGCCGCCAAGGCAGCAGACCCCACGCTGCCGTAGGGCCGCGCTGGCCGCGCTCGGAGGCCGGCCGATTGACTGCTATCCTGCCGCGATGGACGCGCAGCAGCTCGCCCGGCAGCTCTCCGCGCTCGAGGACCTCGACCTGCGCTCCCGGCGGGCCGCCGAGGCGCTGCGGTCGCTCGAGCCAGTCGTCGCCGTCGTCCTGCTGGTGGACCTGCTCCGCGCTGCCGGCGAGCGGAGCACCCCGGCGGCCTCTGCCCTCGAAGGCGTCCTGCGCGCGCTGCGGGCCGAGCTGGACGAGGACGACCGAGCCGCGCTGCGGGCGGCCGCCGAGGAGGCGAACGCGCCGCAGGTGCTGGCGCTGGTGAGCGCCGCTGCGGCGACCCGGTCGTTCGATCACGACCGCGAGCAGTGGGTGGACCGCGAGATGCGCGCCCGCACCCTCGGGATGCGCAAGCAGCTCGCGCGCGCCCAGGACCGCGACCTGCTGGCGCGGCTCGCCACCGATCAAGATGCGTCGGTGCTGCGCAACCTCCTGCTCAACCCGCGGCTCACCGAGCGCGAGGTGTTGGTGGCCGCCTCGCGCAGGCCGGCGCGGGCCGCGGCGTTGGAGGAGATCTTCCGCTCGCGCCGTTGGGGCCAGAACCGCCGCGTGCGCCGCGCGCTCGCGCTCAACCCCTACTCGCCCCCGACGCTCGGCGTGGCCGCGCTGGCCCTGCTCACCGCGCCGGACCTGCGCGAGGTGATGGCGGACAGCCACCTCGCCGCCGAGGTCCGCGGGCAGGCCCGCAGGCTCCTCGCGCAGCGGCTCGGCAAGCCCGAGGAGGCGCTCCAGCTCGCGCCGCAGGCCCCTTCAGCAGAGGCCCCGCAGCCAGCAGAAGAGGCCCCGCTCGACCCGGAGGAAGAGGCCCGCTTGGTGGCGGAGACGGAGGCCTTGCTGCGCGCCGCCGCGGGTCTGCCGCGGTGACGCCGTGGCGAGGGCCTCAAGCCTTGGGTGGCCCGTCTTTCGAGGAGCCCCGCAGCGCGCGGCCGATGAAGTCGCCGATCGCCGGCAGCCGACCCGCGCCAAACACCAAGAGCAGCGCGAGGCCGATGAGCACGAAGTCGCCAGGACCGAGGTTGATCAACGCGCCCTCCTGCACTGGTTGGTAACATGGAACCACGATCGATGCCGACCTCCACGAACGCAAAGCCGCCGCAGACCCGCTCCCCGTTCGAGGCCGCGGGTCGGCCGCTCCTCTGGGCCCACCGCGGCGCCTCTCGCGACGCGCCCGAGAACACGCTCGCCGCCTTCAAGCTGGCGGCGGAGCAGCGGGCCGACGGCGTGGAGCTCGACGCGCAGCTCTGCGGCTCGGGCGAGGTGGTCGTCTTGCACGACTCCACGCTGGGCCGCACCACGGGCGCGGTAGGGCTCGTCACCGAGACCGCCTGGCAGCGGCTGCGCACGCTCGACGCCGGCGCGTTCAAGGGCGCCCGGTTTTCTGGCGAGCGGATCCCGCTGCTCTCCGAGGTGCTCGAGGCGGTGCCGGACCTGCTCGTCAACATCGAGCTCAAGTGCGATTCGCTCGCCGACGACGGCCTCACCGCCCGCGCCGTCGCCTGCGTGCGTGAGGCCCGCGCCGAGGGCCGCGTCCTCTTCTCCTCGTTCAACCCGCTCTGCCTGCGCCGGGCCCGCGCCCTGGCGCCCGAGGTCGAGCGGGCGCTCCTCTTCGAGGCAGGAGCGCCTTGGCTCCTGCGCTCGGCTGCCGCCGCGCCCCTCCTCGACGCCGCCGCGCTCCACCCCGAGGCGGCGCTCGCCACGCCGGCCGCGGTCTCCCGCTGGCGCGCGCGGGGCTACCGGCTCACCAGCTGGACGGTGGACGACCCGGCGCAGGCCCGCGCGCTGTGGGAGCGCGGCGTCACCGGCCTGATCACCAACCAGCCTGCCGCGCTGCGAGCCGCGCTGGGCATGGGCTAGCAAGATTTAGTAGCTTTCGATAACCGGGCGTGGGCCGGTCTGCGACAGAGACAAGCCGTTCGGCGCTCTAGACTCAATGCCGCTCACTTAACGGGGTCGAGGCACCCGAATCCGGAGCCCCGGCAAATGCCGGGGCTAGAAGGACAGCCGCCCTTCCGGGCTGCGAGCCG
>JAYWAO010000226.1:0-15008 GCA_043782365.1 Deltaproteobacteria bacterium
TGGGTGACCTTCGATGCCGTCAGCACCCGCACGGCCTGGGCGGGCCAGTCGACCGGCAGGCCCTGGTGCTCTGGACCATCGAGCGATTCGAGCAGCTCGAGCGCGCGGTCGAGATCGAGCGGCTCGCCGTCCTCGGAGGCCGCCGTCGCGAGCGCGAGGAGGCCGCCGAGCCGGGCCGCCGCGAGCACCTCGGCCGGCAGATCGCGCCGCGCCGCGACCCGCTCGCCAGCGACAGTCCCGCGGATGATCTCGGGCCCCATCCCCGGCACGAACATGGCGCCTCCCGCGAAGGGCTGGACGCGCAACATGACGACCGCGTCAGGTGGAGGCGCGTCGAAGACGACCCGCACCCGCGGATCCGCGGGGACGTCGCGGCCGAGCAGCTCGGGCGGCAGGAGCAACTTCACGTTGGTGCCCACGCCGTCGAGCCCGTCGGCGAGCGCTGGACCGTAGGCGAGCGGCACCCGCATCCGCTGCAGGGCGATGCTGGTGAGCGTGGTGATGGTCGCCTCGCTGGCGCGCGCCACGGTGAGCCGGAGCTGCTCGGGGTCGAGCGTCGCGACCCGTCCGCCGTCAGCATGGTGGGGCCACTGCCGGCCGGCACCGAACGTGCCAGTCAGGCTCGCCTCCACCGCCCACTCATCGCCCTCGCGTTGCACCCGGAGGGCCGGCTCGCCCGAGACGACCTCGAGCCGCCGCTCGACGTCTTGGAAGAAGACCGCCGGGTGCCCGACGAGCTCGCCGAGGACGACCCCTACCGGGAGCTGGCCGAGCGCCTCCCCTGGCGAGGAGGAAGAATGGCGGTAGAGATCTCGCCTGAGTTCGGCGACCTCCTCCTCGACCAGGGCACCGAGGGCGCGGTCCTGGGCCTGTCCGCTGCCGTTGAGGAGCGCGAGCACCTCGTTGCGATTGGGCGCCTTGACCTTGCCCCAGAGGCCGCTCACGAGCCGGTCGCGGATGTGGAGGTCGATGGCAATCGCGCTGTTGGCGTTGCGGACGATCCACAACACCTCGGCGGTGCCCTTGCGCCCTCGCTCGGGAGTCGTCTTCGACAAGAGCGTCCCGAGGAGCCGCAAGGTCTCCTCGGGGCTGGGCGGCACGATGGCACGGCGGAGCGAAAGCCCGGCAAGGTCGTCGGGTCGATCGATCCACACGCGCCGGAGCACGCTCGCGAGCGCGCACTGGTGGGCGCACTTCTGGCCCGCCTGTCCGTTGCGGCAGCCGCAGGAGCCCTTGATCTGGCCGGACTCGGCGTGCAAGTGGGGCTGGAACTGATCGACCTGGGCGACGACCCCCGACGGGACGCCCGCCATCCGCACGCCCCGCCAGCCGAGCGCCTCACCTTCCTCGCGCATCGAGCGGTGGGCGTTCGAGAGCCACAGATTGATCTCGCGGAGGCAGGGATCGGGCGCGGAGCTGATGGGCGAGAGAATGGGGGGGGCCACGGAGGCTCCGACGCTGGAGAAGAGGGGCGGGCTATTAGCAGCTGCGCACCACTGCGCACTGCTGCGTTTCTGCGTTTGAACGCGTCGCGCTCGCTACAGCCTGGCGAGGAAGTGCGTGTCGAGCGCTCCCGCCGCGAACCCGGGCGAGGCGAGGATGCGCGCGTGGAGCGGCAGGTTGGTCTTCACGCCCTCGACGACGAAGCCCGCCACCGCCTGCTGCATCCGCGCGATCGCGGCCTCGCGCGTGGCCGCGTGGACGATCAACTTTGCGAGCAGCGAGTCGTAGTGGGGCGTGACGGTGTCGCCCGTGCGGTAGCCCGCGTCGACGCGGATGCCGTCGTGCAGCTCCCCGTCGGCCGGCACGGGAGGCGCGAACTTGGTGATGGTGCCGGGTGAGGGGAAGAACTTCACCGGGTCCTCGGCGTTGACGCGCGCCTCGATGGCCCAGCCCTTGGGCTCGAGCTGCGCGGCCGTGAGCGCGAGCTGCTCGCCGGCGGCCACGCGCAGCTGCAGCTCGACGAGATCGAGGCCGCACGTCAGCTCGGTGACAGGGTGCTCGACCTGGAGGCGCGCGTTGAGCTCGATGAAGAAGAACTCGTCGCCCACGAGGAGGAACTCGGCGGTGCCCGCGTTGGCGTAGCCCACCGCCTTGGCCGCGCGTACGCCGGCCTCGAGCAGCCTCGCGAGCAGCTCGGGCCGCGGGCCGGGTAGGAAGAACGCGGTGGCCGGACCCTCCTCGAGCACCTTCTGGTGGCGCCGCTGGATCGAGCATTCGCGCGCGCCGACCGCCCAGGTGTTCGCGCCGTCGCCCATCAGCTGCACTTCCACGTGGCGCGGGGCCGGGAAGTACCGCTCGAGGTAGACGCTCTCCTTGCCGAACGACGCCTTCGCGCGGTCGCTGCACGAGCGCAGCGCCTTGAACAGCTCCGCCTCGTCCTTGGCGACCTGCATGCCGATGCCGCCGCCGCCCGCCGCCGCCTTCACCATCAGCGGGTAGCCGACCTCGGCCGCCGCCGCGCGCGCTGCCTCAGCGCCCTCGACGTGGCCTTGCGAGCCCGGGACGACGGGCACGCCCGCGTCGCGCATCACCGCGCGGGCCTGCGATTTGTCCTTGAGCGCGCGCATCGCCGCGGGCGGCGGGCCGACAAATGTAATACCGGCGTCGGCGCAGGCCTGCGCGAAGTCGGCCTGCTCGGAGAGGAAGCCGTAGCCCGGGTGGATCGCCTCGGCGCCCGTGGCCTTGGCGGAGGCGATTACTTTTTCGCCGTCGAGGTAGCTCTCGCGCGCCGGGGCCGGGCCGAGGCGCACGGACTCGTCGCAGCTCTCGACGTGGAGCGACTTCACGTCGGCATCCGAGTGCACCGCGACGGTCTGCACGCCGAGGGCGCGGGCGGTGCGGGCGACGCGGCAGGCGATCTCGCCGCGGTTGGCGATCAGCAGCTTCTTGAACACGATCGATACCTCCGGAAGACAGGTCCGCGGGGCTCGGGATGCGCCTGCGGGGCATGCGTCCCTGCACCCGTTCGCAAGAAACGTCAAGAGGGCCCGGCCGAAGATGAATGGCCTCGGTTCGTTGACCGCTGTTCTTTTCTGGATCTACTGTCTCTCAACCCTCTTTCCGCGTGGTGGCCATGACCAAGCCCAAGCGCATCCCGAACGGCCCTGCGAAGAAGCCCCAGCGCGTGGCCGCCGCTGTGGTGGACCTGGGCGTGGTGCGCCAGCAGCACCGGCGCAACCTCGCCGAGCGGCGCGTACGCGCGGTGCTCGAGGAGAACCGGGCGGCGATCACGCGGCTGTTCGGCAGCGGGCTGCTCTTCACGCAGACCGGCAGCCGCAACGGCCGCGAGCTGCTCGGGGCGCACCAGGGACTGCTCAAGCTGGTGGACCAGATCGCGCGGCTGGATGAGGCGGGCGCGTCGGGGGAGAAGCGGGACCGGGAGCTGGATGAGGTGTTCCGGCTGCTCGATCTGCAGCTGGTGCGGACCACCCAGCTGACGGCGCGGACGGGGGAGTTCTTGAGCGGGCGCGGGCGCGAGTAAGTTGCCGCTACTCGCGGACGGCGGCCGCAGTCAAGAGTATTACCTGCCCGCGTGAGTCGGGGCTGTTGAACGGGGCGGGTTCAAGGCTGGGGCTGCGGCGCAATTCTCATCAGTCGCATCAAGTCGTTCGTTCCGCTGTCTACTTGGAAGCCGAGCCCTCGGGGTCCGCTTGGCCCTGAAGCGAGTTCGAACGCGACACTCCGCACTTAATGCGAACGTCCATTGCGAGCCTGCTAGCCGCTGCTAGCTGTCACTGCAATTGTCGCGATCTATGTCCGGCGTGGGCTGACCCTGAGGTCTCCCTCATTTTCATCGGGCACGAGGGACGGCTGGCCACTCCCAACCAGGAGCGCCGGGCATGCCCGGCGCTAGAAGTACCGCCGCCCCACCTGCGGCGGGGCTGTGGCAACTCCTACCTCCTCCAAGTCAACTGCCCCATCCACTGCATCCGCTCCGCGGCCGAGATCCACCGCAGGTTCTTCAAGTGCCAAAGCAGCGTCGTCGCCCCGATCCCGAGCCGCTCCATCGCGATCGAGATCGTGCCGACTCCACCTCCTCGCATCCGCCGACAGCAGTTCCTTCAGTGCCTCCTCCGGCGCCAGCAACATCACCGCGAACGCATTCGCCCGCCGCTCGATCAACGGTGGCGCCCAAGGATTTGACACAATGCCAGTGCGCCCTGCGGCATCGCCATCTTGCAGGAGGTGGCAAAGCTCGTGAGCCACGCTCATCCGCCGCCCCCAGGACGTGTTGGAAAACTTCCCGGCGATATTGATCGCTATCGCGGGTCGGTATCCACCGCCCGCGATGCAAAGCGCCTCTACCCTGGGATCCTGGAGGGTGAGCTCGCGCAGCACGATCCCCAGTCGCGGCAAGAGGACTTCTTCAAGGTCGCACTCCCCGCGGAGTTCCATCTGCGGTGCAATCCCGAGCCGCTCCCGGAACGCCATCGCGCGCTCGTACCCCTCCGCCGTCGCGCTAGCAGGTGACGTCGGACTCCGGACAGCCACCCGATGCTGGTCGAGCGCCGCCTTGCCCTCGCCGCGCATGTCGACGCACAGGGTCACCAACGTGTCGGCATGTAGATCTCGTCGGCAACACGCACCCCTGATTCGAGCAAGTTTTGCGCGTCGGTCAAGCTGACCCCTGGCGGGCACAGGGAGCCCCAGCCCTTCGGCTCCTTGTGCTTGTCGTAGCCATCCGGATTGTAGACTTTGCCATTCGCCATGGCGCCCGCTCTAGCATGACCCTTCGAGGGTGGCGAGAGGGTCTCAACTGGATGTCTCAACTGGATGTCTCAACTGGAGGAGCTTGATGCGCCCGGCTCAGAAGCCCACAGCTCGGCGCTTTGCCCCTCTGGATTGCGCTATGCTCCCCTCCTCGTGGGGAGGATCCAATGTCGAAGCAGAAGTCCAAGGGCAAGGGAGGCGGGCCGGTCGACAAGGGCGCGCCAGTCGATTCCATCGGGGGCCGCTCGGCGGACTCCCTCTACTTCTTCGGTAGCGCTCCCGTGCGACCGGGCGACAACCGCTTCGTGCTGCGGTCGGTGGCGCGGGACGGTCCGTGGCTCGAGCTGCGCTGGCAGGCGACGGTCGGCCTCGAGGGCGACTACCTCGTGCGCGTCAAGGACGCCAAAGGCATCGACACTACAGAAGACCGGCTGGTGATCCAGCGGGCCTCGCGCGTGGAGGCGTTCGGACGCGAGTACCAATGCGACGACGGAGCGATGGTGACGATCACTGGCCCGCAGGACGGCGCGGCGCAAACGTGGGCGGTGGGCAACGACCCCGCCGTCGAGATCAACTGAACGGGGGGCCACAAACAATGATGACTTCTCGATGGGTGCCGGTACTTGGCCTGTGTCTGCTGCTCTCCGGCGCGGCAGCAGCGAAGGGTGGCCCGAAAGCCGACCCGAAGAGCGCCACCACGCTAAAGAAGGCGGGGGCCTCGGACACGAAGCTGGGCTGCAACTTCAAGGTCGACCTCTCCAAGCACAAGGGCCTGAAGGCGGCCTCCTGGAAGGAGCTCGGCACCACGGCGGCGGATCGGGAGAAGTACGTGGAGCCCGGAGAGGGCAAGGGCAAACTCCGCTGCGCCCAGACCTTCAAGGCGACCCCGGGGACGGTGCTCTATCGACGGCACGACTCGGGCAAGACGCCGGGCGGCGCTGGCAAGACGGGCCGCTCTTGGAGTCTGGAGCACACCGTGAATAGCCCGACCTACCGCCGCGAGATGGAGATCTGCCATGTCTGGAATGACCTCGCGCACGAGGTGAAGTGCACGATCAAGCCGGGCAAGGTTGCGTATCTCTATATCGGGCCCGGCGAGAGCGTCAGCGAGAAGGTCTGTGAGAAGCCCGGAGAGTCCTATCCGCGTGCCGCCGCGCTGCAGGTGCTCTTCCACTCCGACCCCAAGGATGTCTGCGACCTGCAGTAGCAGGGGGCCGACAGCTCCACCAAAAGCAAAGGGCCCCCAAGCGGGCCCCTTGCCTTGCTGCCGCCGGGAGGGACCCCAGCGTTATCGAATCAGCTACCTAATCAAATCCCCTACTCCCCGTGCCGCAGGAAGGTGGGGATGTCGAGCTCGTCCTCGTCGATCCCGGTCATCTTCCGCAGCTCCTCCATCGAGAGATGCCGCACCGGCCTGCTGGTCCCGCTCGTGGCCGTCTGCGGCGCCGGCGTCACCCGGGTGAGCGGCGCGATCGGCAGGCCGTGCGGCGCCGGCGTCACCCGCATCTCCGGCGTGCGCACCGACTGCGGCGAGACGCGCACCTCCAGCTCGCGCGGCTCGCGGGCCTCGAGGCGCTGGTAGCTCTGCGGCCGGTGCTGGGTCTGGCCGCCATGTCCCTGGCCATGGTCCTGGCCGAGGCCGAGGCCGAGCGCGCGCTGCGTGGGCGGGCGGACGTGCTCGCTGGTGCTGCCGATGCGGCGCGAGTCGCGGCCGGCGAAGCCCGTGGCGATGACGGTGATCTTCAGCGTGTCGCCCATGGTGTCGTCGATCACCGAGCCGAAGATGATGTTGGCGTCCTCGTGCGCCGCCTCCTGGATCAGCGTGCAGGCCTGGTTGACCTCGAAGAGCGTCATCTCCGAGCCGCCGGTGATGTTGATGAGGATGCCGGTGGCGCCGTCGATGGCCACGTCCTCGAGCAGCGGGCTCTCGACCGCCTGCCGCGCTGCCAGGAGCGCGCGGCCGTCGCCCTGCGCGGAGCCGGTGCCCATCAGCGCGACGCCCATGTTGGTCATGATCGTCCGCACGTCGGCGAAGTCGACGTTGATCAAGCCGCTGATGGTGATGAGGTCCGAGATGCCCCGGACCGCGTTGAGCAGCACCTCGTCGGCCTTCTTGAACGTCTCCAGCATGGTCGTGCGCTCGTCCGCGACGGCGAGCAGCCGCTGGTTCGGGATGGTGATGAGCGTGTCCACCGCGTTCTTCAGCTCGGCGATGCCCGCCTCGGCCTGCTTGAGCCGGCGCTTGCCCTCGAACTGGAACGGCTTGGTGACGACGCCGACCGTCAGCGCGCCCATCGACCGGGCGATCTCCGCGATCACCGGCGCCGCCCCCGTGCCCGTGCCGCCGCCCATGCCGGCGGTGACGAAGACCATGTCGGCCCCCTCGAGCGCGCGGGCGATGGCGTCGCGGTCCTCCTGCGCCGCCTGCCGCCCCATCTCGGGGTTGGCGCCCGCGCCGAGGCCCTTGGTGACCTGGGCGCCGAGCTGGATCTTCACCGTGCCCCGGTTGTGCTGCAGCGCCTGGCAGTCGGTGTTGGCGGCGATGAAGTCCACTCCGGTGAGGCCGGAGAGGATCATCGTGTTGAGCGCGTTCCCGCCTCCGCCGCCGACGCCGACGACCTTGATCTTGGCGCCGAGATCGGTGATCGAAAGCTCGTCCGGCGTCTCACCCGTGTCCTGCGGATCCTGCTCCATCTGCGCTCTCCCTTCTTCTGGTCTGCCGCGCCTGGCGGCAAGGTTTGCAAAGAGTTCTCAAACGTTCGGTAACTAAAAAAAGAGTTCTCGAGCCTCGGCCTAGAACAGCTCCTTGAACCAGCCGATGAACCGCTCGCGGACGTTCGAGTCGCCCAGGCGCATGCCCTGGCGGCGGCCCTGGAGCTGCATCCGGGCGCCGTAGTGGAGCAGGCCCACCGCGGTGGCCTGCTGCGGGCTCTTGACGACATCGGTGAGCCCGCCCACCCCGCGCGGGTAGCCGCGGCGCACGGGGAGCCCGAGGACCTCCTCGGCGAGCTCCGGCATGCCGTGCAGCAGCGCCTGGCCGCCGGTGAGCACCACGCCCGAGGCGAGCAGCTCCTCCTGGCCAGCCTTGTGGATCTCGTGGCGGACCAGCGCGAAGAGCTCTTCCACCCGCGGCTCGATGATCTCGCAGAGGATGCGGCGCGAGAGCACGCGGGGCACCCGGCCGCCCACGCTCGGCACCTCGATGGTCTCGTCGCGGTCGAGCATCGCGCTCTGGCAGGAGCCGTGGCGCATCTTGATCCGCTCGGCCTCCTGCATCGGCGTGCGCAGCCCCACCGCGATGTCGTTGGTGAGGTGGTTGCCGCCGAGCGGGATGACGCTGGTGTGCTGGATGGCGCCGTTGGAGAAGATGGCGACGTCGGTCGTCCCGCCGCCGATGTCGACGAGCGCGACGCCCAGCTCCTTCTCCTCCTCGGCGAGCACCGCCTCTGCCGACGCGAGCGGCTCGAGCACGATGTCCGAGACGGTGAGCCCGGTCTTCGCGCAGCACTTGATGATGTTCTGCGCGCTCGACACCGCGGCGGTGACGACGTGGACCTTGGCCTCGAGCCGCACGCCGCTCATGCCGAGCGGTTCGCGGATGCCGTCCTGGTCGTCGATCAGGTACTCCTGCGGGAGCACGTGGAGGATCTCGCGGTCCTGCGGAATGTTGATGGCCCGGGCCGCGTCGAGCACGCGGTCGATGTCCGACTGGCGGACCTCCTTGTCCTTGATGGCGACCACGCCCTGCGAGTTGAAGCCGCGGATGTGCCCGCCGGCGATGCCCGCGTAGACCGAGGAGATCTCGCAGCCGGCCATCAGCTCCGCCTCCTCGACGGCGCGGCGGATCGAGGCGACGGTGGCGTCGATGTTGATGACGACCCCCTTGCGCAGGCCGCGCGACGGCTGCGTGCCGATGCCGACGACGTCGATCCCGTCGGGGGTGAGCTCGCCGACGATGCAGCAGATCTTGGTGGTGCCGATGTCGAGACCGACGATCAGCTCGCCCTTCTTCTGCGCCATTGGCTACTCCCCTGCCTGGGACCGGACGGAGCCGTGCGGCGTCGCCTTGTCCGAAGTGATGATGGGTGTGACGAGCGTCGCCGCGACGGTGTCGGGACGGGCGCGGTTGTCGAGGTCGATGCGGCTGGCCTGCTCTCGGCGGCGCGCGAGCGCTTCGCGGATGCGGGAGAGCTTGCGCAGCTTGGGTCCGAAGGGTCCGTCACCGACGCGCAGCTCCTGCTCGGCCTTGCTGTTGTCCTGGGCAAGCGCGGTGATGGCGCCGGCCTCGTCGAGCTGGATCTCCTGCAGCTGCTCGGCCTTGAGCCCCTCCTCGCGCCACGCCTCCGCGAAGCCGATGGCGACGAGGATGCGCTGCTGCGCGACGGCGCGCTGCTCGTCCCACTGGCTGCGGGCGATGCCGGTGACGAGCGGCAGGTCGAGCGCGCCGTCCTCCTCGGCCACCTTCTTGAAGACGGCGCCGTGCGTGTCGACGAGGTACGAGCTGCCGAGCACCACCTTGGCGGCGGGCGCGTGCTCGGTGACCTCGATCTCGACCGCCATCGGGAAGCGGCGGGAGACCGACGCGGAGGTGACCCACGGGCTCGCCTCCACGCCCCGCGCGGCGGCCGCGAGGTCTACCCGGAAGAGGTTCTGCCCCACGCCCAGCCCGCTGCGCGTGACGAGCTCGCCGGGCTTCGCGTAGACCGCGCCGCGCACCGAGATGCTGCGCACCGCGAAGAGCGGCGAGGTGCGCGCCCACTCCCAGGCGCGCAGGGCGCCAAGGCAGAGCGCGGCTGAGACCGCCATCGCCAGCACCGTGCGCAGGACCGCGAGGCCGACCACGGCTGCCCGCGCGCGCCAATCGCCCGCGAGGGCGTCGGCGCGGCGGATCGTCGCGCCTTTCTCGGGGCGGAACTGCGCGTGGGCGGGCGCGGGGCTCATGCGCTCGCCTCGCCGGGCTTCCAGTCGCGGCCGAGCCGGACCGGCAGCAGGTTCAGGTGCAGGAGCTCCGCGGGGAGCGGCGGCGCAAACGTCCCCGCGAGCTTCACCTCGGGGCGCAGCGTGATGCCGGTGGCGTTGACCACCGACTTCTGCACGGTGGCGATCAGCTCGACCACGTCTGCGGCCGTGGCCTCGCCGAGGTTGACGATGAAGTTGGCGTGCTTGGGGCTGATCTGCGCGTTCCCGCGCCGTGCGCCCTTCATGCCGGCCGCCTCGATGAGCCGGCCGGCGAAGTTGCCCGGCGGGTTGACGAACACCGAGCCCGAGTTGGGCAGCGTCAGCGGCTGCGTCGCCTTGCGCTTGTCGAGGTCGATGCGCACCGCGCGCTGCTCGGCGGCCCGCTCCGCGTCGGAGCCGCGGCGCACCCGGCAGCGCGCGCGGGTGAGCACCGCGCCCGCCGGGAGCTGGCAGCTTCGATAACCGAGCTTGAGCTTGTCGGCCCCCAGCCAGAAGGTGCCGCCGGGCGTGGCGACCTCGACCGCTTCGAGGTGGTCGCTCATCGAGCCCGCGGGAGTGCCCGCGTTGAGCGCGACCATGCCGCCGATCGTTCCAGGGATGCCCGCGGCCCAGGAGGCGACGCCGACGCCGTTCAGCTCTCTCGCCAGCGTCACGAAGCGCGCGGTGCCCGCGCCTGCGCCCATGGTGAGCGAGACCGAGTCGCCGAACTCCTCGACCTCGTCGGCGCAGAAGTCGGGGCCGAGGCGGAGCACCGCGCCGTCGATGCCGCCGTCGCCGACGATGGTGTCCGAGCCAGCGCCGAGGGTCATCCAGCCGAGCCCTGCGTCGCTGAGCACGCCGAGGCAGGCGACCAGCGCTTGCCGGTCGCGCGGGCGCACCAGGAAGCGCGCGCTGCCGCCGACCCGCATCGAGGTCTTGGGCGCGAGCGGGAAACCTTCGACGACCTCGCCGACGGCGACGCGGCGGAGCTGATCGGCCAAAGAAACGGGGTCGGTCATCCGCGGGCTCCGGGTGCGACGTGCGTGGCGGGCCCGAGCAGCGCCAGAAGCTCCTCGCCGAGGTGGGTGATGTCGCCTGCGCCGAGCGTCAGCACCAGATCGCCGGGCCGCAGCCGGGCGTGGACGGCCTGCGCGAGCGCGTGGCGGTCGCCGCAGAAGCTCGCGTCGCGGTGGCCGCAAGCCTGCACGGCCTCGAGCAGGCGCTGCCCGCTGGTGCCGTGGATCGGCTCCTCGCCCGCCGGGTAGATCTCGGTGAGGAAGAGCACCTCGGCGTCGTGGAAGCAGGTGGCGAAGTCGCCGAGCAGGTCGCGGGTGCGCGTGTAGCGGTGCGGCTGGAAGACGGCGACGATCCGTTGGTGCGGGAACGACGCGCGCGCGCCCGCCAGCGTGGCGCGGATCTCGGCCGGGTGGGGGCCGTAGTCGTCCACCCCGGTGACGCCGCCCGCCTCGCCGCGCACGGTGAAGCGACGCTGGACGCCGGCGAAGAGCCCGAGCGCCTCGCGGGTGAGGGCGAAGTCGATCCCCAACTCGTCGGCCACCGCGCAGGTGGCGAGGGCGTTGAGCACGTTGTGCGCGCCCACCATCTTCAGCTCGACGCGGCCGAGCCGCTGCCCGCGCTTGAGCACCTCGAAGCCCGCCGAGAACGGCCCGAGCTTGACGTCCTCCGCGCGCCAGTCGGCCTGCGGCGAGAGCCCGTAGGTGACGTGCCGCTTCGAGAGCCGCGGGATGAGGTGCTGCACCACCGGGTGATCGAGGCAGAGGACGACCAGGCCATAGAACGGCACGCGGTCGGCGAAGTCGACGAACGCCTGCTGCAGCGCCTCGACGGTGCCGTAGTGGTCGAGGTGCTCGGGGTCGACGTTGGTGATGACGGCCACGGTGGGCGAGAGGCGCAGGAACGAGCCGTCCGACTCGTCGGCCTCCACCACCATCAGCTGGCCCGTGCCCAGCCGCGCGTTGCTGCCGAACGCGTTGAGCTTGCCCCCGACGACCGCCGTCGGGTCGAGCCCGGCGTGCGCGACGACGGTGGCGATCAGTGAAGTCGTGGTGGTCTTGCCGTGCGAGCCGGCGATCGCCACGCCCTCCTTCAGGCGCATCAGCTCGGCCAGCATCTCCGCGCGGGGGATCACCGGGATGCCGCGGGCGCGCGCGGCCAGCGCCTCGGGGTTGGTGCCCCGGCGCACGGCCGACGACGTCACCACCACGTCGACGTCCTGCGCGACGTTCCCTTCGCTGTGGCCGATCGAGATCTCGCCGCCCAGTCCGGCGAGCCGGCGGGTGACGTCGCTCTCCTTTAGATCGGAGCCCGAGACGCGGTAGCCGAGGTTCAGCAGGAGCTCGGCGATGCCGCTCATGCCGATCCCACCGATGCCCACGAAGTGGACCTTGACCTGGCGGTTACGGAACACGGCGACCTCCCCCGGATCTGGGGCTTACGTCAACTCGCGGGAATGTACTCGATTCGATCTCGGATAATCAATAGCTCAGTTTCAGTGTCGTCCTTTTACTGGATCGTCCGGCGGAGCGCGCCCGGTCGTCCGGTTGCTGGCGGGGTCGCGAAGCGTCCCGCTCTTGCGGGGCAGGGATGCGCGGCGAGGTGGTTCACGGCTTGGGCTTCCCGGGCAGGTGGCGCCCTTCGCGGATCAGCCGGTCACCGCAGAGGGAGACGCAGACGTCGGCGATCTCGCGAGCCGCCTCAGGCCTGCCGAGCAGCCCGCTCTGCCGCCCCATCTTCTTGAGCCGGTCGCGGTCGCGGTCGAGACCGCGCAGCTCCTTGGCGAGCCCCTGGCCCGTCAGGTCGCGCTCGGCGATCAAAATGGCCGCGCCGGCCGCCCCCATTGCGCGTGCGTTGACGGTCTGGTGATCGTCGGCCGCGAACGGGAACGGCACCAGGATCGCGGGCTTCTTGCACACCGTCAGCTCCGCGATCGTCGTCGCACCCGCCCGGCAGACGAGCAGGTCGGCGGCGCCGTAGGCCTTCGCCATCTCGTCTAGGAAGGGCCGCGCCTCCAGCTCTGCGCCAGTGCCTGCGAGCCTGGCATAGCGCTCGGCGATGGCGGCGGCGTCCTTCTCGCCCGTCTGGTGGACCACCTTGAGCCGCTTGCCCAGCTCGGGCGCGAGCTGCTCGATGGCCTCGGCCACCGGCAGGTTGAGCCCGTGCGCGCCCTGCGAGCCGCCCGTCACCAGGATCGACAGCCGCTCGTCGGGCTGCTTCTCGTGCAGGTAGATCTCGAGGAACGCCCCGCGGATGGGGTTGCCGAGCAGGTGCACCGTCCTGGCCGGGAACGCCGGCCGCGCCTCCTCGAAGCAGATGAAGCAGGCCTTGACGATCTTCCCGAGCAGCTTGTTGGTGAGCCCCGGGAGCGCGTTCTGCTCCTGGATCGCGGTGGGGATGCCCTTGAGCCAGGCCGCCACCAGCACGGGCCCGCTCGCGTAGCCGCCGACGCCGACGACGACGTCGGGGTCGAACTTCCCGAGGATGCGCAGGCTCTGGAAGAGCGACTTCGGTAACCGAAAAAGTCCCTTGAGCAGCCCGAAGAGGCCCTGCCCCTTGAGCGGGCCCACGTCGATGAACTCGAGCGGGAAGCCCGCCTTGGGCACCACCCGCCCCTCGAGGCCGCGGGTGGTGCCGACGAACATCACGTCGTTCTTCGGGTGGCGCGTCTTCACCTCCTCGGCGAGCGCGAGGCCCGGGAAGAGGTGACCGCCAGTGCCTCCGCCTGCGACGAGCAGCCTCATCGGCGGCCTCCGTCGGGGCGCTTCAAGAAGCCGCCGTGCCCGCCGCTCACCGAGAGCAGGATGCCGGCGGCGAAGAGCGAAGTGACCACCTGGCTCATCCCGTAGGAGAGGAACGGCAGCGCCATCCCCTTGGTGGGGAGGAGCGAGAGCGCCATGCCCGCGTTGACCAGCGCCTCGAGCGAGAACAAGAGCGTCAGGCCGAGCGCGAGGAGCGCGCCGAACGCATCCGGTGAGGCGTGCGCCGCCTTCAGCCCTCGCCACACCAGCGCCGCGAAGAGCAGGAGCACGCTGGCGACGCCGGCGAAGCCCAGCTCCTCACCGACGATGCTCAAGATGAAGTCGGTGTGCGCTGCTGGGAGGAAGAAGAGCTTCTGCGTGCTCTCACCAAGACCGACGCCGAAGGCGCCGCCCGCGCCGAAGCCGGTGAGCGACTCGACGGTCTGGTAGCCGGACCTGGCGATGTTCTCGAAGGGGTGGAGGAAGGCGGTGACGCGCTCCATCCGGTACTTGGAGGTGACGATGAGGAGCGCCCCGACAGGGATCGCCGAGAGCACCATCCCCGCGAGCCAGCTGGTCCGCGCGCCCGCCACGAAGAGCATCCCGAAGGTGCAGCAGGTGAGCACCACGGTGGTGCCGAAGTCGGGCTCCATCATCAGGAGGCCCGCGAAGACGCCGAGCACGATGAGGTGCGGCAGGAGGCCGGCGGTGAACTCCTCGAGCTTGTCCTGCTTGCGCGCCAGCGAGCGCGAAAGCCACAGCACCAGCGAGATCTTGGCGAGCTCACTCGGCTGGAAGGTGAGCGGGCCGAGCCGGAGCCAGCGCCGCGCGCCGCCCGCCGCGTGGCCGAGGCCGGGGAACTGCACGAGCAAGAGCAGGATCGCCGAGAGCACCAAGAGCGGCACCGCCAGCTTCTCGAGCCGCTGGTAGCCGAGCTTGAGCGCGAAGAGCAGCGCGCAGAGGCCGAGCAGCGCGCCGGCCGCCTGCCGCTTGAAGTACCAGAGGCCGTCGTGGAGCTTCTCGGCGGCGAACACCGCCGACGAGCTGTAGACCATCACCACTCCGAAGGCGGTGAGCAGCAGCACCACGCCGAGCAGCACGGGGTCGTAGCGCATCGCGGGCCGCAGGGTCGAGCGCTCGCGGCGGGCGACGATGCGCGCGGAGCCGGTGGCGGCGCTCACGGAGCACCTTCTGCCGGCAAGACGGCGGAGCGCGCGAACCCGGCCACCCGGGCCTTGAACTGGTCGCCGCGGTCCTCGAAGTGCTTGAACTGGTCGTAGCTGGCGCAGGCCGGCGAGAGCAGCACGAAGTCGCCGGGCCGGGCGAGCGCGCGAGCCTTCTCCATCGCGGCCGCGAGGTCGCCGCACTGGTGTGACTCGCAGAGGTCGCCCAGCTCGGCTTGGATGCGCGGCCCGTCAGCCCCCAGCGTGAACAGCGCGCGGATGCGGCCTGCGAAGAGCGGACGCAGCGGTGCATAAGGGGCACCCTTCCCCTTGCCGCCCATCAGGAGCAGCACGCGGCCGGCGCTGTCCGGTTCGGCGGGGAAGGCCGAGAGCGACTTCTCGACGCTGTCGACGTTGGTGGCCTTGGAGTCGTTGAGCC
>JAYWAO010000227.1:0-14945 GCA_043782365.1 Deltaproteobacteria bacterium
CGCCACTTCGAGGCGGTCGCGCGCGGGGGCGGGCTGCCCGTGGTGCTCTACAACGTGCCCGGGCGCACCTCAGTGGACCTGCTCCCCGACACCATCGCGCGCCTCGCCAAGGTGCCCGGGATCGTCGGCGTGAAGGAGGCGAGCGGCAACATCGCGCGGGTCGCCGAGCTCCGCGAGAAGGCGCCCACCATGGCGATCCTCGCCGGCGACGACATGTTCGCGCTCGCCACGCTTTCGATGGGCGGGCACGGCGTCATCTCGGTGGCGGGCAACGTCGCGCCGGCCGACCTCTCGCTGCTCTGCGACGCCTGGGTCGACGGCAACCGCGAGGTCGCCGCCAGCGTGCAGACCCGGTTCGCGCCGCTGGTGAGGGCCTTGTTCATCGAGTCGAACCCGATGCCGGTGAAGTACATGCTGGAGCGGATGGGGCGCATGTCGGGAGAGCTGCGGATGCCGCTCTGCCCGGTGACCGCCGAGAGCGCCGCGAAGATCGACGCCGCGCTCGCGGCCTACGGAATCGGGGTGCAGGCATGAGCCGGCAAGTGCGCATCGCCGTCTGCGGAGTGGGCGGCCGGATGGGGTCGCAGATCTTGAACGCGGTGCGGGCCGAGGACGACCTCATCGTCACCGGCGCCACCGAGCGCCCGGGCAGCCTGCAGATCGGGCTCGACGCGGGCATCCTCACCGGCGCGGGGCCGCTGGAGGTGCCGATCTGCTCGTCCTTGGAGGCCGCGCTCGACCGCGCCCACGCCGACGTGGTGATCGACTTCACCGCCGCCGCGGCGTCGCTGCACCACGCCGACGTCTGCGCCGCCCGCAAGGTGGGCCTGGTGGTCGGCACCACGGGCTTCTCCGCCGACGAGAAGGCCAAGCTCGCCTCGCACGCGGCGCAGATCCCGCTCCTGATGGCGCCCAACATGAGCGTGGGCGTCAACGTGCTCTTCCAGCTCGTCACCGAGTGCGCGGCCGCGCTGGGCAAGGCCTACGAGTGCGAGGTGGTCGAGCTGCACCACCGGATGAAGAAGGACGCGCCGAGCGGGACCGCGCTCCGGCTCGCCGAGGCCGCCGCCAGGGGCCAGGGCCTGCTCCCTGAATCGTTTGTCTATGCGCGCCACGGCGACGTCGGGCCGCGGCAGCAGAACACCATCGGCATCCAGACGCTGCGGGGCGGCGACGTGGTGGGCGAGCACACCGTCTACTTCATCGCCGACGGCGAGCGGCTGGAGCTGACCCACCGGGCCACCTCGCGCGACAACTTCGCGCGCGGCGCCGTCCGCGCCGGCCGCTGGCTGCAGGGCCAGAAGCCCGGTCTCTACGACATGCAGGACGTGCTCGGGTTCCGCCGGCCATGACCTTGCGAATCGCGCGCTACCTCGGCCAGGACGGCGAGATCATCGACGGTGTGGTCCTCGGCGAGGGCAACGAGCTAGAGAAGCTCGAGGTGCAGGAGATCTCGGGCCTCGACCACCTGCTGCAGGGTGGCCGGCGCATCGGCCTGCCCAGGCCGCTCAAGGACGTGACGCTCTGCCCGTGGGGCATCGGCCACAAGATCGTGCTGATCGGCCGCAACTACGGCGCCCACGCGAAGGAGCTGGGCAACGAGGTCCCGAAGGAGCCGCTGATCTTCCTCAAGCCGGCCTCGGCGCTGATCGGCAGCGGCGCACACATCGAACTGCCGGCTGCCAGCAAGGAAGTGCACCACGAGGCGGAGCTGGCCGTCGTCATCGGCAAGACGCTCAAGGACGCCAGCGAGGCCGCCTGCGAGCAGGCGATCGCCGCCGTCACCTGCCTCAACGACGTCAGCGCGCGCGACTTGCAGCGGGCCGAGGTGCAGTTCACCCGCGCCAAGGGGTATGACACTTTCTGCCCGGTCGGCCCGTGGGTCACCGTCGGCCTCGACTGGCGCGACCTGCGCGTGATCGCGCGGGTCAACGGCGAGGTGAAGCAGGACGGGCGCAGCAAGGACCAGGTCTTCCCGCTGCCGCGCCTGCTCTCGTTCATCTCACACTGCATGACGCTCGACCCCGGCGACGTCGTCTCGACCGGAACTCCCGCCGGCGTGGGCCCGTTCAAGGCGGGCGACGTGGTCGAGATCGAGGTCGAGGGGGTGGGCGTCCTGCGCAACCCCGTGCGCCTGCGCGGGCAGCAGTAGGGGCCTTGCGATGAAGCCCACCCTCAACCCGCTGCTCGGCCGCCTCGAAGGCTACATGCAGGAGGCGATGAACCGCACCCGCGACGCCGCGGTGGCGCGGGGCGGGAAAGTGTATGACTTCGGGATCGGCGACCCGCGCGAGCCGACGCCCGAGTTCATCCGGGCCGCGCTGCGAGCGGCCGTGCCCGAGGTGTCGCAGTACCCGAGCGTGGTGGGGATCCTGCCGCTGCGCGAGGCGATCGCAGGCTACCTGCAGCGGCGGTTTGCGCTGACCGTCGACCCGCAGACGGAGATCATGCCCTGCGCCGGCGCGAAGGAGGCGCTCTTCCACCTGCCGCTCGCCGCGCTCGATCCCGCGCGCCCGCTCTGCTGGTACCCGGACCCGGCGTACCCGGTCTATGAGCGGGCGATCCTCTTCTGCCGCGGAGAGCCGCGCACGCTGGCGCTGCTTGAGGAGAACGCGTTCCTCCCCGACCTCGATTCGGTGACGGCCGACGAGTGGCGCCGCACCTCGCTCGTCTTCGACTGCTACCCGCACAACCCCACCGGCGCCGGGGCCACGCGCGCGCACCACGAGAAGCTCTTCTCGCTCGCGAAGGAGCACGGGTTCCTCGTCGTCTGCGACGAGCCGTATGTCGACCTCTACTCGGGCGCGCCGCCGCACACGGGCCTCGCGATCGCCCGCCAGGTCGCGCCCGACAACGTGCTCGTCATCCACTCGCTCTCGAAGCGCTCGGGGATGACGGGCTACCGCAGCGGCTTCGTCGCCGGCAGCGCGGGGCTGATCGCCACGCTGCGCGAGGCGCGGGCGAACTTCGGCGTGGCGCCCCCGGCCTTCGTGCAGGCGGCCGCCGTGGTGGCCTGGAGCGACGACGCCCACGTGGCAGAGCGGCGCGCAGTCTTCGCCGGGAAGCGCGCGCTCCTGCTCGACCACGTGCGCGCGCTGGGCCTGCAGTGCACGGGCGCGGGCGCGTTCTACCTCTGGGTCCGCGTGCCGCCCGGCGAGACCTCAGCCTCGTACACCGCGCGGTTGGCGGAGAAGAACATCCTCGCGGCGCCGGGCACGTTCTTCGGCAAGGCGGGCGAGGGCTACTTCCGGCTGGCGATGGTGCCGACCCTGGCGGACTGCCGCGAGGCGATCGAGCGGTGGCCGGGGTGAGCGCGGCCCGAGAAGGTGCACTCTTTCGCTGAGTGGGGCAGGCTCACAGCCGCCGCCCGCGGCCCCTCGCACGGCGCGGACATCTGATAGAAGAGCGCCCGATGCTTGACCCGACTCTCGAGAGCCTCCGCCTTGCCGCCGCCTCCACCGACGAGCTGCGCGCGCTGATCGCCGCCGCCGTCGCCGACCAGGCGCTCACCCGAGACAGCGCCGCCGGCCAGCACGCGCGGGCCGTGCGCGAGGTGGTCTACCGCCTCGATCAGGGCGCGCTGCGGGTGGCCGAGCGCAACCCGGACCCGGCCGCGCCGAGCGAGCAGCGCTGGCTCGTCAACGGCTGGGTGCAGCAGGCGGTCAACCTCTTCTTCCCGCTGGCGCCGCTCGAGACGTACGTGGCCGGCGACCTCGAGTTCTTCGACAAGATCCCGCCCAAGAAGAGCCTCGCCTCCGCCGGCATCCGCGTGGTGCCGCCCGGAGTGGTCCGCTACGGCGCCCACGTCGAGAAGGGCGCCATCATCATGCCGGGCTATGTGAACATCGGCGCGCGGGTCGGCGCGGGCAGCATGGTCGATACCTGGGCCACGGTGGGGTCGTGCGCGCAGGTCGGCCGCGGCGTGCACCTCTCGGGCGGCGTCGGCCTGGGCGGCGTGCTCGAGCCCGCGGGCGCGCGGCCGGTGATCATCGAGGACGGCGCCTTCATCGGCAGCCGCTGCGTGGTGGTCGAGGGCTGCCTGGTCGAGGAGGAGGCGGTGCTGGGCGCGGGCGTGGTGCTCACCGCCTCGACGCCGATCCTCGACGTCTCCGGGCCGCAAGAAGTCACACTCAAAGGCCGCATCCCCGCCCGCAGCGTGGTGGTGCCCGGCATGCGGCCGCGCAAGTTCCCGGCGGGTGAGTACCTGACCGCCTGCGCGCTGATCATCGGGCAGCGCAAGGCCAGCACCGACAAGAAGACCTCGCTCAACTCGGCGCTGCGCGACTTCGGCGTCTCGGTCTAGCGAGCGGCCTTGGCGATCATCTCCGACAACGCGCTGCAAGAGGCCCTCGCGGAGCGCACGCTCGCGCTCTGCGCCGCGCGCAGCCCGATCGGCGAGGAGGCGGCGCTCTGCTCGGCGTTGGAGCAGGCGCAGGCGCCGCACTGGCCCGGGGAGGTGCAGCGGATCGGCAACTCGCTCGTCCTCGGCAGGGTCAATGGCGTCCGGCCCGCGCTGGCGCTCTTCGGCCACCTCGACACGGTGCCGCTGCAGCCCGGCGACTTTCCCGCCCGCCGCGAGGGAGGCCGGGTCCTTGGCCGCGGCGCCTCCGACATGAAGGGGGCGGTCGCGGTCATGCTCGAGCTGTTCGAGCGGCTCGGACCCGAGGTCCGCGCGGCGCTCCCGGTCGAGCCCGTGGTGGTCTTGTACGACCGCGAGGAGGGCCCCTACGAGGAGAGCGGCCTGATGCCCGTGCTCGACGCGCGCCCCGACCTCCTGCGCGTGCAGCTGGCGCTCTGCCTCGAGCCCACCGACCTCGCCCTCCAAGTGGGCTGCTGCGGCTCGATGCACGCGACGTTCACGTTCCAGGGCCGGGCCGCCCACAGCGCCCGCCCTTGGCAGGGTGAGAACGCCGTCCACAAGGCCGGCGCGCTGCTCGCCCACTTGCAGGCGCTGGCGCCGCGCGAGGTGGTCTTCACCTCGGCCGCCACCGCCGACGCGCCGGGCGCCGAGGTGACGTTCCGCGAGGTGCTCAACATCACCCGCATCGAGGGCTTCACCGGCCGCAACGTGCTCCCGGCCGCCTGCGCGCTGAACCTCAACTATCGCTTCGCCCCGGGCCGCTCGGTGCAGTCGGCGGAGGAAGAGCTGCGGTCGCTCGCCAGGCAGTTCGGCGCCGACTGTACGGTGACCGATCGAGCGCCAGCCGGCCCGGTCACGCTCGACGAGCCGCTGCTGCGCCGGCTGCGCGCCCTCTGCGGCGGCCGGCTGGAGCCGAAGCAGGCCTGGACCGACGTCGCCCGCCTCGGCGCGCTCGGCCTGCCCGCGGCCAACTTCGGGCCCGGCATGCAGGCGCAGGCCCACCAGCGGGGGGAGTGGTGCGGCGAAGCGGCGCTTGTGCAAGGTTACCGAATCCTGGAGAAGCTCGTCACCGAAGGCCCGCTCGCCGCTGCCCCGGAGAGGCTGCTCCCGTGATCGACTGCTGCATCGGCCTGGGCGCGAACCTCGGCGACCGGATGGGCACGCTGACCGCGGCGGTCGAGCGGATGGCCCGCGAGGAGGCCTTCACGCTGCAGGCCGTCTCCCGCGTCTACGAGACCGAGCCGGTGGGTCCGCCGCAGCCGCGCTTCTTGAACCTCGCGGTGCGGCTCGGCTCGCTGGTCTCGCCGCGGGCGACGCTGCAGCGCCTGCTCGCCATCGAGGAGAAGCTGGGCCGCGTGCGGCGGGAGCGCTGGGGCCCGCGCGAGATCGACCTCGACCTGCTCTTCTACGGTGGGCTGATCTCACCGGCGCACTCGCTCCTGCCCGGGCCCACCGTCGCGCAGATCCCGCACCCGCGGCTGCACGAGCGGGCCTTCGTGCTGGCGCCCCTGGCGGAGCTCTTGCCGCAGCTGGTGCACCCGCTCCTCGGCCGCACCGTGGGCGAGCTGCTGGCGGCGCTCCCCGACGCCGACCGCGCCTCGGTGCGGGTGGTCGGCAAGCTGCGGCGCAGGCTCGACTTCGGCGAGGCCGAGGGCGAGGGTGAAGAGCCGCTGCCCGACTCTCCGGGTGGGCCGGCGGCGTAGCGGGCCGCGCAGGGCGACGCGCGCGCAGCTCCGGTCGAGGCCGCCACTGGAGCCACTGCTCCTAGGAGCAGCGCCGCCGCCCTCCACCTGCCCTCTGGACGCTCCCCGTGCTAAGGCTCGCCCCTCGTGAGGAACCCATGACCACCGCGAACTCCGCTCGCCGCACCGCCGTCCGCCTGCCTGCTCTCGCAACGCTCGTCGCGACCGTCGCCTGCGGCTCGCTGGTGGGCAGCAACAACGGCGCCTTCGACGCCGGCGTGCTCGACGCGCAGGACACCAAGGGCCTGCTCGCCGCCGTCGACGCGATGGGCGCCGCCAAGGACAAGCCCAAGCCGTTCGACGTGCAGTCGGCGATCGGAAACCTCTACTACGAGGGGGCCCGCTACCTCGACGCGGTGGACGCCTACCGGCTCGCGCTGGCGACCTCGCTGCCGATCGAGAACGAGCTGCTGGCGCTGGAGGCGAACGGCGTGAAGGCCGCCGCCGACCTGCCCATCGAGTGCCGCCGCTCGGGGACGACCTATGGCCTCGAGCAGATCGCCGAGGCCGCGCGGAAGGTCGTCGCGACCGATCCCGCCAAGGCCCTGCGCTGCCTGCGCGAGGCGGTCGCGCCGGCCATCCTCGCCCGCGCGCGCCGCGGCAACGCGCTCTACCTCGCGGGCCAGCCCGACGGCGCGCTCGCCGAGCACAAGCGGGTGCTGCTCTTGGAGAAGGACTACCCGGAGTCGCTCTTCTTCGTCGGCGCCATCACGCTCGAGCAGAGCAAGGGCAACAAGGAGCAGCTGGAGGAGGGCAAGAAGTGGTGGCGGCGCCTGCTGGAGGTCGCGCCCGAGCACCCGCGCGCTGCCGTCGTCAAGGAGAGCCTGCCCAAGGCCGACGCGCTCTTCACGCCCAAGCCCGCCGGGCCGATGGTCGCTGGCGGCGGCAACGCGCTCCCCGCCGGCCACCCGCCGATCGCCGCGGGGCAGGCCTCGCCCGGCCCCGTGCGCCCCGACGCGCAGCTCCCGCCGAACCACCCGCCGCTCGACGGCTCTCCCCCGGGAACGGTCGGCGGCAACATGCCCAACGCGCCGATGGCCCACTCCGGCGAGCAGGGCATCGCCGCGCCCTCGGGTCCGGCGGGCCAGGCCGGTCCCTCGGCCGAGACGGTGGCGGCGATGGAGGACGCGCTCCGCCAGACCGAGCGCACGCCCGAGATGGAGAAGGGCCTCGACGACCTCTGCAACCAGGCCGAGGTCGATCTCGACGCCGGCAAATACGCCGAGGCGCGCGGCAAGATCGTGCGGGTGATGCCGCTGCGGCCCAACGATCCGCGGACCGCGGCGATCATGGGCGCGGCGATGCGCGGCCTGGGCCGGGCCGAGATGGCCGAGCGGGTGCTGGGCACCGCGCTCGCCAAGGACCCGAACAACGCGCGCGCCAACTACGAGCTGGGTCTGCTCTACGCGTCGCGCGGCGACAAGACGAACGCCAAGAGCAAGTTCGAGGCGGTGCAGGCGGCCGACGCGAAGTTCGCGGCCGCGCACGGGGTCGCCGCGGAGCTGCAGAAGGTGAAGTAGCGCGCAGCCGCCGTTGACCGGTCCGGCCCTGGCATGGGTGGCGGGCTACTGCTTGCTGCGCCGCTTGAACGACCAGGTGATCTCGAAGCGCGCGATCACCTCGCCGTCCTTTTGGGTGCCGACCGACTTCGCCACCAGCACCACCGGCTCGTCGCTGGCCGCGGCCTTCTCGATGGCGGCCCGCATCGCCGCGCCGCCGTCGAAGGTGAAGGTCGCCTTGGCGCTGCCCTTCTTGGTGAACTGCGCGCTGATCCCGGTCACCAGCGAGGCCATCGAGGCGCCGCTCTCCTCGATGAACCAGAGCGCCGCCATCCCCGTGGAGGCCTCCGCGGCCATCGCCTGCGCGGCGAAGTACATCGAGCCGAACGGGTTCTGCGTCTTCCACCCGGAGGGCAGCGAGACCTCGCACCGCTCCGCGTCGAGGCGCTCGACGCGCATCCCCGCGAAGGCCGCCAGCGGCAGCTTTGCCCAGAGCATCGCGGCGAACGCCGCCTTGGTGGTGACGAGCCTCTGCATCCGCTGCGCGCGGGTCCTGCTCGTTGCCGTCGCCGTCGCTGCTGCCATCAGTCGGTCTCCCAGGATCTGCGCACGCGTGCCGTGGCCCGCTCCATCGCGGCGCGCCGCTGCTGATCGAGCAAGCGCACCTCGCTCTCGGGCAGCGGCACGGGCGGGCGTCTAAGTGTAGTCAAGAGCTGCACGCGCGCCACGCCCTCGAGCATCTCCATCAGGTCGCACGCCTCGAGGAGCGCGCTGCGGGGCGCGCGGCCCATCGCCAGCGCGCCGTGGCGCTCCATCAACACGCAGCTCGAGTCGCGCAGGTAGGGCCGGACGGCTTCGGCGACCGCGGGCCCGCCCGGCGTCGCGTAGACCGCGGTGGGCACGGGCCCGAGCGCGGTCACCGCCTCGGGCATGATCGGCAGCAGCGGCTCGCCAGAGAGCGTGAGGGCCACCGCGTGCGGCGGGTGCGCGTGCACCACCGCGAGGCAGTCGGGCCGCTCCTGGTAGCAGGCGAGGTGCAGCAGGAGCTCGCTGGAAGGCCGCTGCAGCTCGCTCTGCGGCTCGCCGTCGAGCCCGGTGACGACCAGCTCTTCTTCTCGGAGGAAGCCCTTGTTCACCCCAGCCGGCGTGCAGAGGATACGCCGCGGCCCCAGGCGCGCGGAGAGGTTCCCCTCGCCGCCGTTGACGAGGCCGCGGGCATAGAGGCGGCGGCCCACCTCGATGAGCTGTGCGCGCAGCGTCCGCTCATCGGGCAGGTCGGGCAGCCGGACGAGGCTCATCCGAACAGCCTCGCCGCGAGGAGGTCCTGCACGTCGAGCAGCCCGACGGGCCTGCCGCTCGCGTCCACCACGGGCACCTGGTCGACCATCTTCTCGCGCAAGAGGTCCGCCGCGGTGACCGCGAGATCGTCCGGGTCCACGGTGCGCGGGGCCTTGCCCATCAACGACGAGACGGGCCGGGAGAAGTCGACGTGGCCCGCCTCGATCATCCGGCGCAGGTCGCCATCGGTAAAGATTCCTACCAACTTCCCCTGCGCGTCCACCACGCTGGTGGCGCCCGGCCGGCCCTCGGTGCGGGTCATCACCGCCACCGCCTCGCTCAGCTTCGCGGTGGCGCGGCAGAGCGGATTCGCGCGCCCCGTGCGCATCACCTCGCGCACGCGCAGGAGCCTGCGGCCGAGCGCGCCGCCCGGGTGCAGCTCGGCGAACTGCTCCCGCGAGAAGCCGCGCCGGTGGAGCACGGTCATCGCCAGCGCGTCGCCGAGCGCGAGCAGCGCGATGGTGCTGGTGGTGGGCGCGAGCCCGAGCGGGCAAGCCTCGGGGTCGGGCCCGATCTCCAGGACCACCGCGGCCGCGCGGGCAAGCTGGGAGCGGGGATCCGAGGTCAGCGCGATGATCGGCAGCTTGAGGCGGGTAAGCGCCGGGAGCAGGCGCACCACCTCGTCGGTCTCGCCGGAGTTGGAGAGCGCGAGCACCAGATCGCCCGCGACCAGCCTGCCGAGGTCGCCGTGCAGCGCCTCGGCCGGGTGGAGGTAGAGCGAGGGCGTGCCCGTGGACGAGAGCGTGGCCGAGAGCTTCTGCGCGATGAAGCCCGGCTTGCCCATCCCGGTGACCACGGTGCGGCCGCCGGCCCGCGAGTGCGAGAGGACCAGCTCCACCGCGCGGGCGAACGAGCCGTTGAGGCGGGCGCCGAGCGCGCCGATCGCCGCCGCTTCGAGGCGGAGCACCTCGCGGGCGTAGGCGAGGTCGGCGCCGGCCTGGGCTGCGGCAGCAACTGGATGACTCGCAGCGTGCTTCGACGCCCGCGCGGACGCCGAGGCCTTCAGCTCGGACTGCTTCGGGGCGGGCGCGACCGAGACGGTGGCCCTGCTGCGCGGGCGAGGAGGCATTCGAGCCGCCGGACTATCACGGGCGAGAGTGCAGGCAAAGCCGCCGCAGCGGGGAGCCGCTACCCGGGAGCGCTCAGTACGGCGTCCCGTCCCGGTGGGTGAACTGCGCGACGCCGCTCGCGCCGACCGCCGCGCGCAGATCGAGCCCGGGGAACTCCGCGCCGTCGCCCTCGATGCGCGAGCTCACCGCCAGCAGCACCGCGTCGCGGTCCGAGCGGCTCTGCGCGTGGTGCGCGTCGGGGACGCCCGGCTTGAAGGCGCAGACGTCGCCCGCGCGCAGCGTCTCTTCGCCCGCGTCGGTGACGAGCACCACCTCGCCTTCGAGGACGATCACCAGCTCGTCGTCCTTGAAGTGCCAGTGGCGCTGGCTCGACGGGCGCGATACCCGCCTCACCCCTGAGCGAACCCCGTCCGCGCCCGCCCGGGGGCGTCTGTTCCCTGCGGCAAGCGATCCCCTTGACGCAGCGCCCCATCCGCCCTATCTGAATGAGCCCTCATTCACCCGGGAGCCCGCTCGCCCTTGCAGGTCAAGGACCTCCAGCAGAAGGACAAGCGGGTCCGCATCCTCGCGGCGGCCGTCAAGGTCTTCGCCGAGAGGGGCTTCTTCACCGCCACCGTGGCCGAGATCGCGCGCGCCGCGGGGGTGGCCGACGGGACGATCTACCTCTACTTCAAGAGCAAGGAAGACCTCCTCGTCCGGCTCTTCGAGGACAAGATGTCGGAGCTCCTCGGGCACGCGAAGGCCGCGCTGGCCAAGGAGACGAGCGCCTCCGCGCGCCTGCGCCGCTTCATCCAGCTCCACTTCTCGCTGGTCGAGAAGGAGCCCGACCTCGCGGCCGTGCTGATCGTCGAGCTGCGCCAGAGCGAGCTCGTCAAGGGCCTCGAGAAGGCCAAGCTGGCGGCGTATCTCGACCTGATCGGCGAGGTGGTCCGCGAGGGCCAGGCCTCGGGCGAGTTCCTCAAGGACACCTCGCCCGCGGTGGTCAAGCGCGCGGTCTTCGGCGCCCTCGACGAATTGGCCTTGGGCTGGCTGCTCAGCGGGCGTAAGACGCCCCTGAAAAAGGCGTCGGCCGAGCTGGCGACCCTGTTCGTGCGCGGTTTGAAGGCCTCGCAGTAGTGCCAACAGAGGCCAGGTCTGCAACCAGAAGGAAGGTACCCGTGAAGATCCTCGTGACCATCAAGCGAGTCGAAGACTACGAGTCGAAGATCAAGGTGAAGCCGGACAACACCTGGATCGTCACCGACGGCGTCAACTACCGGGCGAACCCGTTTGACGAGATCGCCGTCGAAGAGGCGCTCCGCCTGCGCGACGCCAACGCCCCCAGCGAGGTGATCGCCGTCAGCGTCGGCCCCGCCGCCGCCAGCACCGAGCTGCGCAGCGCGCTGGCGATGGGCGCCGACAAGGGCATCCTGGTGAAGCAGGACGGCTGGGTCGACAGCGACGCCGTCGCCCGCTGCCTGCAGAAGCTGATCGAGCGCGAGCAGCCCGACCTGGTCCTGATGGGAAAGCAGGCGGTCGACGTCGATGACAACGTCACCGGCCAGCTGCTCGCCGAGTACCTCGGCTGGGGCCAGGCGACCTTTGCCTCGAAGAAGGAGTCGCTCGAGTCGCCCGAGGAGAAGGCCAAGAAGCCCGGGATCAAGCTCTCGGCCGACAAGAAGACGGCCCAGGTCGCGCGCGAGGTGGACGGCGGCCTGGAGGTGCTCGAGGTGCAGCTCCCCGCCATCGTCACCGTGGACCTGCGGCTCAACGTGCCGCGCTACGCCTCGCTGCCCAACATCATGAAGGCGAAGAAGAAGCCCGTGGAGGAGATCACGCCTGCCGCGCTGGGCGTCGACGTCACCCCGAAGGTCAAGGTCCTCAAGGTCGAGGCGCCCCCGGCGCGCAAGGCGGGCATCAAGGTTCCCGACGTCGCCACCCTGGTGCAGAAGCTGCACAACGAAGCGAAGGTGATCTGAAATGACCACTATCCTGGTGATCGCGGAGCAATCGAAGGGTGTCCTCAAGAAGGCGTCGCTCAACGCCCTCGGGGCCGGCGCGCAGATCGCCGCGCGCACGGGCGGGGAGCTGCACGCGCTGGTGCTCGGCGCGGGCGCCGGCGAGGCTGCCAAGGCTGTCGCGGCGCACGCGAAGGTCGTCCACTTCGCCGAGGCCGGGTTCGAGCACGCGCTCGCCGAGACCCACTCGGCCGCCGCCATCGCCGCTGCCAAGGCCACCTCGGCCGGATATGTCGTCATTGCAGCGACGACCTATGGCAAGGACCTCGCGCCGCGCATCGCCGCGCGCCTCGGAGCCGGCATCGCCTCCGACGTGCTCGCGCTCGCGGGCTCCGGCGCGGCGGTGCACTTCAAGCGCGCCATGTGGGCCGGCAACGCGGTCGCCACGGTGGAGGTGACCACGCCGATCAAGGTGGTCACCGTCCGCGCCACCGACTTCGAGGCCTCTGCCGGCGGGCAGCCAGGCGCGGTGCAGGCGCTCGCCTTCGCCGCGCCGGCCGCCAAGACGAAGTTCGTCGAGTTCAACGAGGTGAAGAGCGCCCGTCCGGAGCTCACCGAGGCCAAGGCCGTCGTCTCCGGCGGCCGCGGCACCAAGGGCGACTTCAAGGACATCGAAGCCCTCGCCGACGTGCTCGGGGCCGCGGTGGGCGCGTCCCGCGCGGTGTGCGACGCGGGCTGGCAGCCCAATGATCTCCAAGTCGGCCAGACCGGCAAGGTGGTCGCGCCGGCGCTCTATGTCGCGGCTGGCATCTCGGGCGCCATCCAGCACCTCGCGGGCATGAAGGGCAGCAAGGTCATCGTCGCCATCAACAAGGACGCCGAGGCCCCGATCTTCTCGGTGGCGGACTACGGCCTGGTCGCCGACCTCTTCAAGGCGCTGCCCGAGCTGACGGCGGGCGTGAAGGCGTTGAAGTAGGTGGCCGCGGCCGCGCTGCCTCCGGAGGTGCCGGGCCTCGCCCGGCTCGGAGTGCAGCGCGTGCCCGTGCCGGTCCCGTTCGCCGAGGCGGGCGGGCCGGCCAATGTCTACGTGATTGAAGAGCAGGGCGGCGGGCTCGCCTTGTTTGACGCGGGGATCTCCACCCCCGACGGCGAGGCCGCGCTGCTGGCGGGCTTTGCCGCGATGGGCCGGAGCCTGCGCGAGGTGCGGCGCATCTTCGTCTCGCACGGGCATATCGACCACTATGGATATGCCAAGGCCGCGCAAGAGGTCTCGGGCGCCGCCGTGTATGCGCACCCGCGCGACCATGCGAAGCTCACCTGGAGCGAGCGCACGCCTGCCCACAAAGAGCGCTACCGCGCCTGGCTCGCGAAGCTGGGCGCGCCGACCAACCTGCTCGACGACGTGAACGCCGCCTGGGAGCTCAACGAGCGGATGGCGCGGCCCGTCGAGCACGTCGAGTCGGTCACCGAGGGCGCGCAGCTGCGGTTTGCGAAGTTCACCGCAGAGGTGCGCCACCTGCCGGGGCATACGCCCGGGCTCGTCTGCCTGTGGGACGAGGAGCACCGGGTGCTCTTCTCGGACGACCACCTGCTCGAGCTGATCAGCCCCAATCCGCTGATCGACCTCGAGGGGCAGGCCGAGCCCACCCACCGGGCCCTGGCGGAGTACCTGCGCTCGGTGGCGAAGGCGCGCGCGCTGCCCGCCGAATTGATCGCGCCGGGCCACGGCGCGCCGTTCTCGGGGCACGTGGCGCTGATTGATCAGCTCCTCGGCTTCTATGCGCGGCGGCAGCAGAAGATGCTCGTCCTGCTCGGGCAGCACGGGAGGCAGACCGCCTATCAACTGGCGCCGCTGGTGTTCCCGCGGGCGAAGCAGCACCAGATGTTCCTGGTGCTCTCCGAGGTGGTGGGGAACCTCGAGGTGCTGGAGGACCTGGGGAAGGTGACGCGGTCGCTGCGCGGGGACGAGTGGGTGTTTGCGAACTGTTAGTGCCGCGGCGCCCGAAGTCTCTCTTGGTTTGGTTAGTCCTGCTGCCGCTACTCCGCCAGCGAGAGCAGCACCTCGGACGCGCTGATCAGCTGCAGCCGCAGCAGCGCCTTGGCGGACTCGGAGAAGGGCAAGAGCGCGCCCTGCTCCTCGGCGAGGTGCTGCACCTCCGCCATCGAGCGCCCCGCGGTGAGCGCCTCGCGGAGCGCGTCCGACAGCTGCAGGACCTCCACCACCGCCGTGCGCCCGACGTAGCCGGACCCGCCGCAGGCGTCGCAGCCGACCGCGCGGGGCAAGAGGGTCTGGCCGCGGTCGACCAGGTGCCGCGCGAGCAGCGACTCGAGCAGCGCCGGCGTCGGGGTGTCGAGCTTGCGGCAGGAGTTGCAGAGCTTGCGCACCAGCCGCTGCACCAGCACGAGGTGGATCGACTGCGCGATCAGCGCCCGCCCGCAGCCGAGGTTCTCCAGCCGCTGCAGCGCGGCGAAGGCGTTGTTGGCGTGCAGCGAGGTGAGCACCAGGTGGCCGGTCATCGCCGCTTCGAGCGCGGTCCGCGCGGTGTCCTGGTCGCGCATCTCGCCGACCACGATCACGTCCGGGTCCTGCCGCAGGATCGACCGCAGCGCCTGCGCGAAGCCCAGCCCGACGCCGGCGTTGACCTGCACCTGCGTCACGCCCGGGAGCCGGTACTCGATCGGGTCCTCTACCATGATGATGTTGGTGTCCGGCCGCGCGGTCTTGCGCTCGTTGAGCAGCGAGTAGAGCGTCGAGGTCTTCCCCGAGCCGGTGGGCCCGGCGATGATGATGCCGCCATAGGGCCGGTTGAGCGCCTTGCGCGCCGCTGCCAGCGCCAGCGGCTCGAAGAAGATCTGCTCCAGCTGCCGGGTCGAGCCGGCGGCCTCCAGCACGCGCAGCGCCAGCTTCTCACCGCGGTTGGCCGGCAGGGTGGAGACCCGCAGGTCGATCTCGCGGCGGCCCGCGTTGATGCCGATGCGCCCATCCTGCGGCAGCCGCC
>JAYWAO010000228.1:0-14932 GCA_043782365.1 Deltaproteobacteria bacterium
ATCAGGAGCCCCGGCAAATGCGGCTCCTCGCGATCTTCCGTGCAAGGACGTGGGGGCGCGGCGGCTTGGTGTGCAGAGAATCCGAGAATCCGCAGGTTCTAGAGAAGGGTGCCAAATTCCCTACAGGCAGCCTCCTCACACGAACTACCCTGAGCCGCGTTCTCACGGAAAATCGCGAAGAGCCGCATTTGCCGGGGCTCCTGATCCGACGACCTTCCCTGGCGCCGAATCCCCTACTTGCAGCCGCCGCCCCGAACGGCACTGGGACCTGCACGGAAGATCGCGAAGAGCCGAAAATGCACCGAGGGCGCCCCCGTCGTGTCGGAGGGCGCCCTCGGTGGTCCTGCCGCCTTGGTGCTGGAAGGGCTAGTGGGGCGTGCTGGTGGCGCTGCCGCCGTCGCCAGGACCGTCGCCGTCGTGGTCGCCGTGACCGCCGTCGTGGCCAGGGCCGCCGTCGTGATCACCGCCGTGGTCGTCGCGGTCACCGTCGTGGTCGTCGCGGTCGCCGCCGTGGCCTCCGCCGCCCACCTGGCCGCAGCCCGGGGCGCAGGACAGCGTGGTGCTGCCCGTGGGGGCCTTGCAGGTGCCGGTGATGGAGTAGCCGTGCAGCGCGAAGGTGCAGGCCGCGTCGGCCGCGAGCTTGGCGCAGGCCGCGGTGGCCTCGGCCGGAGGCGTACGGGCCTTGCCGCAGATCAGCGTGCCGCTCGCCGGGACGTCACCTGGGCGAGGCACGATGCAGGTGCCCGTGAAGGTCTGCTTGTTGGGGAGCGTGACCGTGCAGGCATCGGCCGCGGCCTTGCCCGTGCACGCGTCGGAGAGGAACGCGGGGAGCGTGTGCGGCGGAGGTGCGCAGGCCAGCGTCGTCCCGTCGGCGGCCAGCTTGCAGGTGCTGGCGGCGGTGTCGCCGTCGTGCGCGGTGAAGGTGCAGGCGTCGCCCGCCGCCTTGCTCGCGCAGGCAGCGGTGGCGGTGGCGTCGGGGGTGCACGAGACGCCGCTCGCGGTGGTCAGGGCGCTCGAGACGGCCGCCGTGCTGAGGCTGGGGTCTGCGTTGCCGCAGGCCGAGAGCGCCGCCGCCGTAGCTGCTGCGGCGAAGAGGGTACGGAGTGCCTTCATGGTGTTCCTCCAGTTCGGGGATGTTTCGGCGGCGTCATCCGCCTTCGAACGTGGATGGGCCGGGACCCGCGCCGCCTTCAAACGAAACAGTCCGCAACGGTGCTGCGACGAGAGGGCGCGGCCCTACTTCTCGGCCCCCGCGACCTTCTCCACCTTCCACGTCTCCTCGGGCAGCTCCGGCAGCACCTCGATCTTCTCGAACTTCGTCACGCCCGTGGCCACCTTCCCGGCGAAGTTCTCCTCGGCGTACGCCGCCAGCACGTCTCCCGCCCGGCGGAAGTCGGAGTAGTTGGTGATGAAGGTCACCCGCTCGCCGCCGGCGCCCACGCTCGTCTCGCTGCGGACGATGTGGTGCGTGGCCGGGTCGACCAGCGCGGTCACCTCCAGGTCGTCGGGCAGCAAGAGCGACAGGCCGTGCACGGGCTTGCCTGCGTGCTCGCCGGGGCCGCGGTCCTTGACCTTGTCCTTGAGCCGCCCGAGCAGGCTGGGCAGGTCGAGGCGGTACGCTTGCAGCGCCATCGCGCGCGCGGCGAGGCCCTGCACGGGCTTGCCGTTCTGCCAGGCGCTGCCGCCGTCGAGCAGGCGGATCTCTCGGGCGGCGGCGTAGTGCACCTCGATCTTCAGCCGGTCGGGGCGCTCGAGCGAGCGGACGAGGTCGCCCTTGCCGCGCGTGGGCGACTCGACCGTGCCGGTCATGCGCAGCGCGCGCGCGGCGTCCAGCGCGGGCTTGCCGCCGTACGCGGCGACGATGCCATCGACCAGGCTCGCCGCGGTGACGACGGCTGGGGGCGCAGCATTGGCAGCAGCGGCGGGCGTGCCGCCGTCGGCGTGGGCTGAGGCAGCGGCGGGCCTGGCGGGAGGCGGCGCGCCACCATCGGCTGCCGCGAGCAGCGTGGCGATTCCAGACGAGAGGACCAGCGCGAGAGGGGTGTACATCCCCGCACCCTACCCTGCGGCGGGTGCCGTGAAGGGGCTGGAGCCTGGGGGATGGACCTGCGTCCGGGGTCCGTGTAGAGAGCGCCGCGATGACGCCTCCCCGCGCCCGCCTCCTGCTCGCCGCACTCCCGCTCCTGCTCGCAGCCTGCGCCGGACACGAGCAGGCGGCGCTCGAGCAGTGGAGCATCGACGACCCGGTCGACGCGTACGAGTGCGCGCGCAACGACAACGTCGAGGCGATCCAGGGGAAGCGGAACCCGTTCATCGACCGGCCGGACTTCATCGAGAAGATCGGCAGCTGGTAGCCGCGTCGGGCGCGGGCCCTGCCGTGGTGGAAATTGGCGGGCCTCTGGTGCGCGTGCTACCCAGTGCGGATGCTCGGGTGGCTGCTGCGATGGTTTGACCGGAGCCCGTCTCCGAATCCGCCCGACGCCCCGCCGGAGGCCGCACCGCAGCCGCGAGCGCCGGATTCGCCTGGGCCAGCCCGGGCGCCGCCCCAGCCGGCGCCGCAGACCCCTGCCGATCCGGTCTTGCACGCGCCCCCGCCGACGGAGGGCGAAGACCCCTTCGCTCCGTTTGCCCGCGCGCTCGGGCTCGCGCTGCCGGCGGAGCTGGCGCCGCTGTCGGTGGAAGAGGAGTTGCTGCTGGAGACGCTGGCTGGCCAGCTCTTGGAGCATTGCCGCCAGCACCGGCTCGGGCCCGCGTCGGCGCCCACCATGAGCCTGCGGATCCTCAACCTGGTGGCCTCACCCAACACCGAGCTGTCGGAGATGTCGCGGCTGATCTCGGCCGACCCCGCGCTCTCGGCGAGCGTCCTGACGGTGGCGAACTCGGCCTACTACCGCGGCTTCGCCGAGATCGAGACGGTGCGCGACGCCGTCACCCGGATGGGCCTCGAGGAGGTAGGCCGGGTGGCGGGCGCGCTCTCGGCGAAGAGCCTCTTCAACCCCAAGCTCAAGCAGGAGCTGCAGGCGTTCGGCCCGCGGTTCGGCGCGCTCTACCGGCGGGCGATCACCATCGCCACCGCCTCGGCGGCCCTGGCGATGCGCACGCGCGCCCGCTCCGACCGCTGCTACCTCGGCGGCATGCTCCACGACGTGGGCCGCACGGTGGCGCTGCGCGCGGTGTCCGACCTCTCGCGGGCCGGCGCGCTCGCCGCTCCGGCGGAGCACCCGCTGGTCGATCGGGCGATCGACAAGATCCACTTGGAGGTCGGCGCCGACCTGCACCAGGAGTGGAAGCTGCCCCAGTACCTGACGGTGCTGGCGGTGCGCCACCACGACGCCGCCATCCCCGAGGGCGCCGAGTTCCTCGACCTGCACGTGGTGCGGATCGCGCAGGCGGTGCACGACCTGCGCGCCGGCGCTCCGGAGGCCGCCCGGGCCGCGCGCGAGCTGGTGCAGAGCGCCGCGCAGCTCGGGCTCCCCCCGGCCGAGATCCGGGTGGTGGCCGCGGAGCTCAAGCAGGCCGAGGCGAAGGCAGCGACCACCTTCGGCCTGTAATCAGCTTCTGGCTGCGCCCGACGGAGCTCCTCCGCTGCCCGGCGCGCAGCGCAAGAGTGTTATCTGGACGCCAGGCGCTGCAGGCGCGACTTCAGCCGCGTGTCGAGGCCGGCGAGGGCGACCTTCTCGCTCTTGACCGAGGGGGTCTCGAGCGCGGCGGCGCGGGCGGCGGCCTCGGCGGCGACCGTCTGGCGGTGGTGGGTGATGCTGGCCTTGGCGACCAGCGAGCCCAGGCAGACGGCGACGGCGACGGCGGTGGCAGCGGAGAGCTTCATTGGGGGCTCCTGCGGCGATCAGGTGGCGATCGGTTATCGACGCTTGCGAAAGCGCGTTGGACAAGAGCGACCTTCGCACGGCCCGCCGTTCCGTCAACTTTATCGACGGTATTTCGTGAACCGCGGGGGCGGCGACGCTCTGGGGGAGCGAGGAGACAGAACGAGGAGTCGAGGCGTCCGACACAACTGACCGCAACGCAGACGGGTAACCCGCGGCCGGTTCATTGACCCCGCGGCTGCCTCGCGGTACGCACTCCACCAATGGCCAAGGCCCCCGCAGAGACCCTGATCGGTGACGGCTCGTTCCGCATCGGCGACCGCGTCGTCTATCCCAAGCAGGGCATCTGCCGGATCGTCGGCGTCGAGGTGCAGGAGGTGGGCGGCTACAAGCTGGAGTTCGTCACCCTCACCCGCGAGGAGGACAACGCCCGCGTGATGGTGCCGCGCACCAAGGTGATGAGCGTCGGCCTGCGCAAGGTCGCCAACGTCGACCTGATCGACGACATGTTCGATTACCTGACCTCGCCCTCCGACACCCCCCAGCTCGACTGGAAGGTCCGCCACCGCGAGAACGACGACAAGATGTCCGGCGGCGGGCTCTTCGGGACCGCCGAGGTGCTCAAGGGCCTGCACGCGCTCACCCGCGTACGACCGCTGCCGCAAAAAGAACGCGAGCTGTACGACAACGCGCGCCACCTGCTGGTCAACGAGATCGCGGCCGCCTGCAACGTCCCGCTCCACGTCGCCGAGAACAACCTCGACTACGCCCTCTTCCCGCCGCCGGGCATGAAGCGCAAGGGCCGCGAGCTCAAGCTGGCAGTGGTCCCAGCGACGGGCTCGCTCAAGTCGATGCGCGAGGACGACGACCTCGGGTTCGACGACGAGCTCGACGAGGAGGCCGCCGCGGGGCCCGGAGCCAAGGGCCAGGAAGGCGAGGGCGACGAGCCTGGTGAAGAGGCCGAAGCAGCGCCCGCCAAGCCCGCGAAGACCAAGCTGCGCGCCGTGCCCGAGCCCGATGAAGACTTCGGCGACGATGGCGCGGACGACGACGAAGTGGCTCCCAAGGCCGTGCCCAAGGCGAAGGCCGACAAGGCCGCGCCCAAGGCCGAGAAGGCCGCCGCGAGGGAAGAGAAGCACGCGGCGAAGGCCGAGAAGGCGCCGGCGAAGGCCACCGCCAAGGAAGAGAAGAGGTCGGCCGCGAAACCTGCCGCCAAGGCCGTGACGAAGGCGGAGAAGCCCACTGCCAAGCCCGCCGCCAAGCCCGCTGTCAAGCCTGCTGCCAAGCCTGCTGCCAAGCCTGCTGCCAAGCCCGCTGCGAAGGCCAAGCCGGCCGCCAAGCCCGTGAAGGGGAAGAAATGATCCGCATCGTCACCCTCGGCGAGCTGCCCTCCGAGGTGCTCGACCACGTCGCCCGCCGTGTCCACGCCGCCTACGGCATGGGCTGCGAGATCGCGGGCAGCGCCGAGCTCCCCGAGAAGGAGGCGTGGAACAAGGACGAGGACGCGTACGACGCGGTCAAGGTGCTCGCCGAGGTGGACGACGACACCGAGCTGTACGCCGACGACAAGCTGCTCTACGTAACGACGGAGCCGCTGACTGGGCCGCCCGGTCCGATGGGCCGCGGGCCGGTCGATGGGTTCGCCCAGCAGGGGGGCGGCCGCGCGGTGATCACCTCGGCGGAGCTCGGCGGAAAGGGCGAGCTGACGGTGGAGGCCGGCGTCGCCAAGCGGGCCGCGCACCACATCGGCCACCTCTGGGACCTGCACCACTGCTTCGACCCGCGCTGCGCGATGCACCCGGGGTGGACGCCCGGGTTCCTGCAATACCCCGAGGTCGCGCTCTGCCTCTTCTGCAGGGAGAAGAGCGAGCGGAAGATCAAGCTGGGCCAGGGGTAGCGGTGTTGCACGGCCGCGCACGCGCGCTGCCGCTGGCCGCGCTCGTGCTCCTCTCGCTGGGCGCGCTGGCGTTCGATCTCTCGCAGGCGTTTTGGCAGCCCGGGGCCGCCGATTGGGCCGAGGTGGCGGGTGCCCTGCGGGCCCGCGCGAGGTCCGGTGATGCCGTGCAGCTGTGGCCCGTCTGGCTGGAGCGCGCGCGGCTGGTGATCGACGCGGCGCCCGTATTGGCTGAAGAGCAGCTCGACACCGCTGATTACCCGGGTATCCAGCGGATATGGTTGCTCACGCTGCCCGGGCCATTCTCTGGTATCGCGCGTGCCGAAGGGCAGCTGCGCGCCCGCGGCGCCACCGCCGAGGAGCCCGCGCGCGCCTTCGGACCGCTGCGGCTGCAGCCGTTCGACCTGCACGCGCCGCCGCTCGCTGGCGACCTGCTGGCGACCGCGCCGTTCCCATTGCAGTGGCCCGAGTGGCACGAGGTCCAATACGTGAGCCGCCGCTGCCGGATGTTGGCGGTGGGGACGCCCGCGGCGCCCGCGCTGGTGAGCGTCCGCGGGCTCGCGGGGAGCCGGCTGCAGCTGCGCGCGGGCATCATCGGGGAGCGCGCCTACGACTTCGAATCGAGCATCCGGGTCGAGGCGCTGGCCGGTGACGCGCAAGCCGGTGACGCGCCCCTGGCCGCCGTCGAGATCGCCGTCTCGCACGACCCCTCGCCCGCCTGGCAACGCGCCGAGGCAGCGGTGCCGCCGGGCCCCGACGAGCGTGAGTTCACGCTGCGCATCTCCACCCCCGGCGACCAGCGCCCACCGCTCTGCGTGGCGCTCTGGACGACCCGATGAGCGAGCCGCTGCCGCCAGACCCTGCCTCCAACCCAGCCCCGAGCGAGCCCGCTTCCAGCGACGCGGGCCCGAGCGCGACAGCGGCCGACCGCCCTGCGCCGGCCGCCGCGGGTAACACTTCATCGGAGGCCGGCCAGACCCTCGCCCTCTGGCTCGGCTTCGCCACCGCCGCCACGCTGTTCCTCACGCAGTCGCCGCTCGGCTTCACCCGCGACGAAGGGGTTTACTTCGCCGCCGCCTCCTCTTACGAGGAGTGGCTCCGCCTCCTCCTGCGCGCGCCCCTGCAGGCCCTCCAGGCCGCCGCCACCGAGCGCTTCTGGGGCGTCAACTGGGAGCACCCGCCGCTGGCAAAGCTGCTCTTTGCGGCGAGCCACCTGCTCTTCACCCGCACCCTCGGCTGGCTCCCTGACGCCGCCGCCTACCGCCTGCCGGGCGCGCTCTTCGGGGGCCTGCTCACCTATTGGCTGGCGATCTTTGGAGCCACCCGCTCGCCGCGCGCCGCAGCGCTGGCCCCGCTCCTCTTCTGGTGCACCGCCCGGACGTTCTTCCACGGACACCTCGCCTGCTTCGACATCCCCATCGCTGCGCTCACCGCGGGCGTTGGGGTCGGCTGGGCGCGCGCGCTCGGCCTCCTCCCGGGCGGAGGCAGCGAGCGCAGGGGGGCGCTCTGGTTCGGCGCCGTCTACGGCCTCGCGCTCGCCACCAAGCACAACGCGTGGTTCCTGCCTCCCGTCCTCCTCGTGCACGCGCTCTTCCTGCCCGCGCCGCTGCGGCCTCGGGCCTTTCGCGCGCTGCGGGCGCTGGCGTTGGCGCCGCCGGTGCTCTTCGTGCTCTGGCCCCTCCTCTGGCACGAGCCCGTCCGCCACCTGAACGACTGGATCTCCTTCCACCTCCACCACGTTCACTACGCGTGGTGGTACCTGGGAGACCTGCTGCGCAAGCCGCCCTTCCCCGTCCACTACCCGCTGTCGCTGCTGGCGCTCACGCTGCCGGTCACCACCGTGGCCCTGCTGGCCGCGGCGGGAGCGCGCCTCCTCTGGGCCTTCGCGCGGCGCGAGCTGTTTGGGAAAAGTATTACACCCATCGGCTCGCTGCGACTCTTGGAGCTCGCCTTGGCCGGCGCCGGCGCGCTGCCGTTCCTGCTGACCACCACGCCTGTCTTCGGCGGCATCAAGCACTGGCTGGTGCTGCCCGCGCTGCTGGCGCCCGAGGCGGCCGCGCTGCTGGTGGGGTGGGCGAAGGACGCAGCCGCGGCGCTCCCGAAGTTGGGTGAAAGGCGCGCCTTCCTCGCCGCCTGCTGCGCCGCGCTGCTGCCCGGCGTCTGGCAGATCTGGGCCACCTTCCCCTATGGCACCTCGGCCTACGGAGAGCTCGCGGGCGGCGTCCCGGGCGCGGCGAGTCTCGGGATGCAGCGCCAGTACTGGTCGGGCAACGTCACCGCGGTGCTGCCGTGGCTCAACCAGCACGCGCCGCCCGGAGCGCGGGTCTTCTTCCACGAGGTGAACTTCGAGAGCTACCGCGCCTACCAGCAGGCCGGGCTGCTCCGGCGCGACGTCGGCTATGCCCCCGGGGCCGGCGACGCCGACTACGCCGCGCTCCAGTGGCACCGCGAGTTCCGCGACCGCGAGCCCGAGACTTGGAACGCCTTCCGCACGCAGCGGCCGGCGACGGGGCTCTTCCTCGACGAGGTGCCGCAGATTCTAGTGTATGCGCGGCCGGGGCTGCCGGGAGCGCCCTAGAGCGCCCGGGGGCCTACTTGTGGACGATGCACGCGCCCGAGGCGTTCGACCACTCCTTCTGCACCGTGTAGGTGGCCCCGCCCGAGGTGATGGACCCCTGCTGCGCGTTGCAGATGTCGCCGATCTCGCCGTGGGCGGTGTCGTACCAGGCGAGCGGCTTGCCGACGACGGTGGCGAGGCCCACCTCGGCGTCGGTGACGGCCTCGATCAGCTCGTGCGAGGCGACCGAGGTGGCGTTGCCGAAGGCCGAGCCCGAGCCGCAGCCGGTGTCGCAGCCCGAGCCCGCCGCCATGTCGGGGAGCACGCCGTAATACACATTCTGCGAGTTGCGCTTGAAGGTGCCGTGGTAGGCGCAGAAGCCGCCCGAGGCGCACGACTTCGAGCCGCCCTGCGAGATGGCCTTCCCGTGCGGGAAGTGCATCATGTAGATGGTGTTGTCATCGGGAGCTGGGAGCTTGCCCGCCGTCACCTGGGCGCTGATCTCGGCCTGGATGTTGGCGTCGGTGATGGTCGCCTTGTTGCGCGAGGAGGCCGGCGTGATCGCATACCCGCCCGCGTAGGTGCCGCGCGCGATGGTCTGCTTGGGCGTGGCGGTGTTGTACTCGGTGAGCCAGTCGAAGTAGGTCGACGCGGTGACCGCCCCGTAGAAGCCCGCCATCGTCGAGGCGCCCGTGCCCCCGATGAACGAGGCGTAGGTGCCCGCGCCGTACTGGACTTTGACGACCTTCACCTTCTGGATGACCTTGCCGCCGTAGTACGTGAGGTGGGCCGAGGCGGTGTTGACCGGCTTGGTGGCTGCGTCGGTCATCGGGAGCTTGTGCACGTTGGCGCCGTACTCGAGGTCGGCGGTGTCCACCTGGCCTTCGTCGTCGAGCTGGCCTCCGCAGGCGGCGAGGAGCGCAGGCAGTGCGAGGGCGGCCAGGAGGCGGATGGACTGGGTGCGCAAGGTGTCTCTCCAGTGAAGCGACCGCCTGCCATCAGCCGGTCGTGAAAGCAGCGTGCGGAGTCGGCCGGCCTCGGAGCAAATCAATCAGGGCCTGCGGCGTTGGTCTCCCCGGAGGCGCGCCCGAGCAATCTGGGGCGCTTGCGTTTCTCCCACCTCCGTCAATCGGCGCCGTGAGTACGCAAGATGACCGATACGGCACGCATACGACCGAGGTCGTAAGTTTTCCGAAGAGGTGTCCAGGGTCTGTCTCGGGCACTCGACCGATGGAAACCGCACCCCCGAGAACCCCCGCCCGTCTCCGGCCTGTAGAGTGCTCCGCCATGGCGACCGGCCGGTGGGACTACCTCGCAGAGCAGAAGCCGCAGCCCCTTCAGGAGTACGTGCTCGACCGCGTGGCCGACCGGCTCGCCGAGGAGCTGCGCGCCTTCCCGCCGGCGCTCCACTGGGAAGACCCGCGGGAGCAGGACCGCTGGGCCGACGTCGTCTCGCAGCCCGGCGCGCTCGCGCGGGACACGCTCCGGGTGGGGCTGGAGCTCGCGCGCCTCGAGCTCTTGCGCGAGGTGGCGGCGATCGACGCCTTCCTCCGGAGCCCGGAGGCCGCGCCGCTGCTGCCGACGCCGCTGGAGGAGAGGCGCGCGCTCTTCGTCGCACGCTGGCTGACCGAGTCGCTGCTGGAGTTCATGGAGTTCGCGCGGGGAAAGTTCAAGCGCGGCGACCTCGTGTCGCTGGTCGAGCGGTTGGAGGATCGGCTCCTCGCCGGCCAGCGCCTGCGGCTCTAGCTACAGGTTGTCCGGAAATTCTCGCTGCTGCTCCCGCACCCGCACCCCGGCTCTTAGGGCCGGCATGCATGAACCCTCTTCCCCATGGCGTTCTCTGCCTGAAGTCTCCCCTCATTTTCATCGGCGGCGATGGACGGCTGGCCATTCCCAAGCCGGAGCGCCGGGCATGCCCGACCCTGGCTAGCGGGCTGGCGCCGATATCCCCTGGTATCCCCGCGGCGGTCCCGGCCAGCCCCGTGTTACCGTCGCCGCCATGCTCGCTCTGCGCTCCTGGCTCGTGCTCCTCGCGCTCGCGCTCGCGCTCGCGGCCTGCGGCGGCGACGCCCCGATCGACCGCGGCAACGCGACGTTCTCCGTGCGCGAGAGCATCGCGCAGCTGCACGTGACCCACGCGCCGCCGGGCCACACGCTGACGGTGGTCGCGCCCTCGGGCGCCATGGTGGCGAGCGGCGCGGTCGATCAGCTCGGCAGCCTGGTCTTCCGCAAGCTCGCGCCCGGCCCGGGATATCTGGTGCGCGACGCCGCCGCCACGCCCGTGCAGGAGCGCCGCGGCGTCACCGTGCTCTCGGTGGAAGCGAGCAGGCCCGCGCCCGGGTCCTACGCCGCGCAGAAGGTCAACCCGGGCTTCAACTACCTGACCATGCGCGACGGCACCACGCTCTCGGCCTATGTCACCCTGCCCGGCCCGCTCGAGAACGGGCCCTATCCCACGGTGGTGAACTATTCGGGATATGACCCCTCGCGCCCGGGGGAGCCGCTCAACGGCGGGCAGTACGCGAGCCTCTGCAGCGCGGTGCCGGCGCTCTGCGATCCGCCGAGCGACCCGACCGCGCTGATCGCCGCCCTGGTGGGCTACGCGACGGTGGGCGTGAACATCCGCGGCACGGGCTGCTCGGGGGGCGCATATGACTACTTCGAGCTTCTGCAGAAGCTCGATGGCTACGACGTCATCGAGGTGATCGCGGCCCAGCCCTGGGTGCTGGGCAACAAGGTCGGCATGACCGGCCTCTCGTATCCGGGCATCACCCAGCTCTTCGTCGCCCACCAGCACCCGCCGCACCTCGCGGCGATCACGCCGCTCTCGGTGATCGCGGGCACCTCCAGCACGCTGGTGCCGGGCGGCATCTTGAACGACGGCTTCGCCATCTCCTGGGTGACCAACGTGCTCGACAAGGCCGCGCCCTATGGCCAGGGCTGGGAGCGCAAGCGCGTCGCCAAGGGCGACTTGGTCTGCGAGGAGAACCAGCTGTTGCACGCGCAGCGGGTCGACAACGTCCAGCAGGCGTTCGATACCCCCTACTATCTGCCCGAGGTGGTCGGCCCGCTCGACCCGATCCGGTTCGTCGGCGACCTCGACGTGCCGGTGTTCCTCGCGGGCGCGTTCCAGGACGAGCAGACGGGGCCCTTCTCGGCGCTGCTGTTCGACAAGCTCGTCAAGGCGCCGGTGCGCCGCCTCATCGCCTACAACGGGGTCCACATCGACGGCCTCGCGCCCGCGGTGCTCGGCCAGTGGAAGGAGTTCCTCGACCTCTACGTGGCCGGCCGCGCGCCGCGCACCGACGCCCTCGCGCGCTTCATCGCGCCGGAGATCTTCGCGGGGGCCTTCGGGACCCGGCTCGACTGGCCGCCCGAGCGGTTCACTGGGATGACCTTCGCCCAGGCCAAGGCCGCCTTCGAAGCCGAGCCGCCCGTGCGCATCCTCTTCGAGAACGGCGCGGGCAAGACCGGCGAGCCCGGCGCGCCGGTGCCCGCGTGGGAGCGGTCGTTCGCCGCGTGGCCGCCGCCGCAGACGAGCGCGCGCAGGCTCTGGCTGCAGCCCGGCGGCGCCCTGGGAGAGAGCGCGCCTGGCGACGCGTTCGCGGCCTCGGTGTTCACGCTCGATCCAGCGGCGGGCGGGCGCGGCATCCTCGCCTCCGGCAGCGTCTGGGACGAGCAGCCGCACTACCGGTGGAGCCAGCCCGCGCCGGGCTCGGCGACGGTGTTCGTCTCCGAGCCGCTCTCGGCGGACGCGGTGATGGTGGGCCCGGGCAGCGCCGACCTGTGGCTGCGCAGCCTGGCGGCCGACGACGCCGACCTGGAGGTGAACCTCAGCGAGGTGCGGCCCGAGCTCGCCGAGGTGTTCGTGCAGAGCGGGTGGCTGCGCGCGAGCCAACGCAAGCTCGACCCGGCGGCCTCGAGCGCGCTGTGGCCCGAGCAGACCCACTTGGAAGCCGACGTCGCCAGGCTCGCGCCGGGCGAATGGGTGCAGGCGCGCGTCGGGATCGCGCCGTTCGCGCACGTCTTCCGCGCGGGCTCCCGCGTGCGCCTCTCGATCGACACGCCCGGGGACAGCCGCGCCGACTGGCGCTTCCGGCTGGCCACCTTCCCTGGCGTCGCGCGGTACCAGATCGGCCACGACGCTGCCCACCCTTCCAGCGTGGCCCTGCCCGTGCTCTCCGGGCTCGCCGCGCCCGTCTCCGCCCCGGGCTGTAACGCGCTCCGCGGCCAGCAGTGCCGGGCGTATGCCCCGTATGCCAACGAGGCCGCCACGCCTTGATGGCTTTGCGAGGGCAGGCGCGCAGCAATTTACGCACTGGCGGACAACGCAACGCAGATTGACTCGAAGTGGAATCGCCCCTATCAAGCGCTCCCCTCCAACCCGCTGCCGCACCTGCGCGGAGGAGGCCCATCGCAGCCGCACGCACCGGAGGCTTCGTGACCCCGAGTCCCGCAGTCGAGAGACGGTCGAACATCTACACCGAGGCGATGGAGGTCTTCCACCGCGCCGCCGACCTGATCGGCCTCGACCACCGCGTCCGGATGGAGCTCGAGGAGCCCGACTACGAGCACATCTTCTACGTGACGGTGAAGCTGCACACCCGCCTGACGCCGCTGCCCGCGAGCGAGGCGCCTGCCCACCTGGCGCTCGGCGACAGCGAGCTGCTCCCCGACGGCCTCGAGCCGCTGCTCGACGGGTCCTTCGTCTTCAAGCGGCGCGCGCTGATCGGCGCCCACGTGCAGATGAAGGACGGCGTGATCCGCCTCAAGGGCAAGGGGCTCTATCAAGTAACACCGGGCCACCCGGAGCGGTTCAAGGCCTACCGCATCCAGCACAACCACTCGCGCGGGCCCTACAAGGGCGGCACCCGCTACCACCCCGACGTCTCGCTCGACCTCTTCAAGATCCTCGCCGCCGAGATGACCTGGAAGACCGCCATCGCCGACGTGCCGTTCGGCGGCGCCAAGGGCGGCATCAAGGTGGATCCGCGCTCGCTCTCCAGCGAGGAGCTGGAGGCGCTGACGCTGCGCTACATGTTCAAGTTGAAGCCGCTGGTCGGGCCCAACCTCGACATCCCCGCGCCCGACGTCGGGACCGACCCCACCATCATGGGCTGGATGCTGCGGCAGTACACCGACGGCGAGCGCGAGCACCACCAGCTTCGCGGCGTGGTGACGGGCAAGGACACGCGCATCGGCGGCAGCGAAGGCCGCGTCAAGGCCACCGGCCAGGGGCTCGCGTACACGGTGCAGGAGTGGTTCCAGGACCACGGCGGCACGCCGGCGGGGTCGACGTTCCTCTTGCAAGGATTCGGTAACGTCGGCAGCAACGCGGCCGAGATCCTCTGCGGCCTGGGCGCGAAGCTGCTCGCGGTCAACGACGCGGGCGGCACCATCTACGACCCGCACGGCATCGACGTCGCCGACCTGATCGCCTACGTCTACGAGAACCCGCAGAACCTGCGGCGCACGGTGGCCGGATATCCCAAGGCGCAGAAGATCGAGAAGAGCGATCTCTGGGACATCCAGGCCGACATCCTGGTGCCCGCCGCGCTCGGCGGCGAGATCACCGGGCCGGTGGCGGAGCGGCTCAAGGTCAAGCTGGTGGCCGAGGGCGCCAACGGCCCCACCACCCCCGAGGGCGACCGGGTGCTGGCGGCGCGCGGGATCGAGCTGATCCCGGACATCATCGCCAACGCAGGCGGCGTCACCGTCAGCTACTACGAGTGGGTGCAGAACAAGCGGATGGAGCACTGGAGCGAGCTGGAGGTGAACCAGCGGCTCGAGCAGGCCATCAAGAGCAATTATCGAATCATCCGCGACATCGCGCGCAACACCCCGCGGCGGACCTCGACGCACAACTCGACGCGCTACTGCGTGGGCCAGCAGGTGGACATGCGCACCGCCGCGATGGCGCTGGCGCTCAAGCGGATCGAGGCGCACTACCTGCTGGAGGGGTTCAGCCAGTAGCTGCTACTCCCTGCTGAGCGGGAACACCTGGTCGGAGAGCCGGCCCGCGGCGTCGCAGGGCACGCGCACGCGCGCCTGCGGCGTGTCGAGCCGGGCGAGCACCGCCGGCACCTCCGCGTCGGCCAGCCGCATCGCCAGCGTCTTGCGCGGGGCGCCCGCCGGGTTGGGCCCGCTGGAGTGGAAGGTCAGGCAGTGGTGGAAGCTGACGTCGCCGGGCTGCAGCTCGACGAGCGACTCGCTGGCGGTCGCACGCAGCGCGGCCGGGACCGCGGCGAGCGCGTCCTCCACGGAGGTGGCGCGGAAAGTGTAGTCGCGCTGCAGGCCCCAGGCCTGGCTGCCCGAGAGCACGCGCAGGCAGCCGTTCTCCGCGGTGCAGGGCGTGAGCGCCACCCGGGCCGTCAACACCACGGGGCGCTGCAAGAACGAGAAGTAGGAGAGGTCCTGGTGCCACAGCACGGGGCCGCCCACCGCAGCGGGCTTGCTGAAGACCGTGTCCTGGAGCAGCCGCACGCGGCGCGCCCCCAGCAGCTCAGCAGCCAACGCCCCCAGCTGCCGATCGAGCGCCGCCTCGCGCAGCACCGCCGAGCCCAGCGAGATCGACGGCACCTCGACCACCTGCCCCGCGAAGCCGTGCGCGTAGGCCTGCTCGGGCACCACCGCGTCGAGCGCCGCGGTCAGCTCCGC
>JAYWAO010000229.1:0-14877 GCA_043782365.1 Deltaproteobacteria bacterium
AGCGGCCCGTCGCCTCGGGAGAGCGCAGCGCGGCCGCGGAGAGCAGCGCGGCCAGCAGGAGGAGCGCGACGAGGCCCTCGTTCTTGGTCCAGGCGGCGAGAGAGGCAGCGAGACCGGCGAGCGCGAGCAGGCGCTGCCCTGCGCCGTCGGCGGAAGCGAGGGCGCGCGCCGCGAGCGCCGTCGCAGCGAGGAGAAACGCGGCGAGCGGGACGTCGGCGTACTGCGAGATCGCGCGGGTGAGCAGGGTCGGCGTGCCCAAGAGCAGGAGCAGGCCGTAGGCGCCCGCGCGAGACCCGCTCTTGTCGGCGAGCGCGGCGGGCAGGAGCGCGAGCAGCGCTGTGCAGAAGAGCGCGGCGAGGAGCGGCGGGACCCAGAGCGACTCCGCGCCGAGCGCGCTCCACGCGTGCGCGATCAGGCCCGGGAGGAGCAGCGGGTAGTCCGAGTGCGGCACCTGCTCGTGCGGGGGGAAGACGAGCGCGAGGTCGCTCCCAGCGCGGGTGAGCGCACGCGCGCGCAGGTTCCAGATCGCCGAGGCGTCCCACCCGCCGTCGGGGTAGCGGACGCTGTGCTCGAGGAAGATGAGCGCGAAGACGGCGAGGCCAAGGATGCAGACCGCGAGCAGCAGCGGAGAGATGGGCGCTGTAGAGCCAGGAGAGGCTGGAGGCGCTGTTGGCGCTCGAGTCCGCTTCCAGAAGAGCAGCGGCGCAGCCAGCAGCAAGAGGAGCAGATCGCTCGCGGGGCCGCGCGAGCGCGCGAGGAGCAGCGTCGCGCTGGAGGCAGCCGAGACGAGGCCCAGGCCCAGGAGCGTCGCGAGCGCGGCGCGCAAGGCCCGCTCGGCCCTGCTGTCGGCAGGCGCGTGGAACCCGAGACGCACCGCTGCGAGCCCCGAGGCGTAGACCGCGAGCACGAGCAGCGCGCAGCGGGCGGCGGCGCTCACTTGCGCTCCAGCAGGGCGGTGCCGTTCACAAATGAATCAACTACCGAAAGTCCGTGCAAGGCGCAGAGCGCCGGCAAGGCTTCGACGTGCAGCAGGTCGGCCACCACGAAGCGGGCGCCTTCCTCGGCGACGAGCAGCCTGGGCGCGAGCGCGTAGAGCGCGTCGAAGCGCATGCGGCCGGCCTGCTCGCTGCCTGGCGGGGCATCGGTGAGGTAGCCGAAGCGCCCTCCCTGGGGCAGGCGCGCGAGCAGCGGCAGGTAGCGGGTGTCGATCCGCCTTTGGGGGACCTCCAGCGTGTAGACGCGCTCTTTGTAGAGGTGGACCGAGACACCGCGCAGCAGGCCAGCGATGGCTGCGGCGATGACGAGGCAGCCGCTGAGCAGGTCGCGGCTCAGACCAGCTCCGAGGTGAGGAAGAGCAGCTCCATCGCGGCGAACAGCAGCGCGAGCGCGCCCAGCGCGGTGACCAACGCCCACCGCGGCCAGCGCTGCACGAGCCAGACCGCCGGGAGCAGCGCACACTCGGAGCGGGCGAACGTCACGTTGCCTCCCGCCAAGAGCGGCATCAGCCATGCGAGCGCGCAGTAGACGAGCAACGTGCGCGCGCGGCCTCCCTCTCGCCAGAGGGCGCGGGCCTGCGCGAGGAGCCACGCCATGAAGGCCGTCACCAGCAGCGTCTGGACTCCGGCCACCACCCGGACCCGCTCCCAATAGCGGCGGTTCACCAGCGGCTTGAGGCGGGCGCCGAGCGTGTCGAGCGGGTCGTGGAGGCCCTCTTCGGCCTGGTGGTGCATGAGGAGGTAGCCGTCCCAGTGGCCCGTCTGCAGCTGCTGCACGAGGAAGACGAGGCAGAGGCCCACGCCAGCGCCGAGGGCGGGGAGGAGGCGCTTGCGGCCAGTGCCCGCGAGGGTGATGGCGGGGCCCACGACGATCCCAACGGGGTACAAGGTGGCCGCGAGCAGCGAGAAGACTGCCGCGAGCCAGTACCGATCGGCGGCGGCGAAACGGACCGCCAGGAGCACGCAGACGAGCAGCGCAGCGAGCGGAAACGCGGCGCGCAGGTAGATGCTGCCCGGGAAGACGCAGGCGATCGCCAGCGCCAGGGCGCCCTGCAGGCCGCGGTCCGAGAGCGAATCGCGCACCAGCCAGAGGACGGCCGCGCTGCAGGCGAGCGGCACGGCGAGCGCTGCGGCGTGGAGCGGCACACCACCGAGCATCGCGAGGCGGACCAGCGCGGGATACCCGGGAAACCACCCCGTCGAGCCGCACCAATGGGCGGGCTCCAATGGGCGGCAGTGATTGAGCTGGTATCCGCCGGTCGCGATCTCCAGGTAGAAGCGCGAATCCCACCGCTCCCAGGTGGCGGCGGAGAAGGGGTCGTAGCCGTAGAGCCAGGCGAGCAGCGCGCAGTACGCGCCGACCGCGGCCCAGGAGGCGAGCGCGACCAGCGAGGGGCTTCGCGAGAGCTGTCTGGCAGGGCCCAGCATCGTCAGGCCCGTATACCACCGGCTTGCTTGGGGCCCTGGTCGCCGCCCAGCGCAGCGGTGGCGGGCGAACGAGGGACGCTGGCCGGGATTCGCTCCGGCCCGCGCTGGCTGCTAGAATGCGATGCGATGGACTCCAACGTAGAAATGCTCGCCCCGATGGGCATCCGGCCGCTCCGGCGCGCCGAGTACGACCGGTTGGTGGCCGCGGGCGCGTTCACGGGCGAGCGCGTCGAGCTGGTTCGGGGGAGGCTGATCCGCATGAGTCCGCAGGGAGCGCTGCACGCGTGGGTAGTGAGCAGCTTCCTCGATGCGCTGCTGCCTCCGCTGCTCGGGAGGGCCAAGGTCCTCTGCCAGTCGCCGCTGGCGCTGTTGGACGACGAGCCGGAGCCGGACCTCGCGGTGGTCCCCAGGCCAGCCGACGGAGCGCTGGCGCCCTTGCCGGACACCGCTCACCTCGTCATCGAGATGGCGGACTCGTCCCTGAACTATGACCTCAAGGTGAAGGCGCGCCTCTACGCGGAGGCCGGCGTGCCCGAGTATTGGCTGGTCGATGTGCGCGCGCGCCGCGTGCTGGTGCACCGCGGGCCGGCGGCGGACGGGTACGAGTCGATCACCGAGGCGGGGCCCGAGGGCGTGCTGCAGGTGCCCGGGTTCGAGGATGTGAAGGTGGAGTTGGCGACGGTGCTGCCGGCCGCGAAGTAGCGGCACGGCAGATTGCAAGGTTTCGTTATCGACCCGATTGCGGCAAGTCGTACCATCGGTGCTAGCCTGGCCCGATGAAGCCAGGGCTCTACGAGTCGCTCGTCACCCAAGGTGTTGAGAAGGCGGTGCGCGACTCGCCGGAGCCGCTCTCGGTAGAGCGGGAGCCACTCGTCGAAGGCAGCGCGCCACACATCCTGGGCCGTTACCTCTTCGACGCCCTGGTGCGCACGCTTCGCAACCTCCCCGAGAAGGACCGCGCCGGAGCCCAAGTGGCGCTCACCAACCGCCTCGTCGACATCATGCAAGAGGTCGCCCCGCAGGCGGGCATCGACGAGGACGAGCGGGTGGCGGATCCCGCCCAGGTGCTACTCTCTCTGCGCGCGGCCTCCGCGCAGCGGCTCGGTGTGGCCGGCCTGCCGCGGCCGACGCTGCCGCTGCGCCACAGCGACCTCCTGGTGAACGGCCCGCGAGATCTGCGCTTGGGTCCCCAGATCCGCGGCGAGCTCGCCTCGGCTGACGCGGTCGACGTGCTGGTCTCGTTCGTGAAATGGAACGGCGTCCGCTTGATCCGGTCGGAGCTGGCGCAGTTTGCCGCACGCCACCCGGGCGGGCTGCGGGTGCTGACGACGACCTACATGGGCGCGACGGAACCCGACGCGCTCGACCTGCTGCAGGATCTCGGCGCGGAAGTGCGCGTCTCGTACGACGCGCGACGTACCCGGCTGCACGCGAAGGCCTGGCTCTTTCACCGCGACACCGGGTTCTCGACGGCGCTGATCGGCTCGTCGAACCTCTCGCCGAGCGCGATGCTGGACGGCTGTGAATGGAACGTGCGGCTCTCGGCGATCGACAACAAGACCATCCTCGACAAGTTCGTCGTCACGTTCCTTCAATACTGGGGCGATACCCAGGCTTTCGAGCCCTACGAGCGCGCGCGATTCGTCGAAGAGACGCGGCGGCGAGATCCGGAGCGAGACGCGCTCGCACGCGCGGTCAACTTGCGGCCCTATCCGCACCAACAGGCAGCGCTGGACTCGCTCGCCACTGAGCGGCGGAACGGGCACCACAAGAACCTGGTGGTGGCCGCGACAGGCACGGGCAAGACGGTAGTGGCCGCGCTCGACTATGTGCGGCTACGGCAGGAGCTGGGTGGTGATCCGACGCTGCTCTTCGTGGCGCACAGCGAAGAGATCCTTTCGCAAAGCCTCGCGATGTACAGAGCGGCGCTCCGCGACGGAAACTTCGGCGAGCTGCGGGTCGGCGCGCGGCGCCCGTTCGAGGGGCGACATGTCTTCTCCAGCATCCAGTCGCTGCACGAGGAGGCGCTCGCGAACCTGCAGCCCGACGCCTACGACGTGGTGGTCATCGACGAGTTCCACCACGCCGCCGCGCCTTCGTACGAGCGGCTGCTCGGGCACCTGAGGCCCAAGGTGCTGCTCGGCCTGACCGCGACCCCGGAGCGCACCGACGGCAAGTCGGTGCTGGCCTGGTTCGACGGCCGCATCGCCGCCGAGCTGCGCCTCTGGGACGCGCTCGAGCTGGGTCTCCTGTCACCGTTCCAATACTTCGGGGTCCACGACAGCACCGACCTCTCGCGAGTGGACTTCGCTAGCGGCCGCTACGACGTCGCCACGCTCGAGAAGCTCTACACAGCCGACCACGTTCGCGCGAAGGCCGTACTGGGCGCGATCCAGCAGTATGTCCGGCAGCCCCAGACGATGCGCGGGCTGGGCTTCTGTGTCTCGGTGGCCCACGCCCGGTTCATGGCGGCGTTCATCAACCAGCTCGCCCCCAGCACGGGTTTGCGCGCGGTGGCCGTCGACGGCGAGAGCAGCGACCAGGACCGGCGCGCGGCCCTGCAGCAGCTGCGGGAGGGCAGCGTCAACCTGGTCTTCAGCGTCAACCTCTTCAACGAAGGCGTGGACCTGCCCGCGGTCGACACCGTGCTCTTCCTGCGCCCCACCGAGAGCGCGACCCTCTTCCTGCAGCAGCTCGGCCGAGGGCTGCGGCTCGAGGAAGGGAAGACGTGCCTGACGGTGCTCGACCTGATCGGGACCGCGAATCGCAAGTTTCGCTATGTCGATCGGTTCAAGGCGCTCACCCGGGGTACGCGCGCGGCGGTGGAGCGTGCGGTGGAGGAGGGCTTCCCGCACCTGCCGGCGGGCTGCGAGATCCGGCTCGATGAGCAGAGCCAGCGCGCCGTGCTCGCGAATCTCAAGGAGGCACTGCGGAACGATTGGAAGGAGATGGCGAAGGACCTGCGCGCGCTTGGGTCCGTGCGGCTTGCAGCCTTTCTGCGCGAGGCGGACTTGGAGCTGGAAGAGTTCTACTCGCGCCCGCGGCGCACGCTGGTCGGACTGCGGCACGAGGCGGGCCTGAGGCCCGGTCCTGCGCCCGACAACGAGCTGACACGCGCCCTCGGGCGACTGCTCTATCTCGACGACGAAGTTCGGCTCGAACGCTGGCGAGCGTGGCTCGCAGAGCCGTCCCCTCCTCCTGCCGATGCAGGCGATCCTCTGCAGCTGATGCTCTTTGCAGTGCTGGGGCAGGCGCGCAGGCCCGTCGCGGAGCTGTCGGAGGCCCTCGCGGAGCTGTGGGCGGCGCCTGAGCTGCGCGAGGAGCTGGGCGACCTCCTCGCGCTCCTCGCGGATCAGCAGCGCCGGCCGACCTTTGCCCTGCGCGGCCTGCCCTTCCGCGTCCATGCGAGCTACAGCCGCGATGAGATCGCCGCCGGTCTCCTCCAGACCCGGAGCGACAAGCTGCTGCGGACCCAGAGCGGCGTCTTCAAGTGCGACGACGCGCACGCCGACGTCCTCTACGTCGAGATCGACAAAGACCCCAAGCACTACACGCCGACCACGTTCTACGACGACCGTCCGCTCTCGCCGAGGATGTTCCAATGGGAGTCGCAGGCGAAGACCCGCGCCGGCTCGGAGACGGGGCAGCGGTACCAGCGGCCGCCGCCCGGATGGCGCACGCTGCTCTTCGTGCGGCAGCGCGCCGAGGACGGGCGCGGGAACACCAGCCCCTACCTGTTCCTCGGGCCCGTGAAGTACGTGTCGCACGAGGGGGAGAAGCCAATGAAGATCGTCTGGGAGCTGGAACGGCCGATGCCGCCGGAGTTCTTTGGGGAGGTGAAGATCGCGGCGGGGTAGGGCCTCCCCGGTTGCGCTCTGTCCCGAGAGGAAGTGGAGGGCGGTCACTCTCCGTGCTACGGGGAGTGCATGTCCCGCCTGGATGTCATCGACGTGGAAAACTTTCGCGGCTTCGCGAGCGCGAAGCTCTCGGGGTTGACGGGGATGAACATCCTGGTCGGACCGAACAACAGCGGGAAGAGCACGCTGCTCGAGGCTGGCCTGCTCGCCTCCGAACTCGCAGTTCCCGACTCCAGCCAGTTCAGCGAAGCGCTGCGCTATGTTGTGGGCCGACGTGGCGTGAATGGCGAGCGAACCATCTCCAGCCTGTTCTGGCAGCGCGCTGAGCCGGTGCCTTCCTTCAAGGTCGCTGGCCGCCTGTTCCGTCGTGTCGGCGCCGCGACATTGGAAGTCGGCGGAGTCGGAGAGTTCCCCGTGGCGCTCAACCGACAACCACCAGTGTTCCGCACCAGCAAGTCGCTCTTCCTGGATGTCGATCTCGGACGGGAGGATGGCTCCCTCGAGGGTGCGTATACCGAGGCTGAAGACGCCGGATACCGCAAGCAACTGGTCGAGTTGCTCAGGCCGCTCTTGCCCGAGATTGTCGATCTGCGTCTCCAGCTTCCCGCCCAGGGACAGATCGTCCTGTCGATCGAAGAGTCGTCGCGCCCTCCGTGGCCAGCGCTCTCGGCGGGCGATGGCTTCAAGCGCCTCCTCATTCTCGCGGCGCGGCTCTCCAGCGCCGCAGGCCGGGTCGCCTTCATCGAGGAGCCCGAGGTCTTCATGCATCCGTCCGCTCTGCGGCAGGTGGCCGCGATGCTCTGGCGCGCGGTCGGCATGGGGACCCAGGTCTTCCTCGCGACGCACAGTCTCGAGCTGATCGAGGCGCTTCTCGCTGGGCCCACTCCGCAGGTTCCTGGCGCGAGCCAGGCTCCGCAAGCGAAGGTCAACCTCGATGACCTCGCGGTCTTCCGCCTGCGCCGCGAGGACGGGATCCTCCGACACTCCCGGCTCTCGGGCACCCAGGCCAGCGAGCGCTTGCTCGAGCTTGGTGAGGATCTCCGCCGATGATCGGAGTCGTCTACTGCGAGGGGCAGGACGACGTCTCCGCTCTTACCGGTATCATCCGAGCGACGACCGGAGTGAAGCACCGGCCCTCCGAGCGCTTCAACAAGGTGGCTGCGGCGCGCGCCAATCGCTTCGACTTCGGGGCCTTCGGGACGCTCGACCTCATCGCCAAGCGCCCAGGTGCAGACCGGGGTGCCCGGCCCAACCGCGAATCGGCGATCGACCTGGCCACAGGCGACCTGCTGGCGCCATCCCCGAGCGACGTCGACCGCATCGGCCTGTGCGTGGACCCCGAGGGAGACAGTCGCGAAATGCTCCGCTCCGCGATCGGACCCAAGGTTCCGAACGCCATGGCGACTGAATGGGGTTGGGTGTTCGAAGGGCGCGAACTCGTCCTGCTCCCCTGGTTCGTGCAGTCACCTGTGTTCGACGGGCTCCCCGACCGCCACGACCTCGAACGAGTCGCGATCCACGCGTTGCAAGTGCGCGACCCCGCCGCTGCCGCACTCGTCGAGCCTTGGCTGGACCAGCTAGCTGGCCATAGCGAGGGCCGCCGCAGCTGGAAGGCCGCCATGCACCTCTTTAACGCCGTCCTCCAACCGAAGCGGACCGAGGACGGCTTCTACGCCTGGCTCTTCGAGCAGCCCGACCTCGCCGCAACTGCCATCGAGGCCCTGAAGCAGCAGCCTTTCTGGATGGCGCTGCAGCGAATCATCCCCCCTGCCCCCTGACGCACCGGTGCCGCCCTCGGCGCCTCTCGATTGACATTTCCCCCCTCCGGCGCGATCTTCCGCCCCCCTTTTCCTCAGGGAGTCACGATGCAGCTGCGCGATTCGCTCTTCACCTCCGAGTCGGTCACCGAAGGTCACCCCGACAAGATCTGCGACCAGATCTCCGACGCGGTGCTCGACGCCTGCCTCGCGCAGGACCCCAAGAGCCGCGTGGCCCTCGAGACCGGCGTCAAGACCGGCCTCGTCGTCCTCCTCGGCGAGATCACCACCAACGCCAAGGTCCACTACGAGTCGATCGTCCGCCGCACCGTCGCCAAGATCGGCTTCAACGACGGCGCGATGGGCTTCGACGCGCGCTCCTGCGCCGTCATCGTCGCGGTCGGCGAGCAGTCCTCGGAGATCGCCCAGGGCGTCGACACGCTCCACGACGGCAAGGAGAAGGAGCAGGGCGCCGGCGACCAGGGGATGATGTTCGGCTACGCCTGCGACGAGACCGCCGAGCTGATGCCGCTGCCGATCGCGCTCGCGCACAAGCTCACCCGCCGCCTCGCCGAGCTGCGCAAGAGCCAGCTCAAGTGGCTGCGGCCCGACGGCAAGAGCCAGGTCACCGTCGAGTACAAGAACGGCAAGCCGCACAAGGTCTCCGCGGTCGTCATCGCCGCCCAGCACGACGAGTCGATCCAGACCGGCGAGCTGCGCGACGCGCTCAGCGAGCTGGTGATCAACCACGTGGTCCCGGCCGAGCTGCGCTCGCCCAGCATGGCGCGGTTCATCAACGCCACGGGCGTCTTCTGCATCGGCGGTCCACAGGGCGATTCGGGCGTGACCGGCCGCAAGATCATCGTCGACACCTACGGCGGGATGGGCCGCCACGGCGGCGGCGCTTTCTCGGGCAAGGACCCGTCCAAGGTGGATCGCTCGGCCGCCTACGCCGCCCGCTGGGTCGCGAAGACGGTGGTCGCCGCCGGGCTCGCCAGCCGCTGCGAGGTGCAAGTGGCGTATGCCATCGGCGTCGCGCAGCCGGTGAGCATCCTGGTGGAGACGTTCGGGACGCAGAAGGTCGAGGAGTCGAAGATCGAGGCCGCCGTGCGCGAGGTGTTCGACCTGCGCCCGGCCGCCATCATCAAAGACCTGGCGTTGCTCCGGCCCATCTACGAGCCGACCGCCGCCTACGGCCACTTCGGCCGCCACGAGGAGACCTTCACCTGGGAGAAGACCGACCGCGCGGGCAAGCTCGCCGCGGCCGCCGGCCTGAAGGGCGCCCACTAAGCATGGAAGGCATGCCCGTCTGGCAGGCGGTGGTCCTCGGGATCGTGCAGGGGCTCGGCGAGTTCCTGCCGATCTCCTCGAGCGCGCACCTGATCCTGGTCCCCTGGATGTTCGGCTGGGCTGACCCGGGGCTGGCCTTCGATGTGGCCCTGCACTGGGGCACGCTGGTGGCGGTGCTCTTCGTCTTCTGGCGCGACTGGCTGGTGCTGGCGAAGGCGGGGCTCGCCTCGCTGGTCGAGCGCAAGGTGGCCGGCGACCCGCAACGGCAGCTCTTCTGGGCGCTGGTGATCGCCACCATCCCGGGCGCCATCATCGGCAAGCTGCTCGCGCACAAGGCAGAGGACGCCTTCCGCTCGCCGCTCCTGATCGCCGGCACCATGACCGCGATGGGCGCCTTCCTCTGGTACGCCGACGTGCGCGGCCACAAGAAGCGCCAGATGGAGCAGATGGGGTTCGGCGAGGCGGCGATGATCGGCGTCGCGCAGGCGTGCGCGCTGATCCCCGGCGTCTCCCGCTCGGGAGCGACCATCAGCCTGGGCCTCCTCTTCGGCTTCACGCGCGAGGGGATCGCCCGGTTCAGCTTCCTGATGTCGACCCCGATCATCTTCGGCGCCGGCCTGCTGAAGGCGCCGGCGTTGATCCACGCGCTGCAGGGACACCCGGCGGCCGGAGAGCCGGCGATCACGGTGGCAGCGTTGCTGGCGGGGATGGCGGCGGCGGCCATCGTCGGCACGCTGGTGATCACCTGGATCCTCAAGTTCCTCCAGACCGACGGTTATCGAATCTTTGCGTTCTATCGATTCGCCGTCGCGCTGCTGGTGCTGCTGCTGGTGTTCGGGTTCGGCTTCTCCACCAAGGGGCCCGAAGAGCCCGGCGCCGGCAAGCCGGCCGCCCACGCCGCGCCGGCGCGCTAGCTGCTGCAGCGCCAACACCCGGAGCACGGCAGATGAGCAGCCCCGACGACAGCGCGCCACCCGGGAGCGGGCGCCCCGCGGTGGCGCTCTCCGCGCTGCTGTCGGCGGTGGAAGCGCACGCGCCACGCCGGGCGCCGGAGATGGGCCGGGCGGCAGCGGTGCTGGTGCCGCTCCTGCCGAGAGCCGACGGGCTGCACCTCTTGTTCACCGAGCGCTCCCAGGGCCTGCGGGCCCACGCCGGGCAGGTGAGCTTCCCGGGCGGGGCGATCGACCCGGCGGACCAGGACCACCGCGCCGCCGCGCTGCGCGAGGCGCGCGAAGAGGTGGGTCTCGACCCGGCCCACGCGCGCATCCACGGGGAGCTCGACGACTGCCCGACCTTCGTCAGCGGCTTCGTCATCACCCCGGTGGTGGCGGTGATCGAGCCCGCTGCCTTCACCGCGGGCGGGCGCTACCCCTGGCGGCCGAGCGCGGGCGAGGTGCTGGCGCTCCACGAGCTGCCGCTGGCGGGCTTCCTCGAGCCGGCCAACCTGCGCATCGAGCACCGCGAAGCGCAGGGGCACCTCTACGAGCTCTTCTGGTACACGGTGGAGGGCACGGTGGTGTGGGGCGCCACCGCCCGCATCGTCCACCAGCTCCTCGAGCTCGGGCTCGGCCGCGGTCCGGGGCTGGGTCCGCACGAGTGGCCGCTGTCGCGGCCGGGGATGATTCGATAACCGATTGGTAACTGCGCAGCGCCGTTGCCGAAGCGACCAAGGAGTTCGACGTGAGCGTGCACGCGGTGATCCTGGCGGGCGGAAGCGGCACCCGGTTCTGGCCGTTGTCGCGGGTGAAGAAGCCCAAGCAGTTCCTCGCGCTGGTGACGGCCGAGTCGCTGATCGCCGAGACCGAGAAGCGGATCGCGCCGCTCTGCTTGCCCGAGGACCGGTGGGTGGTCTGCGGCAGGGACCATGTCGAAGGGGTCGGCGCCGCGCTGCCCGGGCTCCTGTCGAGCAGGCTGATCGCCGAGCCCGCCGCCCGCAACACTGCGCCCGCCATCGGCCTCGCGGCGGCGCGCGTGCACGCGGTTGATCCCGACGCCACCTTGATCATCCTCCCCAGCGACCACCACATCGCCTTGCCCGACGCCTTCCGCGCGGCCCTCCAGAGCGCGGTGGCCGCCTGCCAGGGCGGAGATCTCTTGACGCTCGGCATCCGGCCCACCCGGCCCGAGACGGGCTACGGCTACCTGCGCCGCGGCGCTCCCCGCGTGGGCTCGTGGGCGGTCGAGGCGTTCGTCGAGAAGCCCGACGCCGCCACCGCCGCGCGCTACCTCCAAGACACGGCGTACTCGTGGAACGCGGGCATCTTCGTCTTCCGCGCCGACGCGATCCTCGCCGCCATCGCGCGGCACCTGCCGCAGATCTCCGCGGGGCTGCAGACCATCTCGGCGGCGCTGCGCGAGGGCGACCTGGCCGGCGAAGCCGCCATCGCCCAGGTCTTCCCCCGGCTGCCGTCGATCTCGATCGACTATGGGGTGATGGAGCCGGAGTCGCACTCCACCCACCGCCTCGCGCTGGTCCCGGGCGACTTCGGCTGGAGCGACGTCGGCTCGTTCGCCGCCCTGCCCGAGGTGCGCGCGCTCGACTCCCGCGGCAACGCGCTGGCCGGAGACGCGCTGGTGGTCGACTGCGACGACAGCGTGGTGCTCGCCGAGGGCGGCCGCCTGGTGGCGGCGGTAGGCCTGCGCGGGCTCTGCGTGATCGACGCGGGCGACGCGCTGCTGGTGGTTCCGCGCGACCGCGCCCAGGACGTCCGCGCCGTGGTCGACGCGCTCAAGGCAGCGGGCCGCACCGACCGCCTCTAGTGCAGGATCGGTTTGCACGTAGATGCGAGAGCCGGTGCTCTAGTCCCGAGCGTGCTTGGTGGAATCAAGATACGGTGCAACAGGTGTTGCATCGCGAACAGCAATTCACGGTGCGTGTTTGCGGCGCCGCGGCGGGAGGGTGGAGTGATCTTCGCCAGGATCCTGGTGGTCGACGATGAGCCCCTGGTGCGGGTCACCATGGAGCGCATCCTCTCGCGCCTGGGAGCCAAGCTGACCCTGGTCGGCACGGTCGAGGAGGCCATCGAGTCCCTCGACGCCGGCGTGGACCTCGTCATCACCGACGTCAAGCTGGGCGAAGGCTCCGGCGTCGACGTCGCCCGCGCCGCCGCCATGCGCCACCCCGCGCCGCCGGTGATCGCCATCAGCGGCTACGCCGAGGGCGCCGAGGGTCTCGAGCTGGGCAAGGCCGGGGTCACCGCCTTCGTCGAGAAGCCCTTCACCGCCGAGGACCTGCTCGAGGTGATCGAGGGCCTGCAAGCCCCCAAGCTCTTCGAGCTCGACGCGGTGGTCCGCCGCGTGGTGGGCGAGTGGGCGATGCCCGACCTGCTCGATGCGGTGCGGCGCTCGATGGTGTTCGAGGCGCTCGCGCGCGCGCACGGGAACAAGGCGCAGGCGGCGCAGCTCCTGGGGATCAGCCGGCAAAATCTCCAGAACATCCTCTCGCGCGGAAAAGTGTAAGACAATCGCACCCGGCGGCGCGCGGCGCGTGCGCCAAGCGCGCCGCTCCCTGCTAGATTGCGCCCCAATGACCATCGCCACCCATGTCTTCCGCGAGTACGACGTCCGTGGCCTCGTCGCCACCGAGTTGACTCCGGCCTTCGCCTACGCCCTCGGCCGCGGCTACGGCGCCTACCTCCTCGAGCAGACCCGGGGCGCCGCGCAGGCGGTCGTCCTCGGCCGCGACCACCGGCCCTCGGGCGCCCTGCTCTCCTCCGAGTTCAGCCGCGGCGTCCGCTCGCACGGGCTCGACGTGCTCGACATCGGCGTCGTCCCCACGCCGCTGACCTACTTCGCCGCGCAGGTCCTGCCCGTGGACGGGCTCTGCATGATCACCGGCTCGCACAACCCGCCCGAGTACAACGGGTTCAAGATCGGCGTCGGCAAGAGCACGCTCTCGGGCGCTGAGGTGCAGGCGATGAAGCAGTGGGTCCTCAAGGCCGACGCGGGCGAGCTGGGCGTCGTTCCGGGGTCCCGCGCCATCGAGGGGCGGGTGGTGCCGTTCGACGCGGTGACGCCGTACCTCGCCACCATCGTGCAGACCATCGGGAAGGCGCCGCGCCCGCTCAAGCTGGTCTGCGACGCGGGCAACGGCACGGGCGGCATCCTCGGGCCAAAGCTCTTGCGCGCGCTCGGCCATGAGGTGGTGGAGCTGTTCTGCGAGCTCGACGGGACGTTCCCGAACCACCACCCGGACCCCACCGTCGAGAAGAACCTCGTCGACCTGCAGGCCAAGGTCCGCGAGACGGGGGCCGACCTCGGCCTCGCCTGGGACGGCGACGCCGATCGCGTCGGCGCGGTCGACGAGCACGGCGCCATCATGTGGGGCGACCAGCTGATGATCCTGCTCGCGCGCGACGTGCTTGCGCAGTGCCCGGGCGCGGCCATCGTCGGCGAGGTGAAGTGCTCGCAGACGCTCTACGACGACATCGCGGCCCGCGGCGGCCGGCCCATCATGTGGAAGGCCGGGCACTCGCTGATCAAGGCGAAGATGAAGGAGGAGCACGCGCTGCTCGCCGGCGAGATGAGCGGGCACATCTTCTTCAAGCACCGCTGGTACGGGTTCGACGACGGCATCTACTCGGCGGCGCGGCTGGCCGATCTGCTCTCGCGCGCGGGCAGGCCGATCTCGCAGCTCTTCGACGGCGTGCCCAAGACCTTCGCCTCACCCGAGATCCGCTTCGACTTCGCCGACGACAAGAAGTTCCGCGCCGTGCAGCTCGCGCAGGAGCGGCTCCGCGCCTTCGGCAAGACGGTGGAGATCGACGGCGTGCGGGTGATCCTCGAAGGCGGCTGGGGACTCGTGCGCGCCTCCAACACGCAGCCCCTGCTGGTGCTGCGCTGGGAGGCCCAGAGCGAGGCGCGGCTGGCCGAGATCGCGCGGCTGATCGAGGGCACTGTCGAGCAGATCCGGCGCGAGCTGGGGGGCTAGAGCTAGCTCTAGAGCCCGGTCGGAGCGCCCGGGCTCCCAGAGGGGGGAGTAGCGGTCCGCCCCGGTCCGCGCTACGCTCGGCACGGGAGCATCCATGGGTCGCGATGGTGTCACGCTCGGCGTCGACCTCGGTGGCAGCACCGTGCGCGCTGCTGTCATCGACGAGAGCGGCCGCATCCTCGGCGCCGACCGCCACCGGCTGCTCTCCAAAGAGCCTCCGCAGGTGGCCGAGGCGATCGTCCGCGCCTCCAAGACCGCCTGCGCCGCGGCGGGCATCCCGTTTGGCGAGGCGGTGGGGCTCGGCATCGGCATCGCCGGCTCGGTCGAGAAGGGCACGGGCCTCGTCCAGACCGCGCCTGGCCTGGGCTGGCGCGACGTGCCGCTGCTCAAGCTCCTCGCCGCGCGGGCGCCGAAGATCCCGCTCTTCGCCACCAACGATCTCTCCGCCTCGGTCTGGGGCGAGCGCATGGCCGGGGCCGCGCGCGGGGTCGATGACCTCCTCGTCTGCCTGGTCGGCAGCGGCGTCGGCTGCGGCCTCGTGCTCGGCGGCAAGCTGCTCGAGGGCTCCACGGGCCTCGCCGGCGAGCTCGGCCACACCAAGGTCAGCGCCCACTGGGTCG
>JAYWAO010000230.1:0-14856 GCA_043782365.1 Deltaproteobacteria bacterium
CGGGTGATCAGCGTGGCGACGTGGCCGCCCGCGATCCCGATCGAGTCGCAGTCCACCAGGAGGCGCGCGAGCTCCTCGCGGTGGCGCTGCACCGAGGGCCTGGTCGCGGTCTGCATCTTCGCCTCGAAGCGCGCGTGCTCCTTGGCGCAGCCGGTGAGGTGGGTGCGGTCGAGGTCGCGGATGGCGCCGATGGAGACCTCGGCCTCGTCGAGCGCGATCTCCGGGGGCGCGGCGCGCAGGCCGATCACCTGGTCGGCCTCCAGCGCGTGCTCCAAGCGGATTCGATAGAAGTCCTGCCGGTGCCGGAGCGCGTCCTGCCGCTCGCGGTGGGCCGCGCGCAGCTCGGGGTCCTCGGCGAACAGCTCCTCGCCGCGCGCGTGCAGGCGCAGGTTCACCGTGCGCCCGCCGAGGTGAGCGGAGAGGTCGTCGTCCTCGGCCTCGCGCTCCTGCCAGCCGGCGGTGATCACGGCCATGCGGCCGGTGACGCCGAGCGCCTTGACCGCGTCACCGAGCGTGGGGTTGAAGCGCTGCACGCCCAGCAGCACGACGGCCGGCGGCGCGGGGGGAAGCAGAGTCGACTGCGGGCTCATCCCTGCCTTCCGCTCATCGTGCCCGCACCTTGCAAGTCTGCCCGACGAAGTCGAGCATGCCGCGGAGCTGGTCGTAGTCGGGGTGGCGCATCCGCAGCCAGGCGTTGGCCAGGTAGCCGGCCGAGACCGGCTGGGTGGGCGTGCCCGGCTGGGGCAGGTGCTGATCGAGTATCCAGTTACCAAACCGGCGGTGCACCTCGTCGAACCCTTCGTAGCCCGTGATGTGGCCGTCGCACTCGGGGCGCAGCGCGACGATGCCCGCCGAGTAGCGCCGCGAGAGGGTCTGCAGCGGGCGGCCGTGGCAGACGGCCATCGCCCACTCCTGATAGATGTCGAACTCGTTGGCGGCGGCGTAGAGGTCCCACGCGCGCACGCCCGGCGGCCGGCAGCCGATCTCGCTGAACTTGAGCCCCTTGGGCCCGGCGAACCACTCCATGTGCGTGGCCGAGGTCTCGATGCCGAGCGCGCTGATGACCTTCTGGCCCATCGCCTTCACCTCGTCGTAGCCCTCCGCGCCGATCCGGTTGGTGGTGATGAACTGGGGAGAGATCCAGCGGGTGCGCATCGCCTCGAGGACGCCCGGGTAGTAGTGGGTGGCGAAGTCGTGGACGACCCGGCCGCCGATGGAGATGGTGTCGTAGAAGCCCTCGTGGCCCTCGATGAACTCTTCGATCGCAACACTGCGCGCAACGCTGCGCCCGCTGCCGCCCTGCCCCACTCCGGCGGCGACGAGCGCGCGCTCGAGCTCGCCCGCGTCGTCGCAGCGGACCGTGCCCGAGGCCCCTGCGCCGTCGCGCGGCTTGACGATGAGCGGGAAGCCCACCCGCAGCGCGAAGTCGCGGATCTCGGCGAGGTCGCCCGAGCCGATCGACTGCGCGCAGGCGACGCCGGCCTCGCGCAGCACCTGCTTCATCGAGGGCTTGTCGCGGCACAAGAAGGCCGTCTTGGAGGAGGTGCCCGGGATGCCGCACTTCTCGCGCACGCGGGCGGCGGTCATCACGTGGGCCTCGACCACCGCCTCGAGGCGGTCGACGTTCACCTTGCCCTGGACGAAGCGCACCGCGTGCTCGACCTGCGCGTCGTCGGTGACGTTGCCGATCTGCTCGTAGTGGGAGAGCCAGTGGCGCAGCTCAGGGTCGAGGGACTCCTTGGGCCGCTCGCCGATGCCGATGACGCGGGCGCCGACGGAGTGCAGGGCGCGGACGAACTCGCGCTGGTTGGCGGGGAAGCAGGGCTCCAAGAAGATCACATCGAGGGGCATTCAATCAGGTTAGCAGACGACGGGGCAAGGCTACAGGGCGAGTTGCACGGGCGCCCCTCGCACGGGCCCGGCGAGGGTTGGCCTCGCCCCGCGCCCAACTGCTAACCTCTGCCGATGCGCATCCTCTTCGTCTCGGCGGAGCTGGCCCCCTTTGCGAAGGCGGGCGGGCTCGGAGATGTCTCTGCGTCGCTCCCGAAACACCTGCACGAGCTCGGCCACGACGTGCGGCCGTTCCTCCCGATGTACTCGCGCGTGCACGGGCCCGGGCGGACGTTCACGCAAGTGATCCCGGAGTTCTTGCTGCGGATGGGGCCGGTCGAGCTGCCTGTGTCGATCTACACCTGCCCGATGCCCGGCACGGATCTGCCCGTCTACTTCGTGCGCTGTCCGCAGCTCTACGACCGCGCGTCGATCTACGGCAGCGGGCCCGAGGAGGCGCTGCGCTTCGCGGTGCTGCAGTGGGCGGCGCTCAAGGCGTGCCAGTTCCTTCGGTTCGCGCCGGACATCGCGCACGTGAACGACTGGCAGGCGGCGCTCATCCCGCTGATGCTGCGGTCGGTGTTCGCCTGGGACAAGCTGTTCGCGCAGACGCGCACGCTGCTCACCATCCACAACCTCGGCCACCAGGGCACGTTTGGCAGCGAGGTGCTGGGCGGGATCGGGCTCGCTGCGGCGGCGTCGCTGTTCCACCAGGACGACCTGCGGCAGGGGCGCGTGGGGTTTCTGCTGAGCGGGATCCTCCACGCCAACGCCATCTCGACGGTGAGCGCGACCTATGCGCGCGAGATCCAGACCCCCTCGCAGGGCGTGGGGCTCGACGGGTTCCTCCGGCAGCGGCGCGACGTGCTCTTCGGGATCCTCAACGGCATCGACGAGGCCGAGTGGACGCCCGAGACCGACACGCACCTGCCGCACCACTTCAGCGCGGGCGACCTCTCGGGGAAGGAGCGGTGCAAGCAGCACCTCCTGCAATCGGGCGGCCTGCCCTACCGGCGCGAGGTGCCCGTGTTCGCGATCGTCTCGCGGCTCGTCTGGCAGAAGGGCTTCGACCTCTGCATGGAGGTGCTGCCGCGGATGATCCAGCAGCGCGGCTTCCAATTGGTGGTGCTCGGGAAAGGCGAGCACAAGTATCACGACTTCTTCCATCAATTGGCGCGCGCGTTTCCCCAGCAGGTGGTATTCCAACCCGTGTTCAATGAGCGGCGGGCGCACTTGATTGAAGCCGGCGCGGACCTGTTCCTGATGCCCTCTGTTTATGAGCCTTGTGGACTCAATCAGATGTACAGCCTGCGCTATGGAACGGTGCCCGTGGTGCACCAGACGGGCGGGCTGGCGGACACGGTGTGGCAGTGGGACCCGGGGTCGGGGAGGGGGACGGGGTTTGTCTTCGAGAATCACGACGCGGGCGGGCTCGGGTGGGCGATCAGCCGCGCGCTCGATGTGTGGGGGACGGGCACGGGGCACGATCGGGAGAGGTGGGTGCGGCTGCAGCACAACGGGATGCAGTTGCCGCTGGGGTGGCCGCATCGGATGGGGGAGTATGTGGATATCTATCGGAAGCTCGCGCCCGAGGCGGCGGGGTAGCCGGGACAATGGCATATCCTGTCGACGCTCGACGGATATCCCCGCGTCCCGCGGCGCTGCTCACTGTGGCCTGTCCTGGTGATGATGGTGGCCCTGGCGTGGAGGATGCTGCCGGGGGCTCGCCTATCTGGCAAAGCATCGGGACCCTGACTATCGCCCCAATCCATGGATGGACCTCTCTGTGTCTCAGGTCCACTCCACACCTCTGCTGCACCGGAAAGAGCCACGTCGGCGTTGCCTCCGCCGCCACCCCCAAGGCATGGATCCGCAGAGCCTCAGGGGAACCGGGTCCGCGGCAGCGGCCGCGCGGCCGACAGCAGCGCCCGCCACGGTAGCGCCGCGGCGCCGGCGATCGCCATCGCGGCCGTGACCGCGTCGGAGTTGCTGCCCGGGGTGCATCGAGCCGTCTCAGCGGGGCAGCGCGCGAGGAGGGAGTCGTCACGTGGGATGTTCCCGCGCCGACCATGAAGCGCGGCTCGCGCAAGCGCGAGTAGGAAGCTCGAGGGGCTGGTGGTCGCCTGGAAGGCAGCTCTCCGAGCCCTCCTAAGGATGCCATCCCCGTACGCGCCCTACGCGTACCCCACCTTCACCGTCTCGATGATCTTCTTCAACGCCGCCCGCACCACCTCGGTGTCCGGGTCGCGGACGACGACATATCCATCCCCCTCATAGCTGTCGCTCTTCGCCTTCCCGATATCGGGGATGTTCGCCTCCACCACATACCGGCCCACCGCCTCGTGGATCTCCTTCAGCCCCGTCACCGACGCCACCCTCCCCCGCCCCATCCCGCGGAGGAACGCCGAGCCGGCCGCATGGCTCCGCTCCCACGGCCCATCGAACTCTCCGTCCACCAAGAGCCGGAGCCACGCCGCATAGAGATCCCGCCCGTGTACCAGCCCCGTCATCAGCGAGATGTTCGCCCCGGGCGGCCGCTGCGCGATCTCCCCGATCGCGAGCGACCCATCGGGCCGCTGGAACCACTCCATGTGCGTCATCCCGTCTTCCAGCCCGAGCGCCTCGATCGCCCCGTGCGCCATCGCCTTCGCGCCGTCGTACTCGGGTCCCGAGATGTCGCGCGGCAAGAGGCAGCACCACTGCATCCACGGGTTCTCCAGCACCTCGAGGCACGTCGGCAGGTAGTGCGAGATCGACTGCATGCGCGGCTTGCCCCCGAGCGTCAGCGTCTCGAACGAGAACTCCCTCCCGCGGAGGAACTCTTCGGCGAGCACCGGGTTGGTGGCGCTCGCGCCCATGCCCCGCACCGCCCCGAGCAGCTCCTCCAGCGACGACACGCGAAACGTCGCCTTCGCCCCCATCCCCGCCGGCGGCTTGAGCACCATCGGAAATCCTGCCGCCAACGCGAACTCGCGCGCGTCGTTCTCGTCGTGCAGCAGCCTGTTCTTCCCCACGGGCAGGCCAGCCTTCGCCAGCGCAGCCTTCATCGCCGACTTGTCGCGGAACAGCTCCGCCACCCGCGGCGTGGTGCCCGGAACCCCGTGCCAGGCGCGGGCCTGCGCGAGCTGCGTCTGCATCGCCTCGAGGATTCCTAGGATTCGATAAGGCTCGCCGTGGCGCCGCTTGAGCACCTCGGTGGCGTCGATCAGATCCCGCGCCGAGAGAGGGTCGGTGACGCGGACGTAGTCGGCATAAATGTTCGCGTCGGCGCCCGTGGGCGGCGTGTGGACGATGCCGAGGAGCTTCACGTCCGGGTGGCGAGCGGCCGCGCGAACGAAGCGCATGGTGACATCGGAGGGAAACGGCGCGGCGAAGATGACGTTGCGGGGCATGGGGCACAATGAAACGGCAGCCGCGCGGGCGTCAATCCACGAGACGCCGCGCTGCGGCCTGTGCCCGCGCTCGAGCCCTCCAAGACAGCCGCTGCCCTGCGACCGGTTGCTCGCAAACGGGTCCATTGCTGCTACGCTGCGCGCCCATGAACGTCGTCTTCTTCTCGCCCTCGTACCCCCCGGAGATGATCCAGTACACGCGCGGCCTCGCGGAGGTCGGGGCCAAGGTCTACGGCGTCGGCGATACGCCGCGGGAGACGCTGCCCAAGGAGGTCCGGCCCTACCTGCACGACTACCTGCAAGTTCCGCGGATCATGGACGAGGACGACGTGATGGCCCGCGTCAGCGCCTCAATGAAGGGCAAGGCGGTCGACCGGGTGCTCGCCAACTGGGAGGTGCTGGTGATGCTGGCCGCCCGCCTGCGCGCCCAGTGGGGGATGCCCGGGATGACGCCCGAGGTGGTGCGCGGCTTCCGCGACAAGCAGCTGATGAAGGAGCGGGTCGCCGCCGCCGGGCTGCGCGTGCCGCGCTCGTTGCGGGTGAAGACCGAAAAAGAAGTGCGCGCCGCCGCCGAGCAGATCGGCTTCCCGCTCATCTTGAAGCCGATCGCTGGCGCGGGCTCCGCCGACACCTACGCAGTCCGCACGCAGGGCGAGCTGGAGTCGGCGATCGCGGCGATGCGCGGCATCCCGGAGGCGAGCTGCGAGGAGTACGTCGAGGGTGAGGAGTTCACCTTTGACACCGTCTGCATCGACGGCAAGCCCGCCTTCGAGAACATCGCGGCCTACCTGCCCAAGCCGCTCGAGGCGCGCTCGCTCGAGTGGGTGAGCCCGGTGATCATCACCGTGCGCGACATGTACCAGCCCAGGCTGCAGGCGGGCGTGGAGCTGGGCCGGAAGGTGCTCGGCGCGCTCGGGATGGAGGACGGCTTCACCCACATGGAGTGGTTCCTCACCCCCAAGGGCGAGGCGATCTTCGGCGAGATCGGCTGCCGGCCGGGCGGCGCGCACCTCGTCGATCAAATGAATTACACCTGCGACGTCGACCTCTTCCGCGAGTGGGCCCGCGCGGTCTGCTGGAAGGCGTTCGAGGCGCCCACCACGCGCAAATACAACGTGGGCATCGTCTTCAAGCGGGCGCAAGGCCGGGGCAAGGTGACGCGCATCGAGGGGCTCGGCGACTGGGTGCACGACGCCGGGCGCTGGATGGTGGAGGACAAGCTGCTCCGGCCCGGCACGCAGCGGCGCAACTGGAAGCAGACGCTGCTGTCGGATGGGCACGTGATCGTCCGGCACCCGGACTGGAGCGAGGCGCACCGGCTGTCGTTCGCGGCGGCGACGGGCATCAAGATGTTCGCGGAGTAGGGTGAACCGGGGGTCGTTGCTCGGCGTCGCGCAGGCGACCGGGCGATGGTGGAGTGACGTCGCAAGCGAGACAGGGGGCCCATGGCCAGGGTCGTCATCGCCGCCGCCAGCCTCGACTACGATTCCCAGCGAGGTGGCTTAGTGTGAGACCAGCATGCAGCGGCCCGGCGCCCGCAAGAGGTCGCGCGTCACGCCGCCGAGGACCCACTCGCGCAGGCGGCTGTGGCCGTAGGCCCCGGCCACCAGCACGTCGGCGCGCCACTCGCGCGCGAGACCCTCGAGCCGCGCTGAGTCCTCGCCGCTGCGGACCAAGGCGAGCGGCTCGGCCTTGACTCCGTGCCACTCGAGCCAGCTCACCACCTCGGCGACCCGCGCGCGGGCAGCGGGGAGCTCCTCTTCGGGCGCCACCTCGGCCACCACGACGGCGGACGCCTTCTTCAGCAAGGGCAGCCCGTCGAGCGCGGCGCGGCGCGCTTCGCGGGTGTCCTTCCAGGCGACCAGCACGCGCTCGAGGAGGAGCGGCCCGGGAGTGGCCGGCACCACCAGCACGGGACGGCCCGCTTGCAGCACCAGCTCGCCCAGGTCGGCATGGCGGGTGGCGTTGAACAGCGGCGAGCCGCCTGCGCCGGTGACGACCAGGTCGGCGCAGCGGGCCTCCGCGGCGAGGTGGTCTGCGAGCGCGCCGTACACCACCGCGGGCCGCCAGGCGAGCTGCGCGCAGTGGCCCTCGAGCGCAGCCATGAACTCGGCCTTTGCCTCCTCGAGCTCGCGCCCGAGCTCGCGCCGGTCGCTGTCGAGCAGGTCGCCGGTGACGAAGCCGTCGCCGTAATTCACCTGCAGCGGCCTGCACGCGGCCACGCCGACGACGCGGGAGTTCGCCTGCTGCGCCAAGGCCCTCGAGACCTGGAGCAGGCGCTCGTTGCGACGACCGCACTCCAGGTGCACCAAAAGCGTCGCGTAGGACATGGCAGCCCTCCCGGCTCTCCCTGCTCATGCAGGCGCCGGTGGCCGCACGCCATGGCAAATTCAGGCAGGGCTCGCGACAGGCTGCCGCAGGGCAGGCGGCGCGCGGCGGGGTCGGGTGTTATGGACCGAAGGCGGCCGTTGGAACCTCCGAGGTTCACCATGGACACCCGAGCACCGTCGTTCCCCTCGCGCCTCTGGCTGACGCTGGTCTGCGCGGTGCGGCTGCCGTTCGACGGCGAGTTCGCCCGAGAGGTGGCGCTCCTCCGCCAGCGAGGCCCCGTCCCCTCGGGTCCGCTGGTGGCGTTCGCCAACACCTTGTCGAGCGTGCTCTCCGGGACTCCGGCGGCGCCCACGCCGGCCGCCGCGCCCACGCCGGCAGAGGTGGCGGCCGAAGCGGCCGCGGAGCGCTCGCAGCGGCCGTGAGCTGCTCGCCCTTGGCCTAGAGCGCCGAACGGTTTGACTCCCGTCGCCAGACCGATCGGCGCTCTAGGCCAACGCCCGCTCCAGCCGCGCCAGCACCTCGGGCGTGAGCTTGGCCACCGCGTCGAGCGCCCCCAGGTTCTCCACCACCTGCTCCTTGCGGGTGGCGCCGGTGATCACCGTCGAGACGTGCGGATTGGTCAGGCACCAGGCGAGCGCCAGCTGCGCCAGGGTGAGCCCCAGCTCGGCGGCGATCGGCGCGAGCGCGCGGACCTTCCTCGTCGCGTCCTCGGTGAGCACCTGCTCCTTGAGCCACGCATACTGCTGCATCCCCAGCCGGGAGCCTGCGGGCGTCCCCGCCGCGTACTTGCCCGAGAGCAGCCCCGAGGCGAGCGGGCTCCAGATGGTCGAGCCGAGGCCCGCTGCCCAGAGCGGCGCGTACTCCACCTCGAACCGCTGCCGCACCAGCAAGTTGTACTGCGGCTGCTCCATCGAGGGCGGCGTCAGCCCCTGCGCGCGGGCGATGGCGAGCGCCTCCTGCACGTCGCCTGCGCTCCACTCGCTGGTGCCCCAGTAGAAGACCTTGCCCTGCTTCACCAGGATGTCCATCGCGCGCACGGTCTCCTCGATGGGCGTGTCGGGGTCGGGCCGGTGGCAGAAGACGAGGTCGAGGTACTCCACCTGCCAGCGCCGCAGCGCCTTGTGGACGCCTTCGAGCACGTGCTTGTGCGAGAGCCCGCGGTCGTTGGGGCCGTCACCGCCCCAGAAGACCTTGGTGGAGAGCACCAGGCTCTCGCGCGGCCAGGCGGCGTCCTTGAGCACGCGGCCCATCGCGCTCTCGGCGGCGCCCCCCGCGTAGGCCTCGGCGCCGTCGAAGAAGTTCACGCCCGCGTCCCGCGCGGCCCACATGCAGTCGCGCGCGGGGCCGTCGCCCACCTGCCCGCCGTAGGTGACCCACGACCCGAGCGAGAGCTCGGAGAGCTTGAGGCCGGTCTTGCCCATTCGACGGTAGCGCATCGTGGCTCCTCGGGTGGCGCGCGGAGTGCGGGGGAGCGCAGCTTGCCGCCTGGGGCTCGCGAGCGCAAAGCGCAACCCACACCGGGAGGCAGCCCAGGAGAGGGGTTCGCTTCCTCCAGCCGCGAGACCCGGTCAGGTCCCAGGGAGGAGTCCCTGGAAAAAAGCGAAGGGCCCGGCCTCAGAGCAGAAGCTCTCGGTGACCGGGCCCTTCAAATGGAGCGGAACATCGGATTCGAACCGACGACCCTCACCTTGGCAAGGTGATGCTCTACCAGCTGAGCTAGTTCCGCGAAGACGGGTGCTTAACTACCCCTGACACCCGATCCTGTCAACCACGTTTTCTGCAGGCCGGTGCGCTTTTTTCGCCCTCTGCCACCGAGCTTGCAGGGGGCAAGCCCGGGGGATTGCGCCCGGATCGGCAGCCTGCCCGACCTGCCCGCCTGGCGCCTAACCGCCGCCCTCGGCCGCGCGGCCCTCGGCCTCGGCAGCCCGGCCCACCGCCTCCAAAGTGTAGTACTCGCGCACGTACGACACGCCCGAGGCGAGGCTCGGCACGAGGCTCAGGTAGAGCATCACCGTCCCGCAGATGTGGAAGTTCGTCACCAGCGGCTCCGGGAGGACCAGCCAGTCGATCGCGTAGTGGTAGTGGACCATCAGCGCGATGATGCCGGTGAGCTGCAGCGAGGTCTTCCACTTGCCGCCCTGGTTGGCCTGGATGACGAGGCCCTCGGAGGCGGCGAGCGTGCGCAGGCCGCTGATGAGCAGCTCGCGGGCGAGGATCAGCACCACCACCCAGACGGGCACCCGGCCGAGCCGGACCAGCATGATCAGCCCCGAGAGGACGATCAGCTTGTCGGCGAGCGGGTCGAGGAACTTGCCCAGCGTGGTGATCTTGTTGCTGATGCGCGCAAGCCACCCGTCCACCCAGTCGGAGGCTGCAGCGATGGAGAAGATGATCGCGGCCCAGTAGCTGTTGGGCCTGCTCTCCGAGGCGAGGAACCCGAGGTAGACCGGGATGAGCGCCATCCTGAAGATGGTGATCAGGTTGGGCGCGTTGAGGATCTCTTCGCGCAGGCGCTCGCGGCGCGTCTTCTTGCGCGGCGGCGCGGGTGAAGCTGCAGCAGGCGCGGCCACGGTCAGGGCTCCGCGCGCGGGGAGTGGGCGTCCACGGTCAGCGGCCCTCAGGCGTGTCGACCAGCGCGCGGCCCTCGCCCGACAGCTCGAGCGCGACGCCCAGCTCCGGCGCCTCGTCCACGATCGGCACCAGGCGCGGCTGGATCAGCGGCCCATGCCACCCGACCAGCTGGTCCATCGGGATGCGCAGCGGCTCGCCCCGGTTGACCTCGACCGAGCGCGGGCTCCCCGTGGTGACGAGGAGCAGCTTGCCGCGGCCGCGCAGGTGGACGAGGTGCAGGTCGGTCCCCACCTTGCTGGGCACGCGGCCGTTCTCGAACACCAGCGACTCCTCGAAGGCGAAGAGGATCTCCTCGCGGAAGTACGCGGGCTCGTCGCCCAGCTCGAGCGCGGTGAAGCAGCGGCCCTCGCGAGCGATCACGTAGCGGCCGCCGCCGTTGGCGCGGAGCATGCGGCGCGCACCCTCGCCGAACGGCTTGTCGGTGGCCTTGCCACGGAACCGCTTGAGCTCCGGCTTGAGCGAGGAGCTTCCCCACGACGCGACCAGGCCGTCGAGGCGGGTGAGCAGCTCGCCGCGGACCTGCACCACCGCCTCGGTGGCGCCGACCAGGAAGCTGCCGTCGCCCGAGGGCACCTGCATGCGCCGGCTGCCCGTGTAGGCGGCGAGCGCGAGCGGCGGCGTCTGGCTGACCCCCTCGACCGGCGCGGGCGGAGACGAGCCCGGCGAGACGATCGCGGCCCGCTCCAGGGGAGGCACGCTCGCGGGCGCCGGGGCGCTCTCGGGCGCGGGCGAGTCGGGAGCGTGGACCGCTGCGTGGTCGGCCGCGGCGCGGGCCACCGCGTGGGCCTCGCTCTCGGCGAGCGCCGAGGGTCCGGAGTCCTCGGAGCCCTGCACCGCGGCCTGCGCGGCCTTGGGCACCGGAGGAACCGAGGGGTTCGTGTCAGCGACCGGCTTGGCGCCGCGGTGCCGGACCTCGTCCTCTTCCACTAGCGCGGCGGCGGCGTGGGCGTCGGCGAGCACCTCGCGGTCGGGCAGCGGCAGCGACGGAGAGGAGATCGGCGCGCCTCCGCCCCGGCTGCGGACGGCGATGCGCGCGAGCGGCCTCACCGCGGGCTCCTCGGCGGCCGGAGCCGTGGCCACCCAGCGCGAGCCCTGCGGCGGCGTGGAGATGGCGCCCGCGGCGACATCGGCGGCCGGCTTCTCCTCGGTGGGCTCTGCGGCGGGCGCGGCGATGACCGGGTTTTGGCCGGGCTCCAGCGCCGACCTGAACGGCTGCTCCCCGGCGAGCGACTCGGCCGCCCCCTCGGCGACGTCGCGGATCGGAGAGGCCTGCAGCGCCGCCGTCATCCGCTCGGCCATCGCGGTGTTGCCGCACTTGACGAACCAGTCGCGCGCCTTGGCGTGGTCGCCCTTCTGCGCGAGCGCCAGCCCGAGGTAGTTCTGCGCCTTCGAGTGGTCGGGCTGCAGGTCGAGCGTGGTCTCGAAGCAGCGCACCGCGTCGGTGGACGCGCCCGACTTGAGGAAGACGAGGCCCAGGTTCACCCGCAGCGTCGGGTCTGCCGGGTGGTCCTCGATCAGCCCGCGGTAGAGCGACTCGGCCTTCTCCAGCTCGCCCAGCTTGAAGAGCGACAGCCCGAGCAGGTTGCGCGCCCGCTGGTTGCGCGGCTTGTGGCGCAGCGCCTTCTCCAGCAGCACCTTGGCGCGGGCCGCCTCGCCGCCCTGCAGCGCCTCGCTGCCCTCGGCGAGCGCCTTGTCGAACTCCTGGTTCTCGGTGAGGTCGGCGTCGTCTTCGTCGAACAGGCGTGCGTCGTCGTCGGCCCGGGCGACGCCTGTCCGGGATGCGCGGGTGCTCTCGATCACGGGCGGTTCTCGCTCTGGGCTGGAGTGCGCTCCGCAGAGGCGAGCGGACCGCGGCGCGCGCTCTCGAGCTTGTACTGGTTGAACTTCGCGACCACCTTGCGGACGTAGTCGCGCGTCTCGGTAAAGGGCGGCACACCGCCGAACTTGCGCACGGCCTCGGGGCCTGCGTTGTAGGCCGCGAGCACCAGCATGAGGTCGCCGTCGTACTGGTTGGCGAGCGTGCGCAGGTAGCGCGTGCCGCCTTGGATGTTCTGCCGCGGGTCGACCGGGTCCCGCACGTACATCCGGTCGGCGGTCGAGGGCATCAACTGCATCAGGCCGACCGCGCCCTTGTGCGAGAGCGCCGAGGCGTTGCCCGCGCTCTCGACGGCGATCACCGCCCGGATCAGCTCGGCGGGGATGTTGTAGAGCCGCGCAGCCTTGTCGATCTCGTCGGGGGGCGCGTCGTTGGAGCGCTCCCACCAGTCGCGCGGCCTGGACGACTTGGACTTCTTGGCCTGCCGCGCCTCGCGCGAGGGCGGCGGCGGCGGCTTGAGCCGCGGGCGGCCTGACGCCTCGAGCTCGGCCTCGGAGGGCGGGCTCTCGTCGACGTGCGTGACGCCTGCTTTGTCGGTCCACCGGTAGAGCGGGTGGCGCCCGGCTTGCGCTCCTCCGGCTGCGGAGAGCGCGAGCAGCAGGCAGAGGTGGAGGTAGGTTCGCATAGGCCACCCGGGACGATAGCAAGCTCCCGCGCACCGCAGCAAATCTTTCTCTGCCTACATTTCCATGGCTTGGGCGCGAAAGAGGCCCGCGAAAGCGGCTGCGCCTGCGAGGGAGGAGCGGAGCCTCGGGCGGGCGAGAGCGGAATCGCGTTGGTTGCTGGTGCTGGGCGCGACCGGCAACTGCCGACAACTGCTTCGACGCGGAGGGCGAAAAACGAGGAGCGGAGGACGCGGAGGAAGACTGGGGTTTCGGCGATCGGGCGTCTTGCGCGTTGGTGACGGAGCTTGCTCCGCGTCCCTCCGCGTCTTGCGCGGGTCCGCGCGTCGCTCTTCAGTTACAGTGACAGGCCATGCGCTACGTCCACGATTTCCTCGTCCTCGGCGGCGGCGTCGCCGGGCTCACCTTCGCCTTGCGGGCCCAGCGGCACGGGTCGGTGGCGGTCCTCGCCAAGCGGGGCCGGGCCGAGTCGAACACCGCCTGGGCCCAGGGCGGCATCGCGGCGGTCTGGTCGCCGAACGACTCCTTCGACGAGCACATCCGCGACACGCTGGTGGCCGGCGCGGGCCTCTGCCGCGAGGAGGCGGTCCGCGTCACCGTCACCGAGGGCCCGGCGCGCGTGCAGGAGCTGATCGACCTCGGCGCCGAGTTCACCCGCGACGAGAAGGACCTCCACCTCACCCGCGAGGGCGGCCACTCGCAAAGAAGAGTGTTACACGCCGCCGACCTGACGGGCCGCGAGGTGGAGCGCGCGCTGCTCTCGGGCATCGACCGCGCGGGCATCAAGATCTACGAGGAGCACACGGCGATCGACCTGATCACCCTGTCGAAGCTGCGCGCCTCGGGCGGCTCGGCCCCGGGCGACCGCGTGCTCGGCTGCTACGCGCTCGACGCCGAGGGCAAGGTCGACGTCTTCCTCGCCAAGGTGATCGTCCTCGCCACCGGCGGCGCGGGCAAGGTCTACCTCTACACGACGAACCCCGACGTCGCGACCGGCGACGGCATCGCCATGGCCCACCGCGCGGGCGCGGCCATCGCCAACATGGAGTTCTTCCAGTTCCACCCGACCTGCCTCTTCCACCCGGACGCGAAGAACTTCCTCATCAGCGAGGCGCTCCGCGGCGAGGGCGGCATCCTGCGCAACAAGGCCGGCGAGCGGTTCATGGGCCGCTACGACCCGCGCAAGGAGCTGGCCCCGCGCGACGTGGTGGCCCGCTCGATCGACAGCGAGATCAAGCGGCGCGGCGACGACTGCGCCTTCCTCGACATGACCCACCTGCCGAAGGGGTTCCTGGTCGAGCACTTCCCGAACATCTACGCCAACTGCCTCGCCTTCGGGATCGACCTTTCGCAGAAGCCCATCCCGGTGGTGCCCGCGGCCCACTACTGCTGCGGCGGCGTCGCCACCGACCTGCACGGGCGGACCACGATTCCCGGCCTGGTCGCCATCGGCGAGTGCGCGAGCACGGGGCTCCACGGGGCCAACCGGCTCGCCTCCAACTCGCTGCTCGAGGGCCTCGTCTTCGGCCACCGCGCGGGGGAGATCGGCGACCAGCTGATGGAGGGGGCCGATCCGGCGCTCTTCGAGAAGGTCCCCGACTGGGACCCGGGCCACGCGGTGCCGCCCGACGAGGGCGTGGTCGTCAAGCAGAACTGGGACGAGATCCGCAACCTGATGTGGAACTACGTCGGCATCGTCCGCACCGACAAGCGGCTCGCCCGGGCGGCGCGGCGGCTCGATAATCTGGTAGATGAAATTCAAGAGTATTACTGGGGCTACCTGGTCACCCGTGACCTGATCGAGCTGCGCAACCTCGCCGACGTGGCGCGCCTGATCGTCGCCTCGGCGCAGGAGCGCAAGGAGAGCCGCGGGCTGCACTACACGCTCTCCTGGCCGAAGACCGACGACGAGAAGTGGCTCAAGGACACGGTGCTGGTGCGCGGGCGGCTCGCGCCCGACGCGTGGCCGCGGCCTTCGCGGTAGGCCGGCGGGCGGCCTACGGGGGGACCCCCTCGGCCCAGAGTCATCGCAGGCTGATCTTCGCAGACCCGACCGGGAGATCCGAATGCTCCTCCTCCCCAGCCTTGTCTACCAGCGGCTCAGGGCAAGCACGGCACGGCTACCCGGCGAGCCACGACCGGGCCGGCTTCGTTCGTTGGCCTGCCCTCAGGC
>JAYWAO010000231.1:0-5397 GCA_043782365.1 Deltaproteobacteria bacterium
GCCCGAGGACGACTCCCACTTGCCGGTGCCCTTGGTGGAGAGCTTGGAGCGCAGGCCGATCAGCGGCGAGACGTTCATCTCCTTGGCGAGCCGGATCAGGTGCGGCAGCTCGCTGAGCTTCTCGATGACGACGATCACCTTGCGGCCGAGCTTGCGGCCGAGCAGCGCGAGCCGGAGATACTCCTCGTCCTTGTAGCCGTTGCAGATCGTCAGCGCTTCGGGGTCGCTGTTGAGCGCGAGGACGATCAGCAGCTCGCCCTTGGAGCCCGCCTCGAGGCCCATGTGGTAGGGCAGGCCGGCGTCGACGATCTCCTCGACCACCTCCCGCATCTGGTTGACCTTGGTGGGGTAGACGCCGAAGTACTGCCCCTTGAAGCCGTGGGTGGCGATGGCGGCGCGGAACGCTTCGTTGAGCTGCTTGACGCGCGCCCGCAGGATGTCCTGGAAGCGCACGATGCAGGGGAAGCCCAGCTTGCGCTCGCGGATGTCGTCGACCACGTCCATCAGGTCGATCTGCGGGCCCGGCTGCCCGTGCGGGTGCACGATCAGGTGACCCTTGGCGTTGGCCGAGAAGAAGCCGACCCCCCACCCCGGGATGTTGTAGAGCTGCAGCGCCTTCTCGACCGACCAGTCACCAGCGTGGTTGCTCACGGAGTCCCATGTGCCACATCGATCCGGAGGATCACAAGCGGGATCCCACGCTGGGACGCAGGTAGCGCCGCTGGCGATGGTGATCGACGCCGCCGCGCCCTCCGCGCTGGTCTCGCGCGCAGCCCGGCTGTTCACGCGGCTGGGCACGCAGCGGATGAAGGAGGGGTACTGGACCACCTTCTGGATGCCGCTCGGGGAGCGGCCCGCGCGCGCTGCCTCAACTGCCTTCGAGGAGCTCGCGCTGGCGCTGCTCCCGCACGCGCAAACCCAAGCCGGGCCTGCGGCTCCGCAGATCGCCGGCATCGAGTGGTGGCTCGGCCGCTCCTACACGAACCACGTGCCGCTCGGGTTCCACTTCGACCTCGACGTGAAGGGGAGGGGCGCGGTGCGGTACCCGGTCGTCTCGAGCGTCTTCTTCTTCAACGCCGTGCGGGGCGGACAGTTGGCGATCACCGACCAGCGGCCCGATGCGCGCGGCAGGGCCGTGCCCGAGCAGCCGACGCGGATGGAGGCGGTGGAGCCCAAGGCGAATCGGTATGCGCTGTTCGACGGGAAGCTGTTCCACGGCGTGCTCGACCGGAACGGGCACGTGCCGGGGCGGCCGCTCGGCGGGCCGCAGGGGCGGATGCGGCGGACGCTGGTGATCAACTACTGGGGCGCGCGGCCGAGCGACGTGCCGACCTGGGGCGAGTCGCGGGCGTACGAGGTGCTGCGATAGCGGACGCGGCGGTGGTTGACCCGGTCGCCCGGCCCTGACCAACCCAGCCGAATCAGTGCGCTCACCCCCCGCGCCCCTTCGCCAGCGCCTCCAACTGCGCGACGTCCACCAGGTCCTGCGGCCTGCCGACGGCGCGCTTGTTGGCGAGGAGGTCCCGCACGGAGAGCACCGGGACGCGCACCCCATCGAGTGCGCCGTGCACGCGGCGCTTCCAGGCCGCAGCGAAGTCCACCCCCTCGATCGCCGTCAGCAGATCGATCCTGACAGGCGGAACGCCGAGCTGCAGGAAGGTCCCCGGCGTCGAGAAGTCATCGGGGCGGGTGCCGTGGGTCGGGGCTCCAAACTGCTCGAGCGCCTTGAAGAGCCGCCGCGCGTTCTCCGGGGTCGGGTGCACCCAGAGGTCCATGTCCTTGGTCGCGCGCGGCTCAGCGTGGACCGCGAGCGCCAGTCCTCCGACCAGCAGGAACTCCACCCCGCACGAGTCGAGCAGGCCAAGCATGTCGCGGAAGTCTTGGGGCAGGCGCGGCGCCGGACGCCCGCGCGACCGCTTCTTTGAGGGCATAGGCCATCCGGGAGAGTTCGCAGGCGAGCGCGATCCGTTCGCCGGGGGTCAGGGTTTCGACAGAGCGGTCCGGAAGCGCAGGTGCGGGGCCGCGCCCGATGGTCACGGTGAGCCGCTCGCGCCGTTCCATGGCGCGGCGCTGGAGCGCGGTAGGGCGAGGGGCCACGCTCGGAGTATCCGCCAGCGAGGCGCGGCGGCCAAGCGGCCCCGCCCGCGCCGCGGCAGATTTCCTACGGCCCCCGCTCCTGGCAGCCCGACGCCGCCGCCAGCGCCCGACTTGTGCGAAGTTCGCCCAGTGACGACCGCCACCACAGCCACGCCTGCGGCTCCGCAGGGCAGCGCCCCCGAGCGCGCGCACCTGCTGGGCCAGACCCAGGCGGCGCTCGTGGCCTGGACCCGCGCCCACGGCGCCAGCGAGCCCGCCGCGCGCGGGGTCGCCCAGGCGCTGCTCGCCGAGTCCGCGGGCCGCACGCGCAAGGCCACCGCCGACAAGCCCTCGCGCTCTCTGATGGACAAGGCCGCGAGCGAGTTTGCGCGAGACCTCCCCGGCGCCGAAGCCATCCCCGACCCCGACGGCACCGTCCGCTTCGCCGTCAAGCTCCACGACGGCGCCCTGGTCGAGACCGTCCTCATCCACCAGGAGGGCCGCGACACCGTCTGCGTCTCCAGCCAGGTGGGCTGCCGCCGCGGCTGCGTCTTCTGCGAGACGGGCCGCCTCGGCCTCAAGCGCGACCTCGCAGCCTGGGAGATCGTCGCGCAGTACGCCATCGCCGCGCGCTACCAGCAGGCGCGCGGCGTGCCCGCGCCGGGCAACGTCGTCTACATGGGCATGGGCGAGCCGCTCGACAACCTCGATAGTGTAATCGCCTCGATCGACGTCCTCCGCGAGCACGCAGGCTTCGCCGTCGCGGAGCGGCGCATCACGGTGAGCACGGTGGGCATCGTCCCCGAGATGGACGCGCTCTTTGCGCGCACCAAGGCGAACCTGGCGGTGAGCCTGCACGCGCTGCAGCCCGAGGTGCGCAAGGCGCTGCTGCCCGTCGCGCACAAGTGGGGGCTCGACGAGCTCCGCGCCGCCATCGCCCGCGCGCCGCGCACCGTGCTCCTGCAGTGGACCCTCATCGAGGGCCAGAACGACTCCGCCGCCGACGCGGAGCTGCTGGTGCGCTTCTGCGAGGGCCTCGATGTCCGCGTCAACCTGATCCCGCTCAACCCCGGGCCCATCGCGGCCCAGCGCGCGCCGACGCTGGAGCGGTGCCGCGTTTTTCAGAAGCGGCTCCTGGACGCCAGGCTGCGGGCGATGCTGCGGCTGCCACATGGGCAGACGGTGGGCGGGGCCTGCGGGCAACTCGCGGGGGCGCGGCGAGCGACGAAGGACAGGTAGTGCATCGCTCACGGAGTCAGCAAGAGAGGGGGCCAGGACGAAGATCGCCTCGCTGCGCGCCGCGCCCGTTGGGGCCCACGCCTGAGTCGCCGCGAGGCTTGGGGTCTGCAGCGGCGGGCGGTACAATCGAGACCGTGCTGAGCCGGGAGACCATCACCGTCGCAATCGAGCGGCTCAATGAAGAGCTCGCTGCCCGCCAGACACGGGGCGAGCTCTTCATCGTTGGCGGGGCGGTCCTGTGCCTCGTGCACCAAGCGCGCCCCTCAACGAAGGACGTCGACGGGTGGTTCGTTCCCGCTGCGGCGATGCGCGAGGCCTCCGCGCGGGTCGCCGAGGAGCTGTCGCTTCCGCCTGATTGGCTCAATGACGCCGCCAAGGCCTATCTCCCGGCGCAGGCTGGCTTCGAGCTCTGGAGAGAGCTGTCCCACTTGAGTGTATCGACTGCCGATAGCCGCACGCTCCTCGCGATGAAGGTGCTCGCGAGTCGAACGCTCGAGGATGCTGCCGACATCCGCTTCCTGGCCAACACGCTGGGGCTCGGGTCCGCCTCCGAGGTGTTGGACGTGGCGCTCTCCTACTTCCCGCCCGAGCGCTTTCCCCTGCGAACCCGGCTCCTCGTTGAGGAGATGTTTCCGTGACCGCGTTCGAGTTGATCGCCGCCTGTTACGCCGCACCCGAGATCTTCCAGCGGCAGGTGAACCAGTTCGTCGACGATTTCCGGAGAGCCACGCCGGAGCAGCGGGCTGCCGCGGTCGGGCAGGGGCCTGGACGCTCCGGTCGCTTCGAAGGCCTCGTCTCCGCAGTCGTGAGCGCGCTGTGCCGCGAGACGAACCTGCCCGCTCCGCGCTGGGTGGAGACGGTGGGGAGCCCGGAGCCGTTCTTTGCGTTCCCGGCAACCTCGCTCGAGATGAGGGTGCTGTTGATGCTGGAGTCGCCCGCACCGTTCAAGGTGCGCAACGTGTTCGTGCCAGACAACTATCTGTCGCGGGCTTAGGGCGCGCGGCCAAAGCGCGCAGTTGCCGACCCTTCACTGCTTCGCCACACCCACCCGCGGACACTCCCCAGCCACCACGCACCCCTCGCACCGCGGCTTCTTCGCGTCACACGTGCGCCGCCCGTGCCAGATCACCAGCTGGTGCGCGCGCCCCCACTGCTCGGGCGGCAGCAGCGCGGAGAGCTCGGCCTCCACCTTGTCCGGATCCTCCTCGCGCGTCAGCCCGAACCGCCGCGAGAGCCGCCCGATATGGGTATCCACCGGAAATGCCGGCACCCCATAGGCGTGATTCACCACCACGCCCGCCGTCTTCCAGCCCACGCCCGGCAGCTCGTGCAGCGCCTCGCGCGTGCGCGGGAGCTTGCCGCCGTGCTCGCGGACGATCATCTCCATGCACGCCTTGAGGTTCTTCGCCTTGTTGCGAAAGAGCCCGATGCGCTGGAGGTAGCCGCGCAGATCCTCCTCGGACGCAGCGGCGTAGTCCGCGGCCGTCTGGTAGCGCGCAAACAGCGCCGGCGTGACCCGGTTCACCTGCACGTCCGCCGTCTGCGCCGAGAGCATCACCGCCACCAGCAGCTCGAGGTCGGTGGTGTAGTCGAGGGCGATCTTCGCCTCGGGGAGGGCCACTCCGAGCGCGTCGATGATGCGCAAAAAGCGCGCGGCCTTGGCAGCCTTGGTCTCGCGGAGCATTGGCCCAAGGTAGCGCATGCGCGCCGCCGCGATTCCCGTCTTTGAGTTGTCCCGCGAGGTCGAGCGCGAGTACGACTACGCGCACGAGCGCCGCAACCCGGCTCGTGGAGGAAGCCCGTGACCCCGATCGACCTGCGCTCCGACACCGTGACCCGGCCTTCCCCCGCGATGCGCGCCGCCATCGCCTCCGCCGAGGTGGGCGACGACGTGCTCGGCGACGACCCCACCGTGCTCGCGCTCGAGGAGAAGGTCGCCGCGCTGCTCGGCAAGGAGGCCGCGCTCTTCGTGCCGTCGGGCACGCAAGCAAACCAGCTCGCCATCGGCGCGCTCTGCGGCCCGGGCGATGAGCTGCTCTGCGACCGCGGCGCGCACATCCTCCACTACGAAGGCGGCGGGCC
>JAYWAO010000232.1:0-5389 GCA_043782365.1 Deltaproteobacteria bacterium
TTGACGAAGGGCGAGCGCTCGGCTCTGGCGGAGCTGGCCTCGAACGTCCTTTGACAGGTGGCGGCGGCAACGGCTCGGGGCGCGGCCCGGACACCATCGGGCCGCCGCAGGTCCAGATCGACTACCCAACGTATTACACTTTCAAGGCCACCGGGCTCACGGGTGGGGTGCGCGCGCGCATGCTCGAGCTGATCGAGCGGGTGCTCGGGACGCCCGTCGATCCGGCCTCCGTCACCGCGCGCTCGTCGAGCGGCGGCAAGTACGAGTCGATCTCGGCCCACGTCTACCTGCGCTCCGAGGACGAGCGGCGCCTCATCTACGAGGCCTTCCACTCGGCGCTCACCGTGGAGAAGGTCTTCGTCTGGTACGTGTAGCGCTTCGGGTGCGCCGGGACCGCGCAGGTGCTACGGAAGGCCCATGAGCCACGCCCTCCCGGCCACGCGCAGCGCGGGCACCGTCGCCGACCCGCGCGCGAAGGAGCTGCCGCCGCTGCTCGACACCAGCACCGCCCTCTGGATCCTCGGGCTGATCGTGCTCACCATCGTGCTGACCGGCCCGGGCCTCTGGAGCGAGAACTGGGGCTACGGCTTCCTCGACAAGCTCTTCGGGGGCGAGGGCAAGAAGGCCGGCCCGGAGGCGAAGAAGCCGGGTGATGGCCAAAAACCGCCGCCGGCCTGAGGCACCGCCTCGCTCGAGCAAACGGGGGCCCGCGCGGGCCTACTGCTTGCCGAAGTCGATCAGCTCCATCGTCTCGGGCGCCATGCCGAGCGTGACCTCGCGGCGGTAGCCCTCGGCGTCCCCGCCAACTTGCAGCGGCATCTCGCGGTCGAACTTGATCGAGACCTTCTCGCAGTTGAAGTCGAGCAGGCCGGAGGGCGGCGTCTGCCCGCGCCAGATCTGCGGCAGGTTCCGCAGCACCCACGGCACGCCCATCGCAGTCAGGCGCAGCTGGAACCGGCCCGGGTTCTTCAGCGCGAAGGGGAAGATCTGGAAGTTGTACCCGTAGCAGGGCACCGTGCCCGCCGCCGCCAGCCGGCACGGGCCGCGGTAGAGGATCTCGCCGTGGCCGATCGGGCGGCCGAGCGGCTTGCCGTCGGGGCCGAGCTGCTGCGCGGGCGCGCCGAGGTTCACCACTTCCACGTTGGGGGCCGAGCGCTGCGCCAGCACCGACGGGATGGTCCGGCCGACGACCGCCCAGAAGTAGCCGGCGCCGCCGACGCCGGCGAACTGCAGCTTGTTGCTCGCCAGCGTCTCCTTCACGCGGACGTAGTCGTTGAGCACGGCAGCGTCGATGCCCATGCCCGCGAACGGTGCGCGCTTGCCCTCGTGCTGCAGCAGGTGGAGCGTGCGCGTCTTCACCGCGTCGCCCGAGCGGGCGCGGAGGATGTCCTCCACCACTCCGGAGCGGCGCGCGGACGAGTTGCTCAGGTTGGCGAGCGAGTTGCCCGTGCCGAGCCTGAGCACTCCAAAGCGGGGCAGGGCCGCGCGCTCGGGCTGCAGGCGGAGCGCCGCGCCGCCCTGGCCCAGGCGCTCCTCGGCGCCGCCGTGGCGCGCGGTCTCCTCGAGGAGGCAGTTGAGGTAGCCGATGAAGGTGCCGTCGCCGCCGCCCGTGAGCGCGGTCTTGTAGCCGCGGTCGAGCACGGTCCTGGCGATGGCGCGCGCGTCCTCGAACGACCGCGAGTAGTAGACGTCTTCGGGTGGAACGAACTGCTCGACTTCGCGGCGCAGGCTCTCGCTGACGGCCTTGGCGTTGGCGTTGAGGAGGACCGCGACCCGCTCCTGGCTGTGACGGACCGGCAACCGCTCGACCGTGGCGACCATCCTGGTTGCTCCTGGCGTAGATCGTGGTACGGCGCCCCGGCCCGACGTGAAGCAAGGCGCGGGCCGCCGACTGTCTCGATGCGTCAGAATCGAAAAATGTAGCTGTGCCATACGCTTGTCACTTGACCTTCGCTCAGGGGTGCGACCCGAGACCGCTCCGGCGGTGGATAAACCGGGTGACGGCGCGCAGCCGGTTACGCACCCCAGGCCTCCGCGCGGCGCCTCGGGCCCTGGTCGGCGAGCGCCTTCCGCTGGCCAGCGCCCGCGGGCGGGAGCTTGGAGCGCGTCCTCGGAGTGGCCGCGGAGCCAAGCGCAGCGCGGGTCACGCGGTCGCCGAGGCCCGGGCCGTCGCAGCGCTCCCGGCGTACATCCTTCGCGCGAAGAAGGGAGAAACGGGCCGCGTCCGCGGCTGCGCAGGGCCTCGACCGTTGCAGATCGCGCACAGCCCCACTGTTTTTCCTCTTGGAACCAGACCTCGAAGGGCGTAAAGACGTCGTCTCTGCGCTGGCGGATCGCCGCTGCGCGTTTGTGACATTCCCAGCAACGCAGTGCGGTTTCGTGGAGGGGTTTCAATGAAGGTGTTCGTCACCGGCGGCACCGGGTACATCGGCCAGGCCGTCGCGCTTCGTTTGAAGAAAGCCGGCCACGAAGTCCTCGCGCTCGTCAGGGCGAAGGACAAGGCTGAAGTCCTCGCCAAGGCCAACATCAAGCTCGTGCAGGGCGACCTGTCCAACCCGGGCGGCTACGCGGCCTCCGCCTACGGCAGCGCCGCCATCGTCCACTGCGCCCAGCAGCAGGGCGAGGGCAGCGTCGAGCTCGACAAGAAGACGGTCACCGCCGCCCGCGATCTGCTCCGCGGACAGGTGGGCGCCACGCTCGTCTACACCAGCGGCTGCTGGGTGTACGGCGAGACGGGCGACACCGTCGCCGACGAGAGCGCCGAGCTCAAGCCCGCCAAGATCGTCGGCTGGCGTCCGGCCCATGAGAAGCTGGCGCTCGAGGCGGCGAAGGACGGCATCCGGTCCATCGTCGTGCGGCCCGGCGTCGTCTACGGCGGCGCCAAGGGCGGCATCCCGGCGGGCTTCTTCTCCAGCGCGGTGAAGGGCGGCGCGGCCCAGGTGGTCGGCGACGGCAAGAACCGCTGGCCGATGGTCCACGTCGACGACCTCGCCGAGCTCTACGTGCGCCTCGTCGAGCGGGCGCCGGCGGGCTCCATCTTCAACGCGGTCGACCCCTCGCGCCTGACGGTGAAGGACATCGCCGTCGCCGCCAGCCGCGCGGCCGGGAAGGGCGGGGAGATCTCGCTCGTGCCGGTCGACCAGGCCCGCGCGAAGATGGGCGTCTTCGCCGATGCCATCTGCCTCGAGCAGCGCCTCTCGTCGGAGAAGGCGCAGAACGATCTCGACTGGCGCCCGCGCCACGTGGACTTCACGGTCGAGGCCGACGCGCTCTTCGCCGTCTGGAAGGCCGCGCAGTAGCTCCGCAGCGCTCCGCAGTAGGTCCGCGGCAAGCTCCTACGAAGCCCGCATCGCAGCTGACGCCGCGCCCGCTGCTGGGGTGCGGCGTCGCTGCTTCGGGACCAGCAGCCTGCGCTCGCTGCCCCGCCTACTTCAGCGTGCTGGAGTGCGCCAGCACCAGCTGCCAGCGGCCATCGCGGAAGACGGCCACGTCGGTGAAGGCCTGCGCATCCTCGATGACGCGGCCGTCGTCGAGCTTCACCTTGCTGCGCTGGACCCCCGTGATCACGCCGGTGTCGCCCACCACCCGCGCGTCGAGCCCGTCGCCCGTCACGTCGAGGGTGCCCGCCAAGGTCTGGACGCTGGCGAGGAAGGCGATGCGATCCTGATCGGGCTTTCCGGGCTGGCGCAGGACGAACTCCTCGGCCACCATGCGCTCGAGCGCGGGGAAGTCCTTCTTCTGCAGCGCCGCGAAGAGGTCGCGCTCGAGCAGGAACAGGCCACCGGCGGGATCCGGCGGCGGCTTGCCGTACCTGGGCAGGCCGCAGGCCCCGGCGCAGAGCGCGCAGGCTGCGAGCACGGCGAGCGCGGACGAGCGGCTTCGGCGCGCAGGGCTCATTGCGCGACCACCGCAGCCGGCCCGGCAGCGGGCGCGATCGCGTCGAGCAGCGCCTTGTCGCCCTGGAGGGCAGTGCGCTGCGAGTAGAGCGAGAGCCCGCGCAGGCCGCCCAGCTCCTCGCCGCCGCCGGCGTGCCCCGGACCGCCGTGGAGCAGCTGGGGCAGCACCGTCCCGGGCCCGAAGGTCTGGCCCGCCACCTTCTCGCTGCCCAGGTAGATGCGGCCGTGCGCGGGCGCGAGGCTGAGGACGACCTCTTTCAGGAACGCGCGGTCGTCGCTGAAGACCGAGCAGACGAGGCTGCCGCCCCCTCGCCGGACGAGGTCCACCGACTCGCGCGCGAGCGCTTTGCCGCTGCCCCCCACCGGGCAGAGCGTGGAGACGGGCCCGAAGACCTCGTCGCGGTGGAGCGCCACCGCTGCCGCCGGGGCGTCGCAGCGCAGCAGCACGGGGCCCATGAAGTAGCCCTTGGCGGGCTCCGCCGCGTTGACGCTGACGTCCCCCTCGCCGCCGAAGACCGCCCTGGTCTCCGCCTTGCTCTCGTTGAGGAGCCGCGAGAGGCCGGCCTTGACGTCGCGCTGCTGGTCCCGGGTGGCGAGCGGGCCCATGTTCACCTCGAGCCGGGAGGGGTCGCCCACGCGCACGCCCGCGAGCCGCTCGATCAGCGCCTCCTGCACGGCGTCGGCCTTGTCCGCGGGCACGAAGATGCGGCGGATGGCGGTGCACTTCTGCCCGGCCTTCTGCGTGATGTCCTTGGCGACGTCGGCGATGAAGAGGTCCCAGGTGGCCGAGCCCTGCTCGACGTCGGGTCCGAGCAGCGCCGAGTTGAGCGAGTCGGCCTCGACGTTGAACCGCACGCCGGCCGGCCCGAGCGTGGCGCGCAGCAGCTTCGCCGTGGTGGCGCTGCCGGTGAAGGCGACCACGTCGTCTGCCCCGAGCCGCGAGAGCAGATCGCCAGCCGAGCCGCAGATGAACCCGAACGCGCCGGGCGGCAGCGCGCCCGTCTCGACGCAGAGCTGCGAGAGCCTCCAGGCCACCAAGGCCGTGCTGGTGGCGGGCTTGCTCAGCACGGGCATACCGGCGAGCAGCGCGCAGGCGAGCTTCTCGGCGGTGCCCCAGGCCGGGAAGTTGAAGGCGTTGATGTGCACCGCCACGCCGTCGCGCGGCGTGAAGACGTGCACGCCGACGTAGCGCGCGGTGCGGCCGATCTGCACGGGCTCGCCGTCGCGGAGCGCGCGCACGGAGCCGAGCTGCGCGCCGAGGTCGGCGTAGTGGGCGAGCGTGCCGATGGCGCCGTCGACGTCGAACTTGGCGTCGCTGCGGGTGTTGCCCCCGTTCTGCACGGCGAGCCCGATCAGCTCGTCGCGGTGGGCGTGCAGCGCCTTCGAGAGCGCGCGCAGCATCTCGCCGCGCTGGGCATAGGTGAGCTCGCGCAGGGCCGGCCCGGCGCTGCGGGCGTGGGCGAGCGCGGCGCCGAAGTCGATGCCCGCGGTGC
>JAYWAO010000233.1:0-14835 GCA_043782365.1 Deltaproteobacteria bacterium
ATGGGCTCGATCACCGGCTCGGTGGTGGCGGCGATCGTGCTGACCATCCTGCCCGAGGCGCTCCGCTCGCTGCCGCCGCTCACCATCGGCAACGCCACCTTCGACCTCGTCAACCTGCGCATGGTGATCTACTCGGTGGCGCTGGTGGTGCTGATGCTGGTGCGGCCGCGCGGTCTCTTCGGCACCAGCGAGGCGTGGGACTACTGGAGGGCGTGGCGCAAGCGGGGCCAGCCGCCCAGGCCTTCGCCCGCAGCCGACCCGGGCGCGGACGGCGAAGCGCTGCTCGACGTGCGCGGCGCCACCATCCAGTTCGGCGGGCTGACGGCGGTCAGCGAGTTCAGCCTGCAAGTGCGACCGCGCGAGCTGATCGCGCTGATCGGCCCCAACGGCGCGGGCAAGACCACCGTCTTCAACCTGCTGACGGGCGTCTATCCACCGACGGAGGGAGTCATCCGCGTCGGCGGCCGGAACACCAAGGGGATGGCGCCCTCGGCGATCGCGCACCTCGGCGTGGCGCGCACCTTCCAGAACATCCGGCTCTTCAAGGAGCTGTCGGCGTTCGACAACGTGCGGATCGGCTGCCACCACCTGACGCGCGAGACCATCGAGGCGGCGCTGCGGCGCGGCGCGCTGTCCTTGGTGGAGGAGAACTGGATCACCGAGCGCAGCGAGCAGCTCCTCTCGGTGCTGGGGCTCTCGCACCGCCGCGACGAGCTGGCGCGCAACCTGCCCTATGGAGAGCAGCGCCGGCTGGAGATCGCCCGCGCGCTGGCCACCAACCCCAAGGTCCTGCTCCTCGACGAGCCGGCCGCCGGAACGAACACCAAGGAGAAGGCCGAGCTGATGCAGCTGATCCGGGACATCCGCGACCGGTTCGGCGTCGCCATCGTGCTGATCGAGCACGACATGAAGCTGGTGATGGGCGTCTCGGAGCGCATCCTGGTGCTCGACCACGGCGTCACCATCGCCCAGGGGCTGCCGAAGGAGATCCAGAGCAGCCCGAAGGTGATCGAGGCCTACCTCGGCGAGAAGTACGCCAAGGAGCACGCGGCGCAGCTGGAGCGCGAGCGGGCCGCCGCCGGCGCCGGGGAAGCGGTGACGCCGTGACCACCCTGCTCTCCCTGCGCGAGCTCGACGTCCACTACGGCGCCATCCACGCGCTGCGCTCGGTGTCGCTCGACGTCGCCGAGGGCGAGATCGTCACGCTGATCGGCGCGAACGGCGCGGGCAAGTCCACCACGCTGCGGGCCATCTCCGGGATGCTCACGCCCACCAAGGGCGAGATCACCTTCCTCGGGGCCGGGATCTCCGGCAAGAAGCCGCACACCCTGGTGGCGCAGGGCCTCTGCCACGCGCCCGAGGGGCGGGGCATCTTCCCGAACCTGACCGTGCGCGAGAACCTCATGCTGGGCGCCTATCTGCGGCGCGACACCGCCGGCATCAACGCCGACGCCGAGAAGGGCTACGGGCTCTTTCCCCTCCTGAAGGAGCGCCAGAAGCAGCGCGCCGGGACGCTCTCGGGCGGCGAGCAGCAGATGCTGGCGATCGCCCGCGCGCTGATGGCGCGGCCGAAGCTGCTCCTGCTCGACGAGCCCAGCTTGGGCCTCGCGCCGCAGGTGACCGAGACGATCTTCAACATCATCGTCGAGATCAACAAGGCCGGCGTCACCATCCTGCTGGTCGAGCAGAACGCCCACCTCGCGCTCGGCATCGCGCACCACGCGCACGTGCTGGAGACGGGCTGCGTGGTGCAGAGCGGGACGGGGCAGGAGCTCTTGAAGAGCCCCGAGGTCCGCAAGGCGTACCTCGGCGAGTGACGTGAGCGCCCGGGCCCGCAGCACGGTGATCTGCGCGGTCTGGCACCAGGACCCGCTGCGGCACGCGCTGCTGGCGGGGCACGGGCGCAACCTCGATGAGCAGTCGGCGCCGGTCGAGCGCCTCTATGTTTTCGACAATGTCGACAGTCCGCCGCCAGGCCTCGTCGGGGCCGCGATTGTCTCGGAGAAGCAGCTCACCATCTATGAAGCGTGGAACCTCGCGCTCTCGAAGGTGACGACGCCCTACGTCGCCAACCTGAACCTCGACGACCGCCTCGCGCCCGACGCCATCGCCCGGCTCGAAGGCGCGCTCGACGCGGGCGCCGATCTCGCGGGCGGCGACTGGGAGATCTGCTTCTCGCAGGCCTCCACCGACGCCGTGCAGCCGTGCAGGCCCTCGGAGACCCTGCCGCTGCGCCAGGGCTGGCCGCCGAAGGCCACCCCGGGCCAACGCCTCGGGAGCACCACGCCGCAGCGGACGATGGGCCCGGCCTGCCTCTGGAGGATGGCGGTGCACCAGGAGCTGCAGCGGTATCCGTGGCGGTTCGACGACGGCGGGCCCATCCGCGTCATCGGCGATTGGCTCTTCTGGCGCGCCCTGTCGAAGCGCGGAAAGAAGCTGGTCCATCTGCCGTACCTGATCGGCAACTATCACTCCCACCCGGGCGAGCAGGCCGAGTTCCGCGAGCAGGGCGCCGGGCGCGCCGAGCACGCGCGTCCAGCAGAGAGGGCTTGCGAGCCATGAGCGACGATCTCCCGCAGGCCTTGCTGCCGCCGCCGCCCGTGGGCCGGCCTGCCTTGAAGGAGACCCTGCGCGGCGGGGTGCGCTTCTTCCTCAACCGGATGCTCCGCTACTCGGGGAGCGTGCAGCCGCCCCCGCCGGCGTCGGAGCCCGTCGAGCGCGCGGCCTATGGGGCTGCGCAGCCGCTCCTCGGCCTGCGGGTGCTGCTGCGCGATCAGGACCTCTTCGTCGAGGCGCTCAAGCCCGCGGGCTGGCTGGCGCTCGCGTGCGGTATCTACGCGAGCCTGCACACCGGGACGCTGGGGCTCTCGGGGGCCTGGCTGAAGACCTTCTACACGGCGTTCGCGGTGCTGGCGCCCGTGCCGTCGATCCTCTTCGCAAACCACTACGCGCGCTTCGCCGCGCTGGTGCGGTGGCGGCTCGGCTTCGGCGCGGTGGGCCCGCGCGAATATCCGCTCATCGTCCACCTCAAGCGCGCCGTCATGCAGGGAATGCTGGCCACGGTCGCGATCGCGCCGGTGCTCGGCCTCGCCGGCGCGCTGCCGTTCGGCGCCCACCTGGCGGGCGCGGTGGCGGCGGTCTGGGGCCTGCACTGGGTGGTGGTGGACGCGTTCGACGACGCGAGCGTGCTGCAGCCCGGGCAGACCGTCCAAGACCTCGAGCGCGAGGCCGAGCACCAGCCGCGCCCTTGGTTCGTGCGCGGGCTCCGCTTTGTGCAGGGGCAGGTGCCGGAGCGGCTGGGCAGGCTGCGGGCAGCCATCCGCACCTTTGCAAACTTCATCGACCGGCTCGCCAAGCCGTGGCGCGAGGAGATCGCGCTGCTCGAGTCGAGCCCGCGCCTGCTGGTGGGCTTCGCGCTCTCGACCGCGACGCTGCTGGCGATCCCGGGGCTCAACCTGCTCTTCCGGCCGATCATCATCGCCGGCGCGACCCACCTGCTCGCGCACCTCGAGCAGGCGGAGCACGTGGAGGACGTGGCGGCGCTGCAGGCGAAGAGCGAGCCGCCGGAGCCGGTGGCGCCCAAGCCCGCGCCGCTCGGGGAGCGGCTGCCGCTGCGGCCCAAGCTGGGGGACCGGTTTGGGGATGAGTGAAGGCCGCTCGGGCCCGGTGGAGCGGCGCGCACGGCTGTCGCCGGGCCTGGAGCACCGAACAGGCTACCTCCCGTCGCCAGGGCGGCGATGGGGCAGCGCATCTCGTCGTCGCTCCTCCTCGGACCTGCTCAGTGCAGCTGGAACTCGCTCTTCAGCTCCCGCTGCGCCAGGAGCGACAGCGCGGCCTTGGGCTCCAACCCTTCGTAGAGGATCCGGTAGATCGTCTCGTGGATGGGCAGGTCGAGCCCGAGCTTGTGCGCGAGGTCGTGCACGCTCTTGGCGGTCTTGACGCCCTCGGCCACCTGCTTCATCCCGGCGAGCACCTCGGCGATCTTCTGCCCCCGCCCGAGCGCCAGCCCCACCGAGCGGTTTCTCGACAGCTCGCCGGTGCAGGTGAGGACGAGGTCGCCCATCCCCGCGAGGCCCGAGAGCGTCAGCGGGTTCGCGCCCTTCTTCATCGCCAGCCGCACCAGCTCGCCGAGGCCGCGGGTGATGATCAGCGCGCGGGTGTTGTTGCCGAACCCCATGCCGTCGGCGATGCCCGCCGCGATGGCGCAGACGTTCTTCAGCGAGCCGCCCAGCTCGACGCCGACCACGTCGTTGGAAGTGTAACACCTAAAATAGTCGTTGCTGAAGGTCTTCTGCACCTGCTTGGCCACCCGCTCCCAGGTGGCCGCCACCACCACGGCGGTGGGCATCTTCTGCACCGTCTCCTTGGCGAACGAGGGGCCGGAGAGGAAGCTGAGGTACGGGTGCATCTCGTGCGGGAGCACCTCCTCGAGCACCTCGTGCATGGTCAGGAGCGACTCGTTCTCGATGCCCTTGCTGGCGCAGACGATCGGCGTCGTGCGCGGCAGGTGCGGCACCGCCTCGCCCATCACCTTGCGGGTCACGTGCGAGGGGCTGACGGCCACCACGAACTCAGCGCCGCGCAGGGCCTCGCCGAGGTCGGTCGAGCCGCGCAGCGAGAGCGGCAGCGGCAGGCCCGGCAGGTACTTGGTGTTCTCGTGCTTCTCGGTGATCGCCTTGGCGCTGTCCTCGTCGTGGCACCAGACCATCACCTCGTGCCCGTTGTTGCCCAGGACCGAGGCCAACGCCGTTCCCCAGCTTCCGCCGCCGATGACCGCTGCGCGCATTCTTGGGACTCCGAGTCGAGGGTTGCCCGCCTCTCCGGATGGTACACGATCGGACCATCGGGGCGCGTCTGGCGCGGCCGGGTGTTGCGTGCCGGGACGCCAGTCCGCAGGCGGAGACCAGAAGCGGTCAACGCCGAGAGTGGCTGCAGCCCATCACCGGCCCGCGCGCCCTACTCCGGCCTGGCCCGCCGCACCGCCACCACCCAGCAGCCCGACCATGCCTGCGGAGGCCCCGAACGACTCGACGGTGTAGCCCATGAACGGGAAGACGATCCCGAACCCGAGCAGGTCGAGGAACACCGTCACGAAGAGGATGGCGAGCGGCGAGCGGCGCATCGCGGGTTGCACAACACGGCGGCCCCGCCCCCTCTGGAGATGGCCCGCGCGCGGCGGCGATGTCGGACTCCCCTGGCAGAGTTCCGCCCGTGACGCGCAGCCAGCGCGTGCGCCCCCGGCCTTCGCCGGGCGAGGGGAGGCGGGATGGGCTCGTTGCGGATGGCGGCGGTGAAGGCGCCCAAGATGGAGCAGATGTGCAAGGGGTGCGGCTACCGCACCGTCCGGTGGATCGGCCGCTGCCCGGAGTGCGGCACCTACGACAGCCTGGAGGCCATCTCGGTGGTGGCCGCGCGCGGGGGGCTCCCGCCGGGCGTGCAGGACGCGGGGATGCCGCTCGCCATCGACAAGATCCCGCTCGACGCTGGCACGCGCGACAAGACGGGCATCGGCGAACTCGACCGCGCGCTGGGCGGCGGGCTCGTCCCGGGGATGGCCATCCTGCTGGCGGGAGACCCGGGCATCGGCAAGAGCACGCTGCTCCTCTCGGCGATGGACAAGCTCTCGCGCCTCTCGGACAAGCCCGCGCTCTACGTCTCCGGCGAGGAGTCGCTGCGGCAGATCCGGCTGCGCGGCGAGCGGCTGGGCACGCTCTCGCCGGGGCTGCTCCTCTACGCCGAGAGCAACCTCCAGACCGTGCTCGCCGTCGCGCGGAAGCTGGAGCCGCGGGTGCTGGCGGTCGACTCGGTGCAGTGCGTCGGCCTGCCCGACGTGGCCTCCGCCCCGGGCTCGGTCTCGCAGGTGCGCGAGGTGTCGGCGCGGCTGGTGGAGTTCGCCAAGGAGACCGGCATCCCGGTGATCATGGTGGGCCACGTCACCAAGGACGGGCAGGTGGCGGGGCCGCGGCTGCTCGAGCACTTGGTGGACACGGTGCTCTACTTCGAGGGGGATAAGAGTCATACTTATCGCATCCTCCGGGCCCACAAGAACCGGTTCGGGAGCACCAACGAGATCGGCGTCTTCGAGATGAAGGCCGAGGGCCTCTGCGAGGTAGCGAACCCCAGCGCGCTCTTCCTCGCCGAGCGGCCGAGCGGCTCGCCCGGGAGCGCGGTGGTGGCGCTGGTCAACGGCACCCGGCCGCTCTTGGTGGAGGTGCAGGCGCTGGTAGCGGACGCCGCCGGCATGGGCGCGCCCCGGAGGGCCGCGCTGGGCGTCGATGGCCAGCGGGTCGCCCTGCTCTGCGCAGTGCTGGAGAAGAAGGAGGGGCTGCACCTCTCGGACAAGGACATCTACGTCAACATCGCCGGCGGGGCCGAGCTGGACGAGCCCGCCGGAGACCTCGCGGTGCTGGCGGCGCTCTGCTCCTCGGCGCGTAACCAGGCGCTCGGCCCGAGCACGTTGGTGCTGGGCGAGGTGGGGCTGGCGGGCGAGGTGCGGGCGGTGAGCCAGATCGAGGCCCGGCTGGCGGAGGCGGCGCAGCTCGGCTTCGACCGGTGCGTCCTGCCGCGGGGCAACGCGCGCAGGCTCGGGAGCGTCCCGCTGGAGCTGGTTCCGGTAGACACTGTCCAGGAGGCGGTGGAGCGCCTCTTCGACCGGTAGGCGACTGGAAACGGATGGGCCGCGGCTGGGCAGCCAGCCGGCAGCCCTGGGCCCGGAGGCTCGGGCTTCGGAAGCCGTCGAGAAAACCTGTTCGGCGTTGGCGGGGCGGTACTGCTACAGTCGCCGCAGGTCCCGCCGGGCGCCGCCGACGTCGATGGCGCGGTGCCTGAATGTGGGATCCGACCTGGCAGCCCCTCCGGAGACAGCGCGCTGATGTCGGACCTCGACCCGAGTCGCTACCCTTCGCTGTCCGCCGCCGGCGACACAGACCCGCCTCCGGGCCTTGCCGGTGTCACCGCGCCCGACGGAGTGCAGGGGCAAGGCGAGGGATCGGAGAAGCGGCGCTTTCCGCGCGCGCCGGTCCAGCTTGCGGTCCAGATGAAGTTCGGTTCGGTGCAGGAGTTCATGAACGCCACCGCCGAAGACCTCTCGGCCGGGGGCATCTTCCTGCGCAGCCAGCAGTTCGCTGCGAATGAAGTGCACGAGATCGGGCAGCTGATCACGCTGCAGTTCGACGCCGGCAGCCGGCGGGTGGTGCAGGGCGTCGGCAAGGTGGTCCGCGTGGTGCGGCCCGGGCCCGGGGTGATCGCCGGCGTGGCGCTGGAGTTCGTCGAGATCGACGAGACCAGCCAGCGGCTGGTGGAGGCGATCGTGGACATCAAGCTGGCGACGCCGCACGGCGGATAGCAGCCGGAGGGCTGGACGGTGTCGCGCTGGCCTAGGCTAGAGCACCGCCACCCGCAGCACGTCCGCGATCACGCCCCCCGCGGTCACCGCCGCGCCCGCCCCGGGCCCCTGCACGCGCAGCGGCGGACCCGGGTACCGCTTGCTCCAGATCGCCACCTGCGCCTCGCTCCCCTGCAGCCGCGCGGCCGGGTGCTCCGCCTCTACCCAGGCAGGGCCCACCATCACGCGCGGGCGCTCGCCGCACTTGATGCGCGCGAGGTACCGCAGCACGCGGCCTCCGCGCTTCTGCTCGGCGATCCGCTCGGCGAAGGCCTCGTCGCCCTGCCGCAGCCGCGCCAGGAAGCGCGCCGGGTCGGATTCGCCCGAGGGGCCGGGGTCGCAGAACGGCGCCAGCGCGACGTCGCTCGCCTGCAGCGGCAGGCCGAGCTCGCGAGCGAGGATGAGCGCCTTGCGGGCCACGTCGGCGCCGCTCAGGTCGTCGCGCGGGTGCGGCTCGGTGTAGCCCAGCGTCTGCGCCCGCTCGACCGCCGCCGAGAGCGGCACGCCCCGCTGCAGCTCGCCGCACAGGTACCCGAGCGTGCCCGAGAGGCAGGCCTCGATGCGGTCGACGGCGTCACCCGTGGCCACCAGATCGCGCAGCGGCCCGAGCACCGGGAGCGCCGCGCCCACGGTGGTCTCGTAGAGGAAGCCGCAGCCCGCCGTCAGCGCGCTGGCGAACAGCTGCTGCCGGTGGGCCCAGTCGATGGCGAGCGGCTTCTTGTTGGCCGTCACCACGTGCACGCCGCGCGCGAAGGCCGCCTGGTAGACAGCCTCCATCCCGTCGGCGGCGCTGCAGTCGACCAGCACGGGCGCGGGCAGCGCGGCCAGCTGGTCGAGCAGCCCTTCGGCGCGGGAGAGCGTCGCGGGCGCGCTTTGGGCCGCCAGCAGCGCGGGCTTCCAGTGCCCCGGGTCGAGCCCCGCCGCCTGCTGCGTGAAGACCGCGCGGCGCGAATCGCAGAGGCCCGCCAGCCGGAGCGGGCGGCCCGGCAGCGACGAGAGCTGCGCCAGCACCTCCGCGCCCACCGTGCCCTTGCCAAAGAGTAATACCGAGGCACGCGCCGCGGGCCGCCCCGCGCCCGGACCCGAGCGCCCGCCGCGCGAGAGCGAGAGGGCGGCCTCAGACATGGCCCACCCCGGCTGCAGGGACGCCGGCGTCCGGCGCGGCGGCCCCGCCCTGCGGCTGCGCCGGACCGAACGCGGCCGCCAGCGCCTGGAAGAGGTCGGCCTCGATCTCCTCGGGCTCCTCCAAGCCCACCGAGAGGCGGATCAGGTCGTCGTAGATGCCGATCGCCTCGCGCTCCCCGGTGGTCAGCTCGAAGTAGCTCATCAAGGCGGGCTGCTCGATGAGCGTCTCGGTCCCGCCGAGCGAGGGCGCGAGGATGGCCAGCTTGCAAGCGTCGACGAACCGGGCCGACGAGGCAACATCGCCCACCAGCCGGAAGCTGATCACGCCGCCGAAGCCCGACATGGTCCTGCAGGCCAGCTGGTGGTCCTGGTGGCTCTCCAGTCCCGGGTAATACACTTGCCGCACGCGCGGGTCGGCCTCCAGCGCTCGCGCGATCCGCAGCGCGGTCTGGTTCTGCCGCTGGACCCGCAGCGGCAGCGTCTTGATTCCGCGCAGGAGCAGGAAGGCCGGGTGCGGGTCGAGGATGCCGCCGAGGACGCCGCGCAGGTCCTTCACCAGCGACACCAGATCGGCGCTGCCGCTGACCGCGCCCGCGAGCAGGTCGTTGTGGCCGCCGAGGTACTTGGTGGCCGAGTGGAAGACGAGGTCGGCGCCCTGCTCGAGCGGCCGCTGGTTCACCGGCGTGGCGAAGGTCGCGTCCACCAGGAGGTTGCAGCCCGGCGTGCGGCGGCGCACCTCGGCGAGCGCGGCAAGGTCGGCCACGCGCAGGTACGGGTTGGTCGGCGACTCGGCGATGATCAGCTTCGTCTTTCCAGGCCGGAGCGCCGCCTCCACCGCGGCGAGGTCGCCGGGCGGCACCAGGGTGCACTCGACGCCGTAGCGCGAGAGGAAGCGCGAGACGAACTGCCGGGTGCGCCGGTAGCAGTCGGCCGTCATCACCAGGTGGTCGCCGCTCTTCAAGAGCGCCAGCAGCGTGGTGGTGATGGCGGCCATGCCGCTGCCGAAGAGCGCGCAGTCGCTGGCGCCGTCGAGCGCTGCGAGCTTCTGCTCGGCCACCCGCACGGTGGGGTTGCCGTAGCGGCCGTACTCCTCGCGCTGGTGGCGGCCCTCGAAGTACCGGGTCAGCTCCTCGGTGCTCTCGAAGGCGTAGGTGGCCGAGGCGACGAGCGGCGTGGTGAGCGAGTCGTGGGCCTTGCGGCGCGGCTCGCCGCCGTGGACGGCGATGGTGCCGAGCGGGCGCGGCGGCACCTGCGACGGCGCGACAGGCGCTGGCTGCGCGGCAGACGCGACGGCCGGACCTGCCTGGGGGGACTCTGACGAACTCTTTGAAGCGGACATCGTGGGCCTCACTCCTCACCCACCGATGGAAGCCGGAGCCGCTCTGGCTCCTGAAGCGCACCGCCCCTCTCCGGGCGCTGCGCTTCCCAACTGGCTTAGGGTGTCACTTGTAAGGCGCGACACCCAAGGTGGGCGAAAGGGCGCGCCGCCCGGCTCGCACCGGACGTAGCGTTGGTAATCAACCGCGCGCGTTCCGTCAAGCTGGGTGCGGCGCTCAAGCGCGGGCCGCGCGCGGGCTGGCGAGCAATTCCCGCCCTGAGGCGAGGGACCGGTGGGAGCCGCGGAGGGGTCCGCTGGGGCCTCGCAGGGTCGGCGGCTCAGCGTCGTCGCATGTGGCCAACCCCCCGTTTCGACTTATGTTCAGCATTGGCGCTAGCAAGAACGCGAGCGCTGGCGGGAGGGACTTCTCAACCCCGCGACCCGTGTCGATACCCCTGGCACGATGGACTCCCAAAGCACCAACCTCCTCGTCGCCAACGTCGTCGCCATGCGGTCGACCCAGGTGGGCGACTACGTCTACCGGGTGGCGCAGCCTTCGCAGGCGCTCGGGCGCCTTTCCGGGGTGCAGGTCGTCACCGTCAGCACGCTCTCTCCCTATCTGCACCAGATCACCGCGCGCGCCGACGTCCTGGTGCTCCACCTGCTCTCCGAGGACGACCTCTTCCCGGTGGTCCACCAGCGCCGGCTCTCGCGCCAGGCCACCGTCTACGAGATCTCCGACCACTTCGCCGCCTCGCACGCGGGCGTGGGCATCCAGGGCTGGTTCGCCGATCCGGTGAACCGCTCCAACGCGTTCCAGCTCTTACGGCTCGCCAACGCCACGCAGGTGACCGGCGCCGGCCTGCTCGAAAGGTTCGGCGCGCTCAACGCCCGCACCACCGTGTTCGAGAACCAGATCGAGCGGGTCTCGCGGAAGCTGGACACGCCGCGCGCGCAAGTGCGGGTCGGCTGGGCCGGCTCGGCGGGGCACACCGAGGATCTGCGGCAGATCGAGCCCGTCATCTCCGCCCTCTGCGCCCGCTTCCCGCAGGTGACCTTCTGCTTCATGGGGAACGAGCGGCAATTCGACGACGTCTTCTCGCGCCTGCCTTCCGCCCAGCGCAGCTACTCGCCGCCCGGGACGCTCGATGCGTATTACACTTTCCTCGAGGGGCTCGACGTCGGGCTCGCCCCGCTCCTGCCCAGCCCCTACAACGAGTGCCGCTCCGACGTGAAGTTCATCGAGTACGCCTCGCGCGGCATCGTGCCGGTGCTCAGCGCGGTGACGCCGTACCTGCAGCACGTGGTCCACGGCGAGACGGGCTTCCTCTTCCGCAGCCCCGCCGAGCTGGCCGAGGTGCTCGACCGGGTGGTGACGGACGCGCGACTGCGGGCCCGAGTGGCCAGCCAGGCCTTCGCCTACGTCTGCGAGGCGCGGCTCGAGAGCCAGCACGCCGAGGGCCGCAAGCAGTTCTACCGGGAGCTCGCGCGCGAGGCGCCGCCGCACGGGCCGCTGGAGGTCCCTTTGCAGCGCTCGGGCCCGGACGGCGAGTCCTACGACGTGCAGTCGACGGTGGCCGAGCGCAGCCTGGTCGCCGGGGTCCAGCTCGACGCCATCGGCGCCAGCGCGGCTGCGCGGGCCCGCTACCACGAGGCGCGCGCGGACGCGCCGGCGTTCGACCTGCCGCTCTTCTGGCTCGGCCGCTCGCACGAGCTGCGCGGGGGGAAGGACGCGGCGCGCGAGTGGTTCGCGGGCGCGCTGGAGAAGAACCCGCGCTCGCTGCGGGCGGCGCTCCACCTCGCCCGGCTGACCGCCGCGAAGGACCCGCTCGCCGCCCTGCAGATCATGGAGCGCTCGCTCGTCCACGCGCCGGCCCACGCGCCCACGCTGGAGGCGATGGCCCGGCTGCACGAGGACCTCGGGGCGCCGGACCAGGCGATCGCGCTCTACCAGGCCGCGCTCCTCGCCAGCCCGCACTTCGGACGGGTGGCGACCCGGCTGGGGAAGCTCTACCAGGTCCGCGGCGACCTGGAGGCCGCCGGGCGCATGTTCGACCACGCCAGCGAGCTCGCGCCGCTCGACCCCGAGGGCCATGTGGACTGCGCGGAGCTGCAGTTCGCGCGGGGCCAGCTGGTGCCTGCGGCCCGCCGCTGCATCCGCGCCCTCGACTACCAGCCCAAGCAGCAGCGGGCCCACGCGCTGCTGGGGAGGCTGATCTCCTCGATGGAGCAGGCTAGACTGGCGACCGCCTAGCCGCTCCGCGCCAGCGTGCGGCTGTCCATCCGGTCGACGTAGAGCGTGCCGTCGAGGTGGTCGCACTCGTGCTGGAGGATCCGCGCCGGCCAGCCCGAGACACGCCAGGAGAACGGCGCGCCCGCAGGCGTTCTGCCCGTCACCTCGACGGTGAGCGCGCGCGTCACCTGCGCCGAGTAGCCCGGGACGCTCAGGCACCCCTCGAAGAAGGTGGCGGTCTCACCTTCGATCAAGTGTAATACCGGATTGACGATGGCGATCACTGGGAAGGCCGCCCGGCCCCGCGACGCGCGCACCTCGTCGTCGAGCGTGGCCACCGCCTCGGCCGGGTCTTCGAGCACGATCAGCCGCAGCGGCAGGCCGATCTGCGGCGCGGCCAGCCCGACGCCGGGCGCGGCGCGCATGGTGGCGATCATCAGCTCCACCAGCGCCAGCAGCTCCGGCGAGCCGAGCTTCTCCTCGGCCACTTCCGAGGCGCGCGTGCGCAGCACCAGGGCGCCGGCCGAGACGATCGGCAGCGTCTTCTCGCCGCGCTCCGCCGGCTGCCCTTGGCGCTGCCCTTCCCGCTGCTCCTCGCTCATGCCCGCTCGACCGCCTTCCGCCACCGCTTGAGGTGCTCTTCACGGACCTCGAGCTTCATCCTGGGCGTGAACCGCTTCCCGGCGCGCCAGGTCTGCTGCAGCTCGCGCGTGCCGGCCCAGACGCCGGTGCCCAGGCCCGCCAGGAAGGCAGCGCCGAGCGCGGTGGTCTCCACCATCTTGGGCCGCTCGATGGGGGTCTGCAGCAGGTCGGCCTGGAACTGCATCAAGAGGTCGTTCTGGGAGGCGCCGCCGTCGACGCGGAACATCGGCATCGGCTTGCCGATGTCCTTGCTCATCGCCGCCGCCAGGTCGTGGATCTGGAAGGCGATGCCCTCGAGGATGGCGCGCGCGAGGTGGTGCTTGGTGCTGCCGCGGTCGAGGCCGCAGATGAGCCCCCGCGCCTCCTGGCGCCAGTGGGGCGCGCCGAGGCCCGCGAGCGCCGGGACGAAGACCACGCCGCCGGAGTCGGGGACCGCCTTGGCCATCGCCTCGATCTCGGAAGACTTGCCGATCAGGCCGAGGCCATCGCGCACCCACTGCACCGCCGCGCCCGCGATGAAGGCCGAGCCCTCGAGCGCGTAGGCGGCCTGGTCGCCGATCTGCCACGCCACGGTGGCGAGCAGCCCGTGCTGGCTGCGCACGGGCGTGGGGCCCGCGTTCATCAGGAGGAAGGCGCCGGTGCCGTAGGTGCACTTCGCCTCGCCGGGCGAGAAGCACGCCTGCCCGATCAGCGCCGCCTGCTGGTCGCCGGCGATGCCCGCGATGGGGATCCCATCGGGTAACACTTTTAACCCCTTGGTGCGGCCGAACTCACCCGCTGACGGCTTGATCTCGGGCAGCACCGCGCGCGGGACGCCGAAGGTCTGCAAGAGCTCGTCGTCCCACTTGCGCGAGGTGAGGTCCATCAAGAGGGTCCGCGAGGCGTTGGTGACGTCGGTGGCGTGCACCGCGCCGCCGGTGAGCCGCCAGAGAAGAAAGGTATCGATGGTGCCGAAGGCGAGGTCGCCCTTCTCGGCCCGCTCGCGCAGGCCCTTCACGTTGTCGAGCAACCAGCGGAGCTTGGTGCCCGAGAAGTAGGCGTCGAGCACCAGCCCGGTCTTGCCGCGGACGAACGGCTCCTTGCCGGCGGCCTTGAGCGCGTCGCACATCGCGGCCGTGCGGCGGCACTGCCAGACGATCGCCTTGTGCACCGGCTTGCCCGTCTTGCGGTCCCACAGCGCGGTGGTCTCGCGCTGGTTGGTGATGCCGATGGCGCCGATCTCGCTGCCCTTCACCGCCGCCTTCTCCAGCGCGCCCTTGATCGCCTTCTGGGTGGTGGTCCAGATCTCCTCGAGGTCGTGCTCCACCCAGCCGGGCTTGGGGAAGTGCTGCTTGAACTCGAAGCCCGCCGAGCCCTTCACGTTGAGGCGCGCGTCGATCACCATCGCCCTGGTGCTGGTGGTGCCCTGGTCGATGGCGAGGAGATACTTGGCCATGGAAAGCTCCGCGGTTCGGACTGCGAGTTGCGAGCGCCTCAACCTTTATCGAATCAGGCGGGCGGGCGGGAGAAGAATGAGGTGACGGCGGCGCAGACGGCGGGCCCTTCGCGGTCGAGCGGCAGCAGGTGCCCCGAGCGGGCGAACGTCCGCAGCTCCACCGTGCGCCCGCCCAACTTCTCGCAGAGAAGGCGCGCGCCCGCGGGCGACACCGTCCGGTCGAGCGCGCCCTGCAGCACCAGCGCGGGCGCGTGCACCCGGTGCGCCAGCGCCAGGGCCTCCTCCGAGAGCAGGCGCAGCTCGCGGCCCCAGGCGAGCGGGACGCTGCCATAGCTGCCGTCGGGCCGGCGGCCGTCGCCGAGGAGCCTCCGGTCTTGCGGCGCGCCGAGATCGCGCGGGCCCTTGCGGAGCATGAGCGGGAGCGGCAAGGAGGGCAGGCGGCCGAGCACGCTGCCGAGGAGGAAGAGCGAGCCGGTGAAGCGGATCGCCGGAGCGAGGAGGGCCACCGCCGCGAGGTCCGGATCTCCCTCGCGCACGCGGACCCGCGCGCACAGCTCCAGCGCCAACAGCGCGCCCGCGGAGAGCCCCGCGCAGTAGACGCGGCGGGCTCCGCGCAGGCCCCGCAGCGCCTCGCGGGCCGACGCGTAGAGGTCGCGCCGGTCCACGCCCAGCAGGGCCTCGGGCGCCTCGCCGTGGCC
>JAYWAO010000234.1:0-35827 GCA_043782365.1 Deltaproteobacteria bacterium
AGCGCGCAGATCTCCGTGGTGCCCGGCGGCGGCGGCGACTTCGGTAAGCCAGTATTGAAACAGTGATCGCGCCACTCGGCGCCTGCGTGAAAGCCGCGATGGTTCCACAGGGCCGGTTTTCCTCTAGGGCCGGGGCCCTCCGGACACGCTTCGGGGGCGTCGCCGCAAGGACTGCACGCCTCGAGAGTTGGTTATCGAATCGGGCTTGCTATTTGCATCTGCCGACCCCGACACACGTCTGCCCACAACCCTCGGCACGGTCTCCGGTCCCGTCTTCTCGGCTTCGCGCGAGGGGGCGGGCACGGGCGCGCCCGGCGTGGTCTCCACCACCCAGAAGAGGCACCACAATGAAGATCCAGACTTGGACGCTCGCAGGACTCACCTTGGCCAGCCTGCTCGCAGCCTGCGGTCCGGCGACGAACACGGACGACAGAGGCGCCGTACAGATCGCCGTCACCGCGCGCGGCGCCGGAGCGCGCACCGCCGGCATGACCTACCTGGTCACCGCCTCCGTGAGCGGCCCGGCGACCGCTACCTTGACGCTCGCGGAGAGCACGACGCCCGCCAACTCCTGGACGGGGAGCCTCACCAGCCTCCCGGTGGGCCTCTACGTGGTGACCGCCGAAGCGACAGAGTCGCCCAGCGGGAAGGTCTTCCGCGCCAGCGCCGCTTGCCCGGTGAGCAAGAACGCGGTCAGCCTCTGCGCGCTGTCGCTGCAGCAGGTCGGCGGCACCACCACCTTCATCGACGTGGCGCCGCTGATCGGGGCGATCTCGCTCTCGGACGTGCCCTCCTACGGCGCGCCACTGACGGTCTCGATGACCGCGTCGTTCCTCGGCGACTCCCTGCGCTACTCCATCACCGCATTGTGCGATGGCGTGGCCGAGCCCGTTGGCGCCGTCGTCTACGGGCCGACCGTCGACCTGCCCACGCTCGCCGGGTGGGACCACACCGTCCTCCGGTCGGCGGTGCTCACCTCGAGCTGCCGGGGCGCCGGCGAGACCGTCGTCTTCAGCGTCACCGACGCGAAGGCCCTCACCTCCACCGTCAGCATCAGCTTCGCCTGGAACGCGCAGGGGCTCGCCATCGTCGCCAGGATCAACCACTGGCCGGACCTCGGGCAGTTCGTCACCAGCGACGCGCAGATCCCGGCGGGCGGCACCTTCAGCGTGCTCGGCGTCAACGCCACCGACGCCGACGGAGACGCGCTCACCTTCAAGTGGACGAGCGGCTGCGGCGGGAGGTTCGACGGCGCGTCCATCGAGAAGACCACCTTCATCGCGCCGGCCGCGCCGTTTGCCGGCCCCTGCAAGCTCTCGGTCGCCGTCACCGACGGCCAGGGCGGCAGCAACAGCGGCGACGTCACCATCCAGGTGGGCGAGCCCGGCGCCACCGTGCACAGCAGGACGGTGGTCACCGCCGCGGGCGTCGAGGTGGTGAGCGTGCCGGACGCGCCGCCGGGCCTCGGTGGCTCCTCCATCGGCAAGGTGACCCAGCCGACGTGCGCGAACTCACCCGACTGCAAGGGCCAGTATTACTTCACCCCGGCCGGCCTCTTCGGGCACCCGGTCACCCTCGGCCAGGTGAAGGGCATCTCCTTCTGGACGAAGAAGGCGGCCACGCAGCCCGACGACTGGTACCTCTACGTCTATACGGCCCCATACCCCGCCGACACCGTCGGCCCGCACGGCTCGTGGTACGGCGCGCGGGTCCTCAGCATGCCGTCCCTCGCCGAAAACCCGACCGCCAACGCCGGGCAGTGGATCAACTGGACCTCGGAGACGGGCAGCGACTGGCTGCGCTTCTCGGAGTCCACCGGGAACAACTTCGCCCCGGCCACGCTCCACCTGCCGGAGTTCGTCGCCTCCAGCAGCTTCGCCGGCGTGCCCTTCGCGGGCCAGCCGGTCCTGTACTTCTCGGTCCAGACCGCCAGCGACACCGAGCTGACGTTCACCGGCCAGATGGACGGGCTCCTCATCACGCTCACCGACGGCTCGACCGCGCTGGTGGACTTCGAGTAGCTGGCGGTCACCGCCGCGAGAACCAACCGAGAGCGGTCCGGGACCTCGTGCAGGGGCTCCGGGCCGCTCGCTTCGTTTCAGGCACCGGCGCGGGGTGGCCGGAGCAACGTTTCTGGCTCTCTCCCAAAGGGTCCGGTACCCTTGCGCGTAGAGTTTTCTACAGGAGCCGACATGTCCCCGCCGCTCTCCCGCCGCTCTCCGCTCTGCGCCCTGCTCGCCCCGGCGTTGGCCGCGCTGCTCTCCTCTCTCCCCGCGGCCGCGCAGGACAACACCGGCGGCGGCGCTCCCGCAGGCGCACCCGCGGGCTACCAGGGCGGCGGCAACCTCTCCAGCATCCCCGATCCGGGGCAGGTGTTCGGCGGCGGCGGGCCCGGCGCGTTCCTCGGGCTGGCGCTCGCCCGCGACAACGGCGACCTCTATCTGAAGACCGTCATCAACTTCGACTTGAGCCTCGGCCCCGTGGGCCTCGGCCTCGCGCTCCCGCTCTCGGTGCTGGTGCTCAACGACGGCGACACCGGCTGCCCGTCGCCCCAGTGCTCGCGCGACACCAAGGCGATCGGCGGCTGGATCCGCCGGCACGACTGGGACGAGCCGGGCGACTACCTGCGCTTCCTCCGCTACGTCCGCTACGGCCACAAGCGCGACCCGTTCTACGCGCTGGTCGGCCAGCACTGGGGGTCGAGCGTCGGCCACGGCACGCTGGTCAACCGCTACAACAACACGCTCAACCTCGACTCCAACAAGGTCGGCGTCGCGCTCGACCTGAACCTCACCTACGGCGGCGTCGAGACGCTGGTGGACAACATCGTCGACCCGAATCTGCTGGCCGGCCGCGTCTACATCCGGCCCTTCGGCGACACGCCGCTGCTCCGCGGCTGGGCGGTGGGCGCGACCCTCGCCAGCGACCTCTCCGCCCCGCGCAACCTCGCCTACACCACCGCGCAGGGCGGCGGCTCGCAGGTGGCGGTGGACGACAAGGGCCACCCGCTCGCGTCGTTCAGCGACGCGCAGTTGGCCGGCGGCATCGACACCGAGTACGAGCTGCTCAACACCGCGCTGCTCCGCGTGGTGCCCTTCATCGACGCGAACCGGATCGCCGGCGCGGGCAACGGCCTGCACCTCGGCGTGATGGGCGGCGCCGTCCTGCCGATCCCGCTCCTCGAGGTCACGCTCGACGCCCGGCTCGAGTACCGCTTCATGCAGGCCGGCTACATCCCCGAATACTTCGACCAGCAGTATGATCTCGCGCGCTTCCAATATGCCTACGGCGCGGGGTACGTGCCCAAGGCCACCGCCGCGCGCGCGCTCAAGAGAGACCCCAAGACGGGCACGCAGGGCTACTACGGCGAGCTGGCGTTCAACTTCGCCGGGTTCATCCAGGTGGGCGGCACCCTGCAGGACTACCAGAGCGACAACGGCGCCTCGCTCGGCCTCTACTTGACCATCCCCAAGATCGAGTTCGTCAAGCTCCAGGGCTACTACCTGCGCAAGAACTTCGCCGGGCTCGGCGAGGCCTTCACGCTCGACAGCCGCTCGCTGCTCGGCGGCAGTCTCGCCTACAAGCTCTTCGGCCCGCTCTACCTGCGGGCGCAGTACGAGCGCACCTGGGTGGTCAACCCGGGCGCCATCGGGACGGGCAGCGCGGTCACCGCGGTGGACAACTTCGGCTTCGGCGTCGCCATGTTCCTCCCCTTCGGCGGCACGCCGGGCGCGGCCGGCCCGCCACCGGCTCCGTAACACACTTATATGAGCGAGCTCCGCGTGGAGGGCGAAGGCAGGGCGCCGCCGCCCTGGATCTGGTTCTTCCTCAGCATCCCCTTCGGCGCCACCTCGGGCTACGCGAGCGTCGCCCTGGGCTGGCTCGCCACGCAGGCCAAGATGGGAGACGAGGTGGTGGCCGCCATCGTCGCCGCCAGCTTGTTGCCGCAGTGGCTCAAGTTCCTCTGGGCGCCGCTCTGCGACGTCATCTCGACGCGCAAGCGCTGGTATCTCGTCTCCAACCTCGTCTCCTCGCTGACCTTGGGCCTGATCGGGTTCGTCCCGTTCCGCCCCGACCTGCTCTGGGTGCTCAAGGGGCTCGTCCTCGTCAACTCGGTGGCGACCAGCTTCAACGGGATGAGCGTGCAGGCGATGATGGCCGAGGGGACGCCGCAGAGTCGCCTCGGGCTCGCCTCTGGCTGGCACCAGGCCGGCAACCTGGGCGGCGCCGGACTGGGCGGCGGGCTGGCGCTGGTGCTCTCGCAGCGGCTCTCGCCAGGCCTCGCGTCGCTGATCACCGGCGCGCTGCTGCTCGGCTGCGGCGCCTTCCTGGCCTTGGTGCCCGATGGGCAGCGGACGCACATGCCGGCCCACCATCGGGTGGCGGCGCTGGTCGCCGGCGTGAAGTCGGTCGCGCTCGACCTCTGGAGCGTGCTCGCGTCCAAGAGCGGGCTCTTCGCCCTCACGCTCTGCTTCGTGCCGCTGGGCTGCGGCGCCGCCCAGGGGCTCTTCTCCGCCATCGCCGAGCGTTGGGGCGCCTCCCCCGAGTTGGTGGCGGCCTCGACCGGCTCGGTGGGCGGCGTGGCGGCGGCGATCGGGTGCCTCGCGGGCGGCTGGTTCTCCGACCGGATGAACCGCAAGCTCGCCTACGCGGTGGCGGGCATCGCGCTCGCCGCAACCGGGGTGGCGATGGCCTTCTCGCCCCACACGCCGTGGGCCTACGGGCTGTGGACGCTGGGCTACTCGTTCGCGCTGGGCCTCTGCTACGGCGCCTTCACGGGCTTCGCGCTGGAGGTGGTCGGCCTCGGCGCGGTGGCGACGAAGTACAGCGCGCTTGCCAGCCTATCGAACTTCCCCACCTGGTACATGACGCTGGTGCTCGGGTGGGTCTCGGCGAGCCACGGGCCGACGTGGATGCTGCTGGTGGACGCGGGCGCGGGCTTGGCGGGCGCGGTGGTGCTGGTGGGGTTGCTCGCGGCGTTTGGGAAGCGGGCGAGCGGGGTCGGGGCGGCGGCGTAGAGGGACAGGGGCGACGTCTCAGCTCTTCTTGTCGACCGGAGGACCGCGCCGCGCCAGTTCGGCCTCGAGTTCGGCGAGGCGCTTCTCGGCCCGGTCTGCGCGACCGACCGCTGCTTGGGCTTCTTGCTCGACAACCTGTGCGCGCTCGGACTCAGCGTCGCGCTTCTCCTCCAGCTCGGCGGTCAGCCGCTCCAGACGCGCGATCAGCTCCCCAGCCTCGGGGAGAAGGGCGCCGCCGATGAAGAACCGCAGACGCCCTTCGACCAACGCCAGATCGAGTCCCAGCGCCTCGCTCCGATAGAAGCCCGCTTGTGGGATCACCCGGCGGTAGGACTTTCGATCCTCTGCGAGTCGGTGTCCGATGAGCTGCCCGCGGCCCCGATCGTAGATGAAGTAGTCGGGGATTCCGAGCGACGAGTAGAGGCGAACGTTGCGCTCCGCATCCTTCTTGCGGTCGCCACCGACGTGCACCTCGAGCACGAAGTCGAGTCCTTTGCCCTCTGCCGTCACCAGCCACTGGCCGCGCTCTCGGTCCTCGACGTCGAGCACGCCGAGCAGGTCCGGCGCGAAACGGCGTGCGCCCGGGTAGTAGATGGGCAGCTCGCAGGCGAAGTACGCGGCGCGGCCGCTGCGCTTGAAGAACATCCGTAGCGCTTCGAAAGGGCCGAGCTTGCCGAGGAAGTGCGCGTCGCCCTCCGGCGGGGACAGCTCGGCGTCGGTCACTTCGTTCGGCAGCGTGTCGATGACGTGCTGCCGCTCGGCAGGAGTCATCCGCTCCCACTCGGCCACGGTGGGCGCCTTGGGGAAGGCGTCGGAAGGGTGGGGATCCTGCTCGCTCATCGGGGACAGGATCTGCCTCGGGCGCGCCCTCCGTCAACCCCGAGGCACCTGCCGCAGGTCCTTGTGAATGACCGCCCCGACGTCCGGCATCAGACCGGGCCGCCACCCTCCGCGCGGCTCTTCCTCCTGCCGCACCGAACCAGTGCAGCCGCGCTTGCGCCGCTGCTTCGCCCCCCTCAGATGACAAACCGCCGTTCTCGCCCTATCTTGCCGCCCCCTATGTCTGCCCAGAACCCTGCCCAGAACCCTGCCCAGAGCCACTCGCAGAGCCTCCCCCGCACCGGCGCCGAGATCCGCGCTGCGTTCCTCCGCTACTTCGAAGAGCGCGGCCACCGCCGCGTCAAGTCGTCGCTGCTGGTCCCGCAGAACGACCCCACCCTGCTCTTCACCAACGCGGGCATGAACCAGTTCAAGGACGTCTTCACCGGGCGCGAGACGCGGGACTACACCCGCGCTGCCTCGTCGCAGAAGTGCGTCCGCGCGGGCGGCAAGCACAACGACCTGGAGAACGTCGGCTTCACCGCCCGGCACCACACGTTCTTCGAGATGCTCGGGAACTTCTCCTTCGGCGACTACTTCAAGAAGGACGCCATCGCCTTCGCCTGGGAGCTCTCCACCAAGGTCCTCGGCCTGCCCGTCGAGAAGCTCTGCGTCACCGTCTTCCGCGACGACGACGAGGCGGAGAAGCTCTGGCTCGAGGCCGGCGTGCGCAAGGAGCGCATCTTCCGCCTGGGCGAGAAGGACAACTTCTGGGCGATGGGCCCCACCGGGCCGTGCGGGCCGTGTAGTGAGTTACACTTGTTCCGTGTGCAGGGGGATTTCACGCAGGCGCAGGTCGACGCGCACGCCAAGCGGTTCTACTCGGGCGACGAATCGGAGCACGGCAGCGACGCGTGGATGGAGTTCTGGAACCTCGTCTTCATGCAGTTCGAGCGGAAGGTGGACGGCGGGCCCCTGATCCCGCTGCCCAAGCCGTCGATCGACACGGGCGCGGGCCTCGAGCGGCTCACCTCGGCGCTGATGGGCGTGCCGTCGAACTACGAGACGGATCTGCTGCTGCCGCTGATCGAGACGGCGGCGCGGGTCTCGGGCAAGACCTACCAGCCGTTCTCGACGACTGGCAACGACGCCGACTCGGGCTCGATGCGCGTCGTCGCCGACCACGCGCGCGCGGCGAGCTTCCTCATCGCCGATGGCGTGCTCCCCTCGAACGAAGGCCGCGGCTACGTGCTGCGTCGCATCCTTCGCCGCGCCATCCGCCACGCGCAGCGGCTCACCAAGGACCCGTCGCTCTACACGCAGGTGTGTAATACAGTTATCGAGATCATCGGCGAGGCGTTCCCCGAGCTGCGCGACTCGAAGGTCCGCGTGCTCGAGACGGTGCAGCACGAGACCGACTTGTTCCTCCGCACGCTCGACCGCGGCATGTCGATCCTCAACGAGGCGATGGGCGCCCGCCCAGACGCACCCGGCACGCACGTGGTGGAAGGCGCGGTGGCCTTCCAGCTCCACGACACCTACGGCTTCCCGCTCGACCTCACGCAGGTGATCGCGGCCGAGCGAGGCTTCGCCGTAGACTCCGCGGGCTTCGAGACGTTGATGGAGCAGCAGCGCGCCCGCAGCACCTTCCACGGCTCGGGCGAGGAGGCGATCGGCGACGTCCACAAGGAGCTCGCCGGCAAGCTCCCCGCTACCGGGTTCCTCGGCTACGCGCGCGTCCACGGCGAGTCGGACGGCGCCGCCTTCGTGCCCACGGGCAAGCTGCTCGCGATCCTCAAGGGCCACGCGCAGGTCGAGAGCCTCTCCGCTGGCGAAGAGGGCGAGCTGGTCTTCGACCAGACCCCGTTCTACGGCGAGTCGGGCGGCCAGCAGGGCGACACCGGCGTCGTTACTTTCGGTAACGGAACGGCCCAGGTCACAGGCACCCAGAAGCCGGTGCCCGGGCTGGTCGTCCACCAGGTGAAGGTGCTGGAGGGCAAGCTGGGCGTGGGCGAGAGCGCCCAGCTCGCGGTCGACGTCGCCCGCCGCGCCGGCCTGCGCCGCAACCACTCGGCCACCCACCTCTTGCACCGGGCCCTGCGCGAGCTGCTCGGCGAGGGGGTCAAGCAGGCGGGCTCCGTGGTCGCGCCCGACCACCTCCGCTTCGACTACACCGCCTACGCCGCGCTCACCGAGGAGCAGAAGGAGAAGCTCGAGGCCCGCGTCAACGAGCTCGTCTTCGCCAACTTCGGCGCCGAGACCGTGGAGATGCCGCCCGAGCAGGCGATGAAGTCGGGCGCGATCGCCTTCTTCGGCGACAAGTACACGCAGCTCACCACCGTGCGCGTGCTCAAGATCGGCCCCTCGATGGAGCTGTGCGGCGGCACGCACGTGGCCCGCTCGGGCGACATCGGGCTCTTCAAGCTCCAGAGCGAGGGCGCGATCGCGGCCGGCGTGCGGCGCATCTTCGCGGTGACCGGGCCGGAGGCGCTGCAGCTCGTCCACGAGGAGGAGCGGCAGCTCGCCAGGACCGCCGCGCTGCTCAAGGGCAACCCGCGCGACGTGGCGCTCAAGACCGAGCAGCTGCTCGCGCGCACCAAGGAGCTGGAGAAGGAGCTCGACACGCTGCAGAAGAAGGCGGCCGCGAGCCTCTCGCAAGACCTCGCGACCCAGGCGAAGGACGTCGGCGGAGTAAAGGTTCTGGCGGCCCGCATCACCGGCGACCAGGACCTGCGCGAGCTGGCCGACAAGCTGCGCGACCAGCTCAAGAGCGGCGTCGTCATCCTCGCCGGCGAGAAGGACGGCAAGGCTGCGCTCCTCGTGGCCGTCACGCAGGACCTCACCAAGCGGTTCAAGGCGGGCGACTTGGTAAAAGAGTTATCGAAGACGCTCGGCGGGCGCGGCGGCGGCAAGCCCGACCTCGCGCAGGCCGGCGGCGGAGACCCGGCGCAGATCGACGCGACGCTGGCGAAGGCGTACGGCTTGATCGGCGCGTAGCCACGGAGACGACTTGCCCGCAGACGACCGGAAGACCGATCCGCAAGCGCTCGGCTACGCAACATGCTCTTCCTCTTCGCGGCCCTGCTGGCGCTGCAGTGGGAGGCGAAGGGCGGGCAGCTCGTCTCGCTCGACGGGCTCAGTCCCCGCGGCAGGGGGACGCCTCGCTGAGCCGCCTGCGGCGGGCCGATCGGGCTCAGTCCCCGCGGCAGGGGGACGCCTCGCTGAGCCGGCACCGTCTCGCCCGCGTCGTGCGGAGCAGCCGACGCTAGCCAGAGGGCCGCGCCGGTGTCCAACCGTCAGGCCACGCCCCACTCCGCGAGGAGCTGCTGCGCCGCAGCCAGCGCGGCCCCGCGCACGCGCACGCGCTTCTGCCGGCTCTGCTGCCCCGAGACCAGCTCCACCTGCCGCAGCGGCACGCCGAACGACTCGCTGAGGAACTCCAGCAGCGCCGCGTTGGCCGCGCCCTCGACCGGCCGCGCGTGCAGGCGCACCTTCAGCGCGCCGCCGTGCAGGCCTGCGGGCTCGGTCTTCTTCGCGCCAGGCTGTAGGTGGAGGGAGAGGACGAGGTCGGTCCCTTCCCAATGGGCGGCGTCGGACATGCGCGAGGTCTACCGCGGCGGCGGCTGCAGGACACGCCCGAAGCGGCCCTCACCCGACCGCGGGGGGCTGGGCCGATACGACGCGCCAGCGGTTCGCATCGCTCCGCTCCGCAGCGCGTTCCGGCCCCCTCCTATCGCAGCTCGCAGCGAATCCCGAGGAACTGTGCGCCCTGGACCCCGGCACGCCCGCTGCAATCGGCCTGTGCGCCGCGCACCTCGCGCGGACTGATCCTTCACCCGGAGCCGCACCGTGCGCACCTCGTCCGACGACCTCTTCTCCGCCCCGGAAGGGGCCTTCTTCGCCTCGCAGCTACCCGGGCAGCCGCTCACGCTGCGGGCCCTGCTCGACCAGCCCGCGTCGCTCTCGCTGTTCGACGAAGACGAGCCGCTCGACCTGCCCGCCTTCCCCGTGCACCGCCGCCGCGCGCGCGCTGTGGCCGCTTCCCCGTGCCGCGGTCCGGGCCTTCCGCTGCGCCCCTGCCGGAGCGCCGCCACGCTGCTCGCGGGTCTTTTCGCGCTGGGCGCGGCGGCCTGCGGTGAGGACGACAGCGCGCCCATCGCCGCCGACCACGTGCTCGTCCAGCTCCTGCCCGGCCAGACGCCGTCCTGGCGGCTGCAGGGCGGCGACGCCCCCGTGCAGCCGCTCGCGTCGGTAGGCCCCGAGGAGGAGGCCAGCCGGCTCTCGGTGCCCGTGCCGGCTGGGCGGGCGCCGCGCGAGCTGTGCCGCGAGCTCTCGGCCGACCCTGCGGTGGAGCTCTGCGAGCCCATCGGCATCCTGCGCCAGTCGAAGCTGCCCGACGACCCTCGCTACAAGGAGCTCTGGGGTCTCGCGGCGATCGGCGCGCCCGCCGCGTGGGACCGCACGCAGGGGGACGCCTCCGTGGTGGTGGCGGTGGTGGACGACGGGGTCGCGCTCACCCACACCGAGCTGGCGCCGAACCTCTGGGTCAATCCCCACGAGCGGCCGGGCAATGGCCGCGACGACGACGGCGATGGATATGTCGACGATATCAACGGCTATGACTTCGTCGACGACAAGCCCGACGGCGCCGCCATCACCACCGGCGACGCGCCCTGGCACGGCTCGCACGTCTCCGGGACCATCGGCGCGGCCGGCAACAACCGCGCGGGCGTCGCCGGGGTGAACTGGCGCGTCTCGCTGATGGCCCTCCGCGCGCTCGGCCCGCAGGGCGGCCGCACCGACGACCTGGCGCGGGCGATCGACTACGCCGCCGACCACGGCGCGCGGGTGATCAACGCGTCCTGGGGCGGGGGAGGCTCGAGCCAGATCTTGACGAAGGCGATCGCCCGCGCGGGCAAGAAGGGCGCGCTCTTCGTGGTGGCCGCCGGCAACAGCGGCGGGGCCTCGCCCGAGTACCCGGCGAACCTCGCGCTGGCGACCGTGCTCTCGGTGGGCGCGCTCGGCCCCGACGGCGCGCTCGCCTCGTTCTCCGACCGCGGCGCGCTCTTGGCCGCGCCGGGGGTAGGGATCCTCTCCACCACCGCGCCGGGCCGGTACGAGCGGTACGACGGCACCAGCATGGCCGCGCCCCACGTCTCGGGCGCCGCGGCGCTGCTCTTCGCTGCCCACCCGGAGGCCCGCCTCGCCGACGTCCGCGAGGCCCTGCTCTCCTCAGCGGTGGCGATGGGCGGCGTGAAGCACGGCCGCCTCGATCTGCCCCGCGCGCTCGCGGCGCTCGACGCCAAGCTGGGCGGCGGCGCGGGCGGCAGCGCGCTCCTGCTCTCGCGAACGGCGCTGGCGTTCACCTCCACGGGAAGCCCACCGCGGGCCCAGACCGTCTCGGTGCGCGACGAAGCTGGCGCCGCGGGCCGGGTGCAGATCAAGGCCTCCGCGGCGTGGCTTCGGCCCTCGGTCACCGAGGGGACGCTGCCGCTGCGGCTCTCGGTGAAGGTCGATCCCTCGCGCCTCGGTCCTGGCACGCACCAGGGCAGGCTCACGCTCGACGCGGGCCATGGCGCCACCGCCACGCTCGCGGTCACGCTGCGGCTCACCGACGGGCTCGAGGCGGGGGTCCCAGGGCCGCTCGTGCTCGGCGGGCCTTGCTCCGTGCAGGCCGGCGCGCTGCACGCCAAGGCCGGTGCGCTCTGCGTCCTGTTGCCGGCGGGGTTTGACGAAGCGGCCGACGACCGCGCGGGTCGCTGGACCTTGCCCGGCGGCACGGCGAGCCCGGGCGCGCGGCTCCACGCCACCTTCGCGCGCGCCGGCCACTACACCCTGCGCTACCAGGACGGGGCGGGCGAGGTGACGGCGCTGCCGCTCGTCATCGAGTAGCCCTTCTTTGGGGGCCCGAGGAGCGGCCGTCCCGTGCGATGGTGCGCGCCGATGGCCGTCCGGCAGCTCTGGCTCTTCCTCACCGACGCAGACGTCGCCGCGCTCGTCGCCCACGCAGAGCGCCGTGAGCCGGGCGTGCGCGCGTCGTTCGGCCGCTACCTGCGCGGAGACCCGGGGCTGCTCAAGCGCGACCCGTCCCGGCTGGAGCGCCGCGAATCGCTCCCGGCCGAGCGGCGGCTCTACCTGTTCCACGAGCGCCACTCGGCCGACCTGGTGGTGCACGAGCAGCCCGAGGGCCCGTTCGCGGGCTGGTCGCAGATCGACGAGGAGCGCAGCGACTGCCTCGTACTCCACCTGCCCGAGAGCCCGCCCGGTCCCGACGGCGCGCCGCTGGAGCTCAGGCCCGCGCGCCTGCAGGCCAACGTCGTCACCTGGCGCGGCGCGGAGAAGATCCGCAAGCGGCCGCAGTTCTCGTCGTGGGCCGGCAAGGTGATCAAGGCGCTCCTGGAGATCCACGCGCCCTCGGCGGTGCCCTTCATGAGGCTGGGCGCCGACGCGCTCGCCCGCGCGCAGGCCGGCGCCGTGCGGCTCACCTATCTCTACCGGCCGATCGGGCACGCGCCCGTGCAGCGCGCCAGCGGCCAGAGCCCGCTGCCGGTGCCGCCGAGCGCGATCACCGAGGAGAACCATGCGCTCGATGACGAGGCGGCCGAGGAGCAGGCGGCCGCAGGGCTGGTGTCGCTGCAGAGGCGCGGCACACCGGCCGCGCTCGAGACCCCGCTGCCTACTTCTTCTTTGCAGCCCGCTTCTCCCGGACTGGCTTCGCCTTCACAGCCCTCGCCCGCGCCGGCGCTGCAGAAGGGGCCTTCGCCCGGGCTGGCTTCGCCTTCGCAGCCCGCGCCGGCGGAGTCGCCCCCTTCGCCCGCTTCGGCGGCCGCACCGGCAGACGGGCCAGCTGCCGGCTCCGCGGGCGGCCCGCCGACCTAGGCTGGCAGTTGGCGCAGAAGAACGTGCTCCGCCCGCCCTGGACGATCCGCTCGATCTCGCTGCCGCAGCCCGGACACGGCTCGCCAGCGCGGCCGTAGACGAGGAACGGGTTCTCGCCGCCCTCCTCCACGTACTTGATCGGCTCGGGGCCGTCCTGCGCTTCGAGCGCGAAGCGGATCGACTCCTCGATGTGGCGCGCCAGCAGCGCGGCCTCCTCGCGCGAGAGCGAGTCGGCGGGCCGCTCGGGGTGCAGCGCCGCGCGGTGCAGGCTCTCGCCGACATGGATGTTGCCCAGCCCCGCGAGCGTGCCCTGGTCCATCAGCGCTTCCTTGATGGACCGGCTCGTCCGCTGCAGCGCCGCGTAGAGCCGGGCCGCGTCCACGCCGCCGAGGGGGTCAGGGCCGAGCGCGGCCAGCGACGGGTGGGCCCGGAGCTGCTCCACCGAGCCCGCGATCAGGCGGCCGAAGAGGCGCGGGTCGGTGTAGTCGAGCACGCTCTTGTCCGAGAGCTCCAGCGAGGCGCGGGTGTGCTTGGGCGCAGCCTGCTCGCGCTCACGGCGCAGCCACTTGCCGGTCATGCCGAGGTGGGAGATGAGCCCGAGGCCCCGGTCGAAGAGGAGGAGCATCCACTTGCCGCGCCGCTCGATGCCCACCAGCGTGCGGCCGACGAGAGGAGCGAACGCCTCCGGGGACTGGCCGCGGATGACGCGCGTGCGCCCCACGTGCGCGGCCGTCACGCGCCGTCCGAGGGCCCAGCTGCGCAGCTGCCGGGAGGCGATCTCGACTTCGGGGAGCTCAGGCATCGGCCGACACCGTAGCAGAGGAGGTGATCGGGACCGAGCGGCACCGTGCTCAAAATCGGAGCACCCGCAGTCACGCGTTCTGGTGCTCGACGACCGGCGACCGTCCAAGCCGGGCAGCTGGCGCTAGAGCGCCGATCGGTCTGGCGACGGGAGTCAAACCGTTCGGTGCTCTAGAGCGCCCTGCGCAGCGCCGACAGCATCGCCCGCGCCTCACCCGCCGGCAGCGGCGCCCCGCCCCACCGGGCCGCGCTGCACCGCCGCGAGAGCCGCTCGACGATCGGCCCCGCCTCCGGCAGCTTCTCGCGCGCGGCCCGCTCCACCTCGCGCGGCGTGGCAGAGGGGGGGAGCAGCAGGCCGGCCCGCTCCAACCGCAGGCGGGCCTCGCGCCACAGCTTCTGGGCGCGCAGCGCGTCGGCCTCGAGCGCGGCCTGCGAGCGGCCCGGGCCGCGCGCCCCGCCCCGGCGCCGCCGCACCACCACCAGGGCGACGAGGAGCCCGAGCACCGCCGCCACGCCCGCGTCCCGCCAGGTCACCGTGGGCGCCGCACCCGTGCCCTTGCCCGAGAGCCTGCGACCTGCCTCGCGGAGCAGCTCCAGCGCCCGCTGGGCGGCGTGCGCCTGCGCGAGCAGGTCGAAGTCCACCACCGAGGAGCGCCAGCGGGAGGCGAGGCCGTCCCAGAGCAGCACCGCGCGCGAGTAGAGGGTCTCCTTCGGGCTGCCGCGCTCGGCGGCCGGGGTCGGATCGAAGGCCATCCAGCCGAGGCCGGGCATCCACGCCTCCACCCAGCTGTGGGCGTCTCCCGCGCGCACCGCGTAGTAGCCGGCCTGCGTCTTCACGCCGCCGAAGTAGCCGGTCACGTTGCGCGCCGGGACGCCGCCCGCCCGCAGCAGCATCACCATCGCCGAGGAGAACAGCTCGCAGTGGCCCTTCTTGCGCACGAAGAGGAAGTTGGCGATGGGATCCCTCCCGCCCGGCGCCAGCTCGCGCGTGTACTCGAAGCTGGTCTCCAGATACGTCCGCACGCTCTCGGCCGCCTGCACGGCTGGCTTGCCCTTGGCCAGCCGCTCGCCGAGCGCGCGCACCCGCGGGTCGAGGTCGCTTGGCACGGTGAGGTCCTCGTCCACCTCGCCGGGGAGCGCGCCTGGGTCGACCACGGGCCCGTCCTTGGGCGGCGCGATGGTCGGCTCGAGCGAGACCACGTACTCGAGATCGCCCACCTCGACGGGCTGGTAGAAGAGGTCTCCCGCGGCGTCGCGCAGCAGCCGATACGGGTTTCCGCGCGCGGTCATCGGCCGCAAGAAGCGCACCGCCACGGGCCAGCCCGGCGGCGTGAGGATGAGCCCGTCGGAGCCGCCCGAGACTGCCTCGATGGTGGCGGTCGTCCACAGGCCCTTCTTCCGCAGCGCCTTGGGCGGGTGGGGGAGCCAGCTCACCGGGTTGCGCGAGTTCTCGCGCGCACGCCAGCCGTGGCCCGTCCACACCTCGAAGGCGCGGGCGCGGAAGTGGTAGTCGAGGTGCTTCACCTCCGGGTCGGGGTCGAGCGTCACGCGCAAGACCACGCGCGGGTCGTCGGCGATGGTGCCGTGGCCGCTCAGGTCGACCGAGTCGCCCAGGCCCGCCACCGCCTGGCCGCTGGCCGGGCGCCGCATCCCGCCGAGGGTGACGCGCGGGAAGACGAGGAAGAGCACCGTCGCCGAGGCGAGGCCCACCAGCGAGAGCAGCGCCAGCCCGCCCAAGAGCGCTGGTGTGATCAGGCGGCGGCTGCGCAGGAGCGCGGCGGGGTCCTGTGGCCCGCGCGCGCCCTCGATCTGCCAGCGCAGGTGGGTGAGCGCCATCGACCAGGTCGCGGCGATGCCGAAGAAGGCGAAGGCGAACCCGAACAAGAGCTCCGACGAGAGCGCCGCGCCCGCGCAGACGAGGAGCAGCGAGAGGAGGAGCAGCAAGAGCTCGTCGCGCTCGGTGCCCCGGTTCCACAGGCGGTGGACGGTGAGCAGGAGCACGAAGCGGGCGGCGCCGAGCACGATGTCGACCTGGCCGCTGACCACCTGCCCGCCGAGGACCACCAGCGCGCCCGCCAGCAGCACGGTCCAGGCGATGGTGAACTTGCCAGCGAACCGGTCGCCGACCAGCAGCGCGCCCAGCAGCGCGGCGACGAAGAGGCCGCCGAGCCGCCACCCGAAGTCCCCCGAGGCGGCCGAGGCTGTGAAGGCGAAGATCACGGTGAGCGCGCCGGCCCCCGACTGCGCCTGGAGGAGCGTCAGCCCGCGCGCGGAGCGCTTCGGCGCAGCGGTGGCCGCAGCGCTGGCCGCGGCGCTGGCGGCGGCGCTCAAGGCGCACCTCCGGCGAGGCCCGCGGTGATCAGCGTGACGCCGGGCGGGGGCGCGGGCGGCGGCGCTCCCGCGGACAGCGGCGCGGCCAGCGCGAGCGCGGTGAGCCCCAGCCGCAGCTGCTCCGGCCCGCTCGACGGCGGCAGCGTGTACCCGCTCAGGGCCAGCGCCGTCTCCGCGCCCTGGTCGAGCGAGCGCACGAAGAGCGCCGCTGCCTGCTCGATGGCCCGCTCCAGCGGCTCGCCTTCGAGCCCGCGGTGGTCGAGCTCGATGCAGACCTGCGCCCGCCGCTCCTCTTCGCGCTCGACCGCCACCAGCCTCGACGCGCGCGCGCTGCTCTTCCAGTGGATCGAGCGGACGTCCTCGCCGGCGCGGTGGTCGCGCAGCCCGTGCACCTCCTGGCCCTGCCCGACGCGCTGCCGCGGGCGCTCGCCTTCGCGCCCCGGCGAGCGGACCTGCACCGCGGGCGGCGGGACCACGCGCGGGTAGACCAGCAGCTCCGCGGCGGCGTCGAGCGGCCGGGACTTCTCGAAGAGCCCGAACGGCGAGCGCGTCGCGACCTCAAGCTGCGCGAACTGGTAGAGCCCGCGCCGCTGCGGCGTGAACCGGTACGTCACCTCCTGGGTCGCGCCCGCGGGCAGCACCAGGAGATAACCGCTCCCCAGGACCTCGCCGCCCGCCTCGCGCAGCTCGAGCGAGAACGCTGGCAGCCTCCCCGTGCGCTTCGCCACCAGGCCCACCAGGGTGGGCTCACCCGCCGTGCCCGCCTGCGGGAGCCGCCGCTGCAGCGAGACGCGCAGGACCGCGCTCTCCGAGAGGATCCCGCTCACCACGATGCTGCCGAGGAGCAGGCCCAAGACGAGGAAGAGCAGGTTGTTGCCCGTGTTGATCGCCGCGAGGCCGATACCCACCGTCAGCCCGCAGTACCAGCGGCCCAGGCGGGTGAACTTCAGCTTCCGCTTCCACGAGGGCGTCGAGCCGTCCCTGCGCGTGCGCCCGAAGACCACGGGCCAGTTCGGCCACGGCTGGTCGAGCGGCGCGGGTGCGGCGGCGGCTGGCAGCGTGGGGGCCGGCATCGGTTTGGTGTGTTACTCGGGCGCCGGGACGCTCTCGGCGATCTCGCGCATCACGCGCTCCGCCGCCAGCCGGTCGCCCTCGCCCGCGGCAGGCCCGCGCCCGGAGAGCAGCAGCCGGTGCGCGAGGCAGGGGACGGCGAGCTCCTTCACGTCGTCGGGCTCGACATACGCCCGCCCCCGCAAGAGCGCCCGCGCCTGCGCCACCCGCAGGAGCGCGAGCGCGCCGCGCGGCGAAGCGCCCAGCGAGACCAGCTGCGAGGCGCGGGTGGCCGCCGTCAGCGCCAGCACGTAGTCGGCGATCTCCCCGGCCACCTGCACGGTCTTCACCGCCGCTTGCAGCCTGCGGACCGAGTTGCCGTCGGCCACGGGCGCGAGCGCGCGCAGCTCGTCGCCGGTGCCGCCGCCGAGCAAGAGCGCCCGCTCGACCTCGGCCGGCGGGTAGCCCACCGAGAGCCGCATGACGAACCGGTCAAGCTGCGACTCGGGCAGCGGGTAGGTGCCCGAGTGCTCGTGCGGGTTCTGCGTTGCCAGCACGAGGAACGGCGAGGGGAGCGGCCGCGGGACGCCGTCCACCGAGACCTGCCCCTCGGCCATCGCCTCCAGGAGGCAGCTCTGGGTGCGCGGCGTGGTCCGGTTGATCTCGTCGGCGAGCACCAGGTTCGCAAACAGCGGCCCGGGCTTGAAGACGAAGCTCTGGGTTCGCTGGTCGAAGATCGAGACGCCGGTGATGTCGCCCGGGAGGAGATCGCTGGTGAACTGCACCCGCGCGAACGAGAGCTCCAGCGAGCGGGCCAGCGCCTGCGCCAGCGTGGTCTTGCCCACGCCCGGCACGTCCTCCAGCAGGAGGTGGCCGCCCGCGCCCAGCGCGCAGAGCGCCAGCTCCACCAGCGCCTCCTTGCCCTTGAGCGCGCGGGAGACGTTGGCCGCCAGGCGGGCCCCGAGCGCTGCTGCCTCGGCGGGAGGGAGCGGCGCGACGGCAGGAGAAGGCGCGGCGTCCGGGGCTGCCGGGCGCACGGCCTTGAGCGGGGAGACGGTGTCGGTCACGGGGTAAAGCGTAACCCAGTAGCGCTCTGCCGCCGCAATTCTGCGCGCCGGCCGAGACCTGCGACAGGAAGGTGCCAGACCCACATCGGCTACACGGCGGGCAGCCCGCGCCGCCCGCGCCGTGCGATGGTGCGCATCCTTCAAGGCCTGCCCATGTCCAGCGACCAAATCTCCCTCTCCGCTCCCGCCGCCGCGCCAGCGCCCTCGGGCTCGCCCGTGCCCACGGTCACCATCACCAGCAAGGGCGCCGTCCGGGCCCGCGGCGGGCACCCGTGGATCTTCCGCTCCGACGTCGCCTCGGCCGCCGCCACGCTCACCTCGGGCGCGGAGGTGCGGCTGTGCGACGCGCGCGGCAACTTCATCGCGCGCGGCTTCTGGGCGGTGAAGTCGCCGATCGCCCTGCGCGTGCTCTCGCGCCGCGACGAGGACCTCGACGAGGCGTTCCTGCGAGAGCGACTGCAGGCCGCCTGGGACCGCCGGCGCATGCTCTTCCCGGGCGCGGACGCGGTCCGGGTGGTCCACGGCGAGGCCGATCTGCTCCCGGGCTACTTCGCCGACCTCTACGGCGGCGTCCTCTCGGTGCAGCATCTCGCGGAGTGGGCCGAGGCGCACCGGGCCGTGCTGGCGCGCCTGCTCTCCGAGGTGACCGCTGCCCGCGCGGTGGTCTTCCGCGACGACGGCTCCTCCCGCGACTTCGAGGGCCTCCCGCGCCACCAGGGCGTGCTGCTCGGCGAGGCCCCAGGGGAGCTCGGGTACCACGAGGGCGAGATCGCGCTCACGGTGGACCTGCTCGCCGACCACAAGACCGGCGGGTATCTCGACCAGCGCGAGAACCACCTGCTCGCGGGCCAGCTCGCCCGGGGCCGCGCGCTCGACGCGTTCTGCTACCACGGCGGCTTCGCGCTCCAGCTGGCGAAGAAGGCGGACCACGTGCTGGCGATCGACCAGGACGCGGCCGCCGTCCGCCGCACCCGCGAGAACGCCGAGAAGAACGGCCTGAAGAACCTCGAGGTCCGCGCCGCCAACGCGGTCGAGCAGCTCCGCGCGCTCGACAGGGAGGGCCAGAAGTTCGACGTGGTGGTCCTCGACCCGCCGGCCTTCGCCAAGCGCAAGGACGGGCTGGAGGCGGCCATCCGCGCCTACAAGGAGATCAACTATCGCGGCGTGCGCCTGCTCGCCCCGGGCGGCCTGCTGATCACCTGCTCCTGCTCGGGCAAGCTGACGGGCGCGCTCTTCGGCGAGGTGCTCGAGTGGGCGGCGCAGGAGGCCAAGCGCCCGCTGCAGCTGGTGGAGCGCAGGGGCGCGTCGCGGGACCACCCGGTGCTGATCGGGGTGCCGGAGACGGAGTACCTCAAGACCTGGTTCCTCAGGGCGCCGTAGCGCGCCTTGCCCCCGGCGAGACCGGGCGGCTAGTCGTGCGTCGCCCCGGAGTCGGTCGCCATCGCCGCCGCCGGGCTCGCAGGCTTCACCGCCACTCGCTGCTTGAGCGACGCCTCCCGCACGACGTCGAAGACGCGCTTGGGCGGCGTCCAGCCCCACTGCTGCTCGGTGTGGGCCATCTGCTCGACCTCGCGCCGGATGCGGGCCCACTCCTCGAGCGGCACCGCGCAGAACGCGTCGACCAGCCGCGGATCGAGCTGCGTGCCGGCCACGCGCCGGATCTCGGCGGCGGCGGCGGCGTGGCTCTGCGCCTTGCGGTACGGCCGGTCCGAGGTGATGGCGTCGTAGGTGTCGGCGATGGCGAAGAGCCGCGCGCCGACCACGATCGCCTCGCCCTTGAGCCTCGCCGGATAGCCGGAGCCGTCGTAGCGCTCCTGGTGCTGCAGCACGATCTGGCTGGCGTCGCGGAGGAACTCGATGCGCTGGAGCAGCGCCCAGCCGAGGTGCGGGTGCTCGCGCATCTCGACCCACTCGTCGGGGTCGAGCGGGCCGGGCTTGAGCAGCACCGCGTCGCGCACGCCGATCTTGCCGATGTCGTGGAGCAGCGAGCCCATCTCGATGGTCCGCATCACGGCGGGCTCGGTGAGGCCGATCTCCTGCGCGATCCGGCAGGTGAAGCGGGAGACGCGGCGCGAGTGCCACTGGGTCTCGGTGTCGCGGTAGTCGAGCACCGCGACCATCCCGTCGAGGAGGTTGGCGGTGCGCTCCTGCACCAGCTTCTCGAGGCCCTTGTTGAGCCCCGCCAGCTCGGCGTTCTGCCGCTGCACCACCGCCGTCAGCTGTTGGTTCTTCTCGCGCAGCCAGTAGGTGTCGAAGGCCTGCCGCACGGCCGAGAGCAGCTCGGTGCGGTTCCACGGCTTGCTGAGGATGCGGAAGATCTCGCCGTTGTTGACCGCGTCCACCGCGGCCGAGAAGTCGTGGGCGGCGGTGATGAGGATGCGGACGGTGCCGGGCTGCATCACCTTGGCGCGGGCGAGGAACTCGGCGCCGGTCATGCCGGGCATCATGTAGTCGGCGGAGAGCACCTGGAACTGGCGCAGCTCCATCGCCTTGAGCGCATCCAGGGGATCGAGGCAGGCGGTGACCTCGTAGCCCGCCGCCTCGAAGGTGCGCTGGAGCGCGTGCAGGATGGGCCCCTCGTCGTCGACGACGAGGAGTCGCTCGGGCTCTAGCGGCATCGTTGCTCCATCACGCCCAAGGATTGCCGTACGCTGGCGCTCGGCGCAAGCACCAGGGTTCTCTATTTTCACAGCCACAGGAGCCACCGTGGATCAACCATCGACCGGATCGCCCCCCCCCTTGATGAGCCCAGGCCAGCTTGCGACGCGGCTCTCCGCCGGCCCGGCCTTTGGGGAGTGGCGACTTTGCGACGCCCGACTGGCGCTGACCGGGCCGACCGCGGCAGCGCGGTATGCGGCCGGCCACCTGCCCGGGGCGGCCTTCGTCGATCTCGACCGCGACCTCTCTCGCGCCCAGCCCCTTCCCCGGGGTCCCGGCGGACGGCACCCGCTGCCATCCGTCGCCGACTTCGCGCAGACACTGTCCAGGCTGGGGATCGGGCCTGAGACCCTGGTGGTCATCTACGACGACGGCGAGGGCGCCGCTGCGGCCCGCTTCTGGTTCCTCCTGCGCCTGCACGGCCACACGCGGACCTCGCTGCTCGACGGCGGACTCTCGGCCTGGAAGCAGGAGGGCCGGCCGCTCTCCACCGAGCCGTTCACGCCGCCGCCGGCGCCGCTGCGCGCCCTGGTGCGCGACGAGTCGTTGCTGGCGCCGCGCGAGGAGATCGAGCGCCTGGTGGCCACGCGCGGACTCGGGGGCGCGCGCCGCCCGCTGCTCCTCGACGCGCGGGCGGCCGAGCGCTACCGGGGAGAGGTGGAGCCGCTCGACCCGGTGGCCGGCCACATCCCGGGCGCCGTGAACCTGCCCTTCGGGCGCGCGCTGCGAGGGCCCCCCGCTGACCTCGGCTTCAAGAGCCCGGCGGAGCTGCGGGCGCTCTTCGAGGAGGCGGGCGCACCGGGCCGCGAGGTGATCGCCTCGTGCGGCAGCGGCATCACCGCCTGCCACACGCTCTTCGCGCTCTCGCTCGCGGGGCTGTCGGGCCGGCTCTACGCTGGCTCTTGGAGCGACTGGATCAGCGACCCGGCGGCGAAGGTCGCGCGGGGCGGCGAGGCCTGGTCTAGGGCTTAGTCCATGGCTTAGTCTATGCCGAACTCCTGCAACAAGTGCCACGATGGCGCGCGCCGGGCCTCGCAGCTCTGCCCGGACACCGCCACCGTGTGGCCTTCGTACTGGCCGCTCAACGACGCGGACACCGATCCGAACATGGCTTGGGTGAAGGTGAACTGCTTCACCTCCAAGGCTGCGCCGTAGCACCGCGGCAGGCGTCCCGCCGTCGTCGAGGTCCGAGTGAACGACGACCGTGGTCCGCGCGCTGCCGCGCTCGCGGGGGCCAACGCGGCGGTGGTCGGCGTGCTGCTCGCGGCCCTCTACAGCCCGGTGTTCACCGAGGGCGTGCGCGGGCCCGGGGACGTGGTGGCCGCGCTGCTCGCCTTCGGGCTGCTCGAGCAGTGGAAGGCGCCGCCGTGGCTGGTGGTGCTGGCGATGGCGGCGGCCGGGCAGTGGGTGCTGCGCGGCTAGCGGGGCCCTGGCGCGGCCTGGCGCAGCGGCGCCGCCCGCACCCGCACGCGGACGTACTTGTGGAACGGCGTCCCCGCGATCTCGTCGCGCCACGCGGCGTCGGTGAGGTGGTTCACCGCCGGGCCCGTGGTGGTGCGGCCCGCGTCGCCGCCGGGGTGCTGCGTGCCGAAGCCGTTCGGCAGCGTCACCACGCCCGGCATCACCGCGTCGGTGACGGCCACCGAGACCTCCAGCCAGCCTTTTACCGATTCGCAAATCGCCCGCCCGCCGTTGGTGAGCCCCAGCGCGCGCGCATCATCGGGGTGGATCTGCAGCGCGCCCTCTACGTCGCTCTTGCGCCAGGCCGGGTCGCGGAAGATCAGGTTCGCGTTGTAGGCGCGCCGCTCGCCGGCCACCAGCACCAGCGGGAACGCTGCGTCCTTTGCTGGCGCGGGCTCGGTGGCGAGCGCGCGAAGCTGCGCGAGCAGCTCCGGGATCTCGAGGTGGATGCGCCCGTCCGGGTGGCGGACGAACTTGAACGCATCGGCCTCCTCGTGCGTGCTGATCTTCACCCCGGTCGGCGTCTGCAGGATGGCGTCGAAGAGCGCCTCCCCCAGCGCCGCGCCCGCGCCAGCGTGGCCCGCCTTCCGCACGGCGGCCGGGTGCTTCTGCGCATACGCGTGCGCGCCGCCCCAGAGCACCGCGGCGACGTCGGCGCGCGGGTCTCCCAGCCGCTCCGCGACGGCCTTCCCGAGCGTCTGCCGCAGCACGTGCGCCGCGACGGGCCGCAGCTGCTTGTTCCACGTCACCAGGGCCGCGAACGCGAGCGGAAAGATCTTGAGGCCCGGCGCCGCGCGGTCGGCCTTCGCGAGCGCCTCCAGCACGGGAAACCGCTCGGGCAGCGCGCCCATTGCCACCAGCAGGCGGCGGTAGATCTCGGGCTCGGGCAGCGTCCCCTCGCGCGCCGCCAGCAAAGGCCGGCGCAGGTGCAGCGCCTGCGTGGGGAAGTCGAGGTTGAAGAAGGTCGCCTCGAACTTCTCCAGCTGCGACGAGGCCGGCAGCACGAAGTGCGAGTGCCGCGCCGTCTCGGTGAGCGCGACGTCCACCGTCACCAGCAGCTCCAGCTTGGGGAGCGCGCGCGCCCACGCCTGCGCGTCGGCGCCGCTCAGCGCTGGGTTGGCGCTGTCCACCCAGAGCGCGCGCAGGCGGTCGTCTTTGGGGCTCTCGATCTCCGCGGGTAACACATTTGGCGGGAACAGCTTGCCGATCTCGCCGATCCCCGTGGCCGACGTCTTCCAGCTCTTGCCGCCCTCCGCGCTGTGGCCCACCAGCGGGAGGAAGAAGGTGTGAAGTGTATTACAGCCGGTGCGCCCGAACTGCCCGGGCAGGAGCGAGAGCAGCTTCTCGAGGTACGAATTCAGCGTGCTGTGGGGGCTCTGCTGCAGGCCCAGGTCGGCGCGCACGCTCGCCCGCTTCGCCTGGGTGAGCAGGCGCGCGAGCAGCGTCACCTGCTCGAGCGGGATGCCCGCGCGGGCGGCGTGCGCCTCGATCGGCACCTCGAGCAGCGCGGCCTTCAGCGCGTCGAGCCCCGTCGTGTGCGCAGCGTGGAACTCCTTCGCCTCCCAGCCCTCGCGGACGATGGTCGCCAGCACCGCCGAGAGGAGGAACGCGTCGGTCCCGGGCCGCACGCGCAGGTGGTGCTTCGCCAGCGCGGCCGTCTCGCTCCGCTTCGGGTCGATGACGACGAGCGTGCGCGCCGGGTCGCCCGCCAGCTCGCGCAGCGTGTCGCGCGCGTTGGGGATGCCGTGCGACTGCCACGGGTTCGTCCCGATGACCACCACCAGGTCGGCCTCCTCGATCCCCTCGGTGACGTGGCAGGTCTGCTTCCCGAAGAGCTTGCCGTTCACCCAGAAGTCGCCGGTCTTCTCCTGCGCCAGGGCCGAGTAGTGGTAGCGCGAGCCCATCGTGTCGAGCAGCGCGCGGCCGTAGACGCCGCCGAGGTGGTTCCCCTGCCCGCCCCCGCCGTAGTACGCGAACGCGCGGCCACCATGGGCGCGGCGCAGCGCGTTCAGGCGATCGGCAATTTCGGTAAACGCAGCCTCCCACGAGACGGATTCGAAGGCGCCCGACGGCGTCCGGCGCAGCGGCGTGGTCAGGCGATCTCGGTGGTTTTGGTAATGGTCGAGCCGCGCCGCCTTCTGGCAGAGGTAGCCCGCCGAGAGCGGGTGGCGCTCGTCGCCGCGGATCTTCGCGAGGCGCTGCCCCTCGAGCTGCACTTCGATCCCGCAGTTGCGCGAGCAGAGGATGCAGGCGGTGGGGTGCCAGCCTTCGTGGCTGGCGGCGGGCTTCGTCCCGTCCGGGTGGCTTTGGTGGCTCATCGCGCGCTCCTCTTGGCGGCGCTGCTGGGGCGTTGGGTTGCACTGCGAGCTTTACTGCGACCTGCGCTGCGCGCTTCACTGCGGGCGGCCCGCGGGCGCTTCGGCGCCTTTGCGTGCGACGTCTGCTGCGTGGTCGGCTGCGGCTTCTTCCCACCATGCTGCCCGGCGGCCTTCGCTTGTGACCTCGCCGCGCCCCCGGCTTGCGCGGCCAGCTCCGGCACGGCGAGCCGGCGCGAAGCGCGCAGGATCCGCTCCGAGAGCGCGCCATCGGGCACGGCGCGCGCGAGCAGCAGGCCGCCCACCAGCACGGCTGCGGTCGCCAGCACGCGGTCCTCGGGCGCTAGCCCAGGCGCAGGCGGGACGCGGCCCGCCAACTCGCGCAGCAGCGCCTCCAGGTACTCCTGCACCTGCCCGCGCGGCCCCGATCCGCTGCGCGCCACCTCGGCCGAGAGCGCGGGGAGCGGGCAGCCGAGCGCCGCAGCGTCGCGGTGGGTGCGGCTCAGGTAGCGGGCCGCCACCGCGCGCAGGAGCGCCGGGCCCTCGACATCATCGAGCCCGGCGAGCAGCCCCTGCCGTGACGCCGCGCCCGATTCGCCGAGCGACGCGGCGAGCAGCGCCTCCTTCGAGGAGAAGTGCTTGTAGAAGGCGCCGGCGGTGAAGCCCGCCTCCGACATCACCTCGTCGATGCCGACCGCCGCGTATCCCCGGCCGCGGAACGCCGCTCCAGCAGCGCCGAGGATGCGGACGCGGGTCTCGGCTTTGTGGCCCTGCGGGTAGCGCATGGGGTGGGGCTCCCAGGTGATTGGATTACGCTCGTCATCTTATGGCAGCAGGTCGCAAGGGCGCAAGGGCGGGCCCCTCCGGCGAAGACCGCGGGACCGGCGCGGAGCGGTTCGTGCGATCGCCGTGCCCTCTTCCGAAGCCCCGCGCCACCAGAGGCCAGAGCCCATGCGCAGCGCCGACCGCGCCGCCCCGTCCGGACCCGACCTTCGCGCAGCGCGCGCGCGGCCATGCCGGGTGCGATTGCGCGTGGCCTGACAGCCTGACCACCGAGCCGGCGCCCCCTCCGCCATCCGGTCATCACGCACTGCGGCAAAGATGGTGCTAGCGTGTCCTCCGCCGAAGCCGCGGCACCGGCGGTTCCCCTCCCAAGGGAGCCAACCCAGGCCGCGTCGCGGTGACCATCACCAGAGTGGAGACATCGCATGACGACCACGTTCGAGCAGGAAGTCGAGGCGGTGCGCCAGTGGTTCGCCAGCCCCCGGTTCAAGGGGCTGACGCGGATCTACTCGGCGCGCGAGATCGTCGAGCAGCGCGGCACCATCAGGAGCGACTACGCCGTCGCCAAGGGGGCCGCCGAGGGCTTCTACGCACGGATGCGCGAGCTCTACGACGCCGGTAAGTGTATTACTACTTTCGGCCCGTACTCGCCCGGCCAGGCGGTGGCGATGAAGCGGATGGGGATCGAGGGCATCTACCTGGGCGGCTGGGCCACCAGCGCCAAGGGCAGCGACCAGGAGGACCCGGGCCCAGACCTCGCGAGCTACCCGCTCTCGCAGGTGCCCGACGAGGCCGCCCCGATCGTGCGCGCCCTGCTCACCGCCGACCGCAACCAGGCCCACGCCCGCTCCCGGATGACCGAGGAGCAGCGCAAGAGCACGCCGGAGATCGACTTCCGGCCCTTCATCATCGCCGACGCCGACACCGGCCACGGCGGCGACGCGCACGTGCGCAACCTGGTGCGCCGCTTCGTCGAGGTGGGCGTGCCCGGCTACCACATCGAGGACCAGAAGCCGGGCGTGAAGAAGTGCGGGCACCAGGGCGGCAAGGTCCTGGTCAACGAGGACGAGCAGATCAAGCGGCTGGTCGCGGCCCGCTTCCAGCTCGACGTGATGGGCGTCGAGGGCATCATCGTCGCCCGCACCGACGCCGAGTCGGCCACCCTGCTCGACGGCCGCGGCGACGAACGCGACCAGCCGTTCATCCTCGGCGCCACCAACCTCAACCTGCCGACCTTCCGGGCCGCGCTGCTCGCGCTCCTGCGCCAGTACCACCGCGCGGGCATCGAGGAGCTGGGCGGGCACCAGCTCTACGCGGTCTGCGACGCCGAGTACGCCGCCGCCGACCAGTGGCTCGAGCGCACGGGCCTGGGCGAGCTCGCCGCGCGGGCGGTGGCCGAGCTCAAGAAGGGCGCGCTGCAAGGCCCCGACGAGGCGCTCGACAAGGCCTTCAACCAGCTGGTCGACGTCTGGCAGGAGGAGGCCGGCGTCAAGACCTACGGCGCGGCGGTGGCCGAGGCGCTCTCCCTGCGCGCCTCCGAGGGCGAGCAGCTCCCGATGACGGCGGAGGAGTGGCTCTCGTTCTCGGGCACCAGCGGCTGGTACGCGTCGCGCGAGAAGGCCCGCGCGATGGCGCTCGACGTCGTCTGGGACTGCGAGCACACCAAGACGCCGGACGGCTACTACCAGGTCAACGGCGGGCTCGACTACGCGATCGCCAAGTCGCTCGCGGTGGCGCCCTTCGCCGACCTCCTCTGGATGGAGACCAAGACCGCCGATCTCCACGAGGCGAAGAAGTTCGCCGACGCGATCCACGCGAAGTTCCCCGACAAGATGCTCGCCTACAACCTCTCGCCCTCGTTCAACTGGGACACCACGGGCATGAACGACGAGCAGATGCGCCGCTTCCCCGAGGAGCTGGGCAAGATGGGGTTCGTCTTCGACTTCATCACCTACGGCGGCCACCAGATCGACGGCCTCGCCTCCGAGGAGTTCGCCACCGCGCTGCGCGCCGACGGCATGCTGGCGCTGGCGCGGCTGCAGCGGAAGTTCCGCCTGCTGGAGTCGCCGTACCGCACCCCGCAGACGCTGGTGGGCGGGCCCCGCGCCGACGCCGCGCTCTCGACCATCTCGGGCCGCACCGCCACCACCAAGGCGATGGGCAAGGGCTCGACGCAGCACCAGCACCTCGTGCTCACCGAGATCCCGCCGAAGGTGCTCGAGGAGTGGGTGGACCTCTGGCGCAAGCGGCGCGACTACACCGCGAAGCTCAAGGTGTCGCTGCGGCCGCACACCGCGGGCTCCGACCTGCTCGAGCTCTCGCTGAAGAACCCGGCGGGCGACAAGGTGCTCAACGTGGTCTTCGCCAGCATCCAGGACCGGCGCGGGCGCAACATCCTCTCCATCCGCGACCAGAATACGTTTGATGCCAACCTGCGCAAGAAGCGCCTGATGACGCTCTCGCACCTGTTCCTCATCCACCGCTACAAGATCGACTCCGTCCACTTCGTCACCCCTACCGAGGACAACCAGAAGCAGACCGAGCGGATGCGCGCGCGCGGGATCTACGCCTCGGTGAACAACGAGATCGGCGAGATCATCGTCGCCGACGTGGTGAAGGCCAAGGTGCAGGCGCTGTGCGCGAAGGACCGCAGCGCGCTCGAGCTGCTGATCAACGAGTAATACTCTTCATCGGAAGATTGCTGCAACGGCCGCGACGTCCCCCGGGCGCCGCGGCCGTCTCGTCTGCGAGTCACTCCCCGCGGCGGGGGGACGCTTCGCGGCGCCGCCTTCGGCGGGGCGATCGGGCTCAGTAGGTGAAGGCCGTGTTGAGCGCCACGGTCGCCTGCGAGCTGCTCGGCTTGCCGTCGCCGCCGGTGAAGTAGGCGGAGTCGGCGACGTCGATGCGGCCCTCGAGGCGGACCAGCAGGCGGCTGTTGATCTTGACGTACGGCGTGACGGTCACCTCGCTGGCCGCGACCTTGCTGCCGGTGCGGGCGCCGTCGCGGTCCTTGAAGTATTCGCCGCGCAGCGCGAGGCCCATCCCCGACTCCGATTCGGCCTTCAGGTAGAGCGCCGCGCCGTACCAGGCCGTGTCGCCAGCGGCGGCGCCGGTGTCGGTGCCATAGTCGCCGTTGACGCCCACGGTCAGCCAGGGCGTGAGCTTGACGGTGCCGTTCAGGTCCACCAGGTGGCGCGTGACGTGGGCACCCGAGACCGTCTCGATGCCGCCGCAGTAGTTCCCGTAGAGGCTGATGGTGTCGGTGGGAGTGGCGTTGAGCTGCGCGCAGATGGTCTTGCCGTTCTGCTGCGAGGTCTCGGCGTCCCAGCCGTTGACCACCTGGAGGATCGCCCTGAGCTTCGGGGAGAACGAGTAGGTGGCCATCACGCCGGTGTGCGTAAAGGGGATGGCATATCCGAAGAGCAGCGACCGGCTGTAGTTGTCGTTCGGGTTGTCGAAGGTCTCGATGTACTCGAACCCGTGCAGCGTGATCATCTTGCCGAAGTCGAGCCGCAGGCCGCTGCCCACGGGCGCGATCCAGCTGACGAAGGCCTGGCGCAGGCCGACCGGGTCGCCGGGGAACACGCTCAGGCCCGGGATGACGCCGCCGAAGTCCAGGTCGAAGCGGAAGCCCACGTCGCCTGTGTTGGCGACCGGCTTCTGCAGCACCAGCTCCGCGACGCCGATGGAGAACGTGTTGGCGGCGCCGTCGAACACCCGCAGCCTGTTGACGCGCGCGCCGCTCAGGTTCTGGTTGAAGCCCGCCGAGACGAAGGCGTTGAACTGCAGCTCGTCGTACCACTTGGGCGCGGGCTTGGCCGGCTCTGACACGGCGGCGGGGGCCGCTGGGGCAGCCGCAGCGGGAGCGGGAGCGGCCGCAGCGGGAGCAGCCGCAGCGGGAAGAGGGGCTGCCGCGGCCTTGGGCTCCTCCGCGCGCGCCGTCGCTGCGGCCAGCAGCGCAGTCGTCATCGTCACCAGCCAGGCATTCCGTGCACTTCGGTTCATGGGGTTTCCGTCTTCAAGGATTCGCAGCGCAATCAGGCCGGCCAGCCGGCCCGATGCCGGTCCAGCCAAGCAACCGCAGAGCCAAGGCGGGACGCGTCGCGGCGCGGCCTGCAAACCGACCGCAAGTCCACGCGAAGTCGGGGCGCGACCAACGAAGGCGCCGCCTTCCCCGTGCCTACGGTTTTGTCGTTTACGCCAATTACCAATACGAAAACGTATGATTCTGTCGGTTCGCCGGATGGGCGCGCCGGGCCCCGAAGCAGGAACGCGCAGGCCCCGCACCAAGCGGGCCTGCGCGTCGATTGCGTCCGGAGCCGTCGCTGGCTGGCTAGTACTGGAAGAGCAGCTCCCGGTACTTCGGCAGCGGCCAGAGATCGTCGGCGACCAGCCCCTCGAGCGCGTCGGCGGCCGCGCGCACCGCGTCCTGCGCGGGCAGCACGCTCTCCTTGAACGCCCTCGCCTCCGCGTGCAGGCCGCCCGCCTTGTGGGCCGCGTGCTGCGCGTGCTCGAGCGCGTCGATGCTCTCCACCAACTGGTCGGTCAGCGCCGCCACCTCGGCCTCGACCTTGGCGACCCCCTTCGACTTGGAGCCGCCGGCGAGCAGGGTCAGGTACTGCACCGCCGCCGGGAGGATCATCGTCCTGGCGATGTCGAGGGTGGCGTTCGCCTCGATGTTCTGCACCTTGACGTAGCGCTCCCAGTTGATCTCGGCGCGGCTCTCGAGCTCGCGCTCGCTGAGCACGCCGTACTTGGCGAAGAGCTTCTTCGCCTTCTCGGTGGAGAGGGCCGGCAGCGCGTCCACCGTGCTCTTGTGGTTGGGCAGGCCGCGGCGGGCCGCCTCGGCGTGCCACTCCTCCGAGTAGCCGTTGCCGGAGAAGAAGACCTTCTTGTGCTCCTTCACCACCTCGGCGAGGACCTTCTTCAGGCCCTCGAAGTCGTCGGGCTTGAGCGCGTCGAGCTTGTCCGCGAGGTGCTCGAGCGACTCGGCGACGATGGTGTTGAGGACCGTCTGCGGCCAGTAGATGGCCGCGCTGGCGCCGACCGCGCGGAACTCGAACTTGTTGCCGGTGAAGGCGAACGGCGAGGTCCGGTTGCGGTCGGTGGCGTCCTTCGGGAGCACCGGCAGGGTGGTGACGCCGAGCTGCAGCGTGCCGCCCTTCTTCGAGGACGAGGCGTTGCCGGCCTCGAGCTGCTTCATGATGTCCTCGAGCTGCTCGCCGAGGAACACCGAGACGATGGCGGGCGGCGCCTCGTTGGCGCCGAGCCGGTGGTCGTTGCCCGCGTCGGCGATGGCGGCGCGCAGCAGGTCGGCGTGGGTGTCGACCGCGCGGCAGACGGCAGCGAGGAAGACGAGGAACTGCGCGTTGGCGTGCGGGTCGTGGCCCGGCTCGAGCAGGTTCTCCCCGTCGTCGGTGGCGAGCGACCAGTTGTTGTGCTTACCCGACCCGTTGACGCCCTTGAACGGCTTCTCGTGGAGGAGCGCCGCGAGGCCGTGCTGCATCGCGACCTTCTTCATCGTGCTCATCACCAGCATGTTGTGGTCGGAGCCCACGGTGGTGGCCTCGAAGACGGGCGCGAGCTCGAACTGCGCGGGCGCCACCTCGTTGTGGCGGGTCTTGGCGGGGATGCCGATGCGCCAGAGCTCGCGGTCGAAGTCCTGCATGAACGCCAGCACCCGCTCGCGGATCGACCCGAAGTACTGGTCTTCCAGCTCCTGGCCTTTGGGCGACGCAGCGCCGAAGAGCGTGCGGCCCGTGAGCAGCAGGTCGGGGCGCAGCTCGGCGAGGCGGCGGTCGACCAGGAAGTACTCCTGCTCGGGGCCGATGGTGGTGAAGACCTTCTTGGTGGTCTTGTTGCCGAACCAGTGCAGCACGCGCAGCGCCTGCTTGGCGATCGCCTGCTGCGAGCGGAGCAGCGGGATCTTCTGGTCGAGCGCTTCGCCCGTGTAGGAGACGAAGGCGGTGGGGATGGTCAGCGTGACGCCGTTCGGCTCGACCGCGAGGAAGGCCGGCGAGGTGACGTCCCAGGCGGTGTAGCCGCGAGCTTCAAACGTCGCGCGGATGCCGCCCGAGGGGAACGACGAGGCGTCGGGCTCGCCCTGGATGAGCAGCTTCCCGGAGAACTCGGCGATGGTCTTGCCGTCGCCGTCCGGGTTGAGGAACGAGTCGTGCTTCTCGGCGGTGGTGCCCGTCAGCGGCACGAACCAGTGGGTGTAGTGGGTGGCGCCGTGCTCCAGGGCCCAGGCCTTCATGCCCTGCGCGACCGCGTCGGCGATCGAGGCGTCGAAGGGCTCGAGACCGGCGATGGTGCGCCGCAACTTCTTGTAGACGGGCTTGGGGAGGTACTCCTTCTGGGCGTCATCGCCGAAGACGTAGCTGCCGTAGATCTTCTCGCCAGCGTGCTCCAGGTAGTTCTCGGTGCTGGCGACCCTCTGGGTGGCGATCGCGGCGACGGCCTGCTTGCGGGAGCTCATGGTGGGGTTCCTCATGCTTGGGTTGGGGCGCCGGGAGGCAGAGCAATTCGGACGCCAAGGCGTACTCCTCTCACCGGGCCGCTGCAAGCTGACGGGACCCCTGGTGAAATTGCCGCAGAGGGAGCTTCTCGACCCGTGCACGGGGCGGGTCTGTAGTGACATTTTTGTGGCTATAGATGCACACGCATCCATTTTTGTGACTTCGCTGGCGGGGCGGGAGCGCCGCTGCGGACGGGAGGGCCGTCCCCAAGCGCGCTCCAGAGCGAGGCTTCGGCCGGGGCTGCTGCGCTGGCGACGTTTTTGGCTGATCAGCATGCCACTCATACAATTTTGTTGGGTCTGTTTCCGGGGGGCAAGGCTCGCCCAGCGGCGACGCCTCGGCAGGAGCTAAAGCCAGCTTCCCGAGACGCACGAGAGGCACCCCGGCCGCTCCACCCAGTCGGCCCCCACCTGCTCGAGGATCCCCGGCGTGATGCAGCGCCGGTGCGCGCGCCGGTGGCAGATGCTGCAGCGCTGCCGCCGCTCCCAGACGCGGATGGGCGCACCGCACCCGCAGCAGCGCGAGCCGGCGCTCCCTCCTCCCTGGCCTGCCTTGCGCGCCTTCTGCTCGTCCGAGATGGGACTCTCCCGAGATGGAACTGCCGCTGCGACGCCCTCGTGTCAGCTCGCCTGCCTGGCCGCCGCCGCAGCCGCGCGCGCCGCCCGCCGGGCCCCGCGCGCGAAGACCAGGCGCAGCGCGGGCGGCGTCACCAGCGTGGTCACCAGCATCACCACCACCAGCGCCGACGACACGCCCGGGCCCACCAGCGGCTGGCCGTGCAGCGTCAGCTTCTGGCCGATGCCCGCGAAGATCAGGCCGACCTCTCCCCGCGGGATCATCCCGACGCCGATGGCGAGCCGGTCGAGCCCGCGCCCGGGCGCCGCCAGGCCGCTGACCAGCTTGCCGGCGATCGCCACCAGCACCAGCACCAGCGCCAGCTTGGGCGCGTGCCCGCTGGTGGCCGCGTCGAGGTCCACGCGCAGGCCCATCGCCAGGAAGAAGAGCGGCACCAGCAGGGAGGCGATCCCCGAGAGGCCCGCGCGCAGCGGCATGGTGCCTTGGTGATCGCCCTCGGACGGCTTCTCCAGGCGCGCACCGGCCAGCGCGACGCCGGCCGCGAACGCGCCCACCAGCGGCGCCAGCCCGATCTCGTCCGAGGCCCAGCAGAGCAGGAAGCAGAGCGCGAGCCCGAGCGGCACGCTCCCCAATTGGTGCCGCGCCGCCGCGGGCAACCTGCGCAGCACCGCCGGGAGGACCGCGATCGACCCGCCGAGGAAGAGGGCAGCCTTGGCGAGGAGGAGCAGCGTGTCGGCGGCCGAGACGGTGGTGCCCGCGTCCTCGGCGCGCGCCACCGCCACCAGGAGCGAGAGGAGCAGGAGCCCCAGCACGTCGTCCACCACCGCCGCGCCCAGCACGATGCGCGCCTCCCGGGTGTGCACCTGCCCGAGGTCCCGCAGCACCCGCACGGTGATCCCGACGCTGGTCGCCGAGAGCGTGGCGCCGATGAAGACGGTGGCGATCGGCGAGGTGCCCGCGGGCAAGAGGAGCCGCGCCGCCAGCATGCCGAGCAGCGTGGGGACGACCACGCCGACGATGGCCACCAGCGTGGCCGCGAGGCCTGCCCGCGCCAGCTCCGCGGGATCGGAGTCGAGCCCGGCTTCGAAGAGGAGCACCGCCGCGCCCAGCTCGGCCAAGAGCTCGATCGGGTTGAGCGCGGGGCCAGCGAACGGCGAGGCCACGCCGAGGAGCGGCAGCGCGCCGAGCAGCAGCCCGGCCAGCAGCTCCCCGAGCACCGGCGGCTGGCCCAGCTTGCGCGCCGCCAACCCTCCGGCCCGGGCGAGCGGCAGGGCCAGCGCGAGGGCGAGCAGCGTCGGAGCGATCGGGAGCTGGGTGTCGGGCATGAAGGTCACCTCCTGCAGTGCACTCTACGTGCCGCAGGGCTCGCGTCGGGGGCGGTGGCGGACGCGCTGGCCCGCCGCAGGGGCCCGCTCACGGTTCGCCGCGGGCAAGCTCGGGGGGTGCAACCGGTGGCAACAAAAACGTCGTTGTGATGTTTGATTCACACAAAAATGTCGCAATCGGTCGCGGGCGCTGACAGCCGTGAATTCCTGCTGCGGGAGGGCTCCCGCCGAGCGGGGCGTAGGGCCGGGCAAAGGCCTCCGTCCGCGCCGTGGCATCGCGGATGCATTGCCCCGAATCGCTCTCGGCGCATCAGGCGCCCAAGCAAGCAGCCGCAGGACCGCAACGCCGCCCCCCTGCGGCAGCTCAAGGAGACTCATGACCCCGAAGTCGAAGTGGACAATGGCGCTCGCCGCCGCGGCCTTCCTCGTGCCCGCGGTGCTCTTCGCACAAGCCACCCCAGCGCCGCCGCCCAAGCTCGAGGACGTGGCGAAGGGGGTCCTGGACAACACCACCTCCATCAACTTCGTCTGGACGCTGATCGCCGGCTTCCTGGTGATGTTCATGCAGGCCGGCTTCGCCATGGTGGAGGTGGGCCTCACCCGCGCCAAGAACGCCGCCCACACGGTGGCGATGAACTTCATGGTCTACGGCATCGCCATGCTCGGCTACTGGGTGCTCGGGTTCGCGCTGCAGGCCGGCGGCGTCGGCGCGCTCGCCACGCTGGGCGGCTACGACAAGCTGGACGGGATGTTCACCATCGCCATCGCCGGCAAGACCTGGGGCCTCTTCGGCACCAAGGGGTTCTTCCTCACCGGGGTCGCCTACAACGCCTCGGTGTTCGCCTACTTCCTCTTCCAGATGGTCTTCATGGACACGGCGGCGACCATCCCCACGGGCGCGCTCGCCGAGCGGTGGAAGTTCTCCGCCTTCTGCGTCTTCAGCTTCTTCGTCGGCGCGATCATCTACCCGATCTTCGGCAACTGGGCCTGGGGCGGCGGCTGGCTCTCGCAGCTGGGCTCGAACGCGGGGCTGGGCAGCGGCTACGTCGACTTCGCCGGCTCGGGCGTGGTCCACCTCACCGGCGGCGTGATCGCGGTGGTCACCTGCAAGCTGCTCGGCGCGCGCGTCGGCAAGTTCAACAAGGACGGCACGCCCAACGCCTTCCCGGGCCACAACATCCCGATGGCGATGTACGGGACGTTCATCCTCTGCTTCGGCTGGTTCGGCTTCAACGCCGGCTCGACGCTGGCGGGCTCCGACTCGCGCATCGCGGTGATCGCGGTCAACACCATGCTGGCAGGCGCCGCTGGCGGCATGTCGGCGATGATCTATGTGTGGAACAAGTGGGGCAAGCCCGACCCCTCGATGCTCGCCAACGGCACGCTCGCGGGCCTCGTCGCCATCACCGCGCCCTGCGCCTTCGTCACCGCGCCGGTCGCGGTGCTGATCGGCCTGCTCGCCGGCCTCTTCGTCTCGGTGTCGGTGGGCGTGGTCGAGCGCACCTTCAAGCTCGACGACCCGGTCGGCGCCATCTCGGTCCACGGCGTCAACGGGCTCTTCGGCCTGCTCTGCGTGGGGCTCTTCGCCGACGGCACCTACGGCGGCGGCACCAACAACGTGGTCGCCAACGTCACCGGCCTCTTCTACGGCAACCCCAAGCAGCTGGCCGCGCAGGTGATCGGCATCTTCGCCAACATCCTCTGGGTCGGCGGCAGCACCTTCGTCGCCTGGAAGATCACCGGCCTCGTCACCAAGGGCCACCGGGTCTCCGCGGAGATCGAGCTCAAGGGCCTCGACCACGACGAGATGGGCGTCCCCGCCTACATCCACGACGACGGCATCAGCGCCAACGTCAGCACGCCTGCCAAGGTGGCGGGTTAGTCCCCGCGCCAGGAGAACCGCCATGAAGAAGATCGAGTCGATCATCCAGCCGTACAAGCTGGAGCAGGTGAAGGAGGCGATCATCGAGGCCGGCGCAGCGGGCCTCACCGTCAGCGAGGTGCGCGGCTTCGGCCGGCAGAAGGGGCACAAGGAGCTCTACCGCGGCGCCGAGTACCAGGTGGACTTCATCCCCAAGATCAAGATCGAGGTGGTGGTCGCGGACGACCTGGTCGCCAAGGTGCTGGCCGCGGTGGAGGCGGCGGCGAAGAGCGGCAAGGTCGGCGACGGGAAGATCTTCGTCACCAACGTCGAGGAGGCGGTGCGGGTGCGCACCGGCGAGCGCG
>JAYWAO010000235.1:0-1910 GCA_043782365.1 Deltaproteobacteria bacterium
TGAACGAGCTGGGCAGGCCGGCGCTCACCAAGCTCAAGGCGTCGCTGTCGACGCTGAGTGCCGGCTCGGTCAACGACGTGCTCGCCGTGCTCTCGAAGATGCTCGACTTCGCGGTCGGGCAGGAGCTCCTCCCGGCGATGCCGTACCGCCTCAAGGACGTGAAGCTGCAGGAGACGGTGGGCACGCCGGACTTCTACGACTTCGAAGAGTTCGAGCGGCTCGTGAAGGCCGCGTACAACCTCGGGCCGGTGGAGTACGCCACGGTGCTGCTCGGGGGTGAGGCGGGGCTGCGGCGCGGTGAGATCGCCGCGCTGCAGTGGCCGCAGGTCGACCTGAAGTCGGGTCGCCTGACAGTGTCCTGGAGCCTGTACAAGAAAACTCTGGGACCGCCCAAGGGCCGCCGGTCGCGCACGCTGCAGATGACCGACCGGCTGCGCGGCGCGCTGACTGCCCTGTCGTCACGCTTCACCGGCGACAGGGTGCTGCTCGCGCGGGGAGCACCCTTCACGGTCGCGCAGGTGAACGAGGTGCTCGGCCGGGCGAGCAAGGCGGCAGGACTGCAGAAGAAAGGCGGCCGCAAGGTGCACATCTTGAGGCACACGTTCTGCTCGCACCTGGCGATGCGCGGCGCGACCGCCGTGCAGATCCAGGCGCTCGCGGGGCACGTGGACCTCAAGACCACGCAGCTCTACATGCACCTCTCGCCGGGCCACGCGGACGAGGCGATCGCGCTGCTCAACGACCGCGCCGTTCCGGAAAAGTTGGCAGGGAAGCTGGTGCCGTTTCAGCTACCGAACCAGAGCGAGGTGACGGGCTGAACAGGGCTAGCGGCCCCGAAAACTTGGCAAAATCTTGGCAATTCCGGAGCCGGGATCTTCAAGCACTTGGATCTACGAAGAAAAACTGGCGTCCCCACAGAGATTCGAACTCTGGTTCCCGCCGTGAAAGGGCGGTGTCCTGGGCCTCTAGACGATGGGGACAAAGCAAAGGCGCGCCGCTTGGTAGCAAACTTCGCCGCCCAGATCCAGCGCGAGGCGTCCCGCACGGTTCGAATTCCCTGCGCGAACCACCCTCCACCGCCCTCGGCGGTGAATCTGGCGTAGGCTGGTCCGTCTCTCCAGAGCAGCGCTGCCGAGCACCCATCAACCGCCGCCGCAGGACCGCCTCCCGACCGCCGCCGCATGCCGACCACGACGACCCACGCAGCGCCCCGGCCGCCTCGCCTCCTCGCGCTCTGGCCGCTGGTCTCCGCCGCCCTCGCCGCCCTCGCCGCCGCCTGCGCCCCGGGCTACGACACCTGCTTCGACCCCTCCGCGGTCGTCCGCAGCCCCCAGGTGCTGGCCATCCGCGCCGACCCGCCCGAGGCCAACTACCAGCCCGGAGACGCCGCGCCGCTGGTGCGCCTGCGCGCGCTGTTGGCGGTCGGCGTCGCCAGCGGCACACCCGCCAGGGTCTCGGTGCGGCTCTGCTCACCCAACCTCTCCGGCCGCTGCGACGACCGCGTTGCGCCCGCGGCGGCGGTCAGCATCGCGAGCACCGATGACCTAGACGTGCAGGGGATCCGGGTGCCGCCCGAGGTGATCGCCCGCGCGCTCACCGACGATCCGCTGCGCGGCTACGGCGGCGTGCGGGTGCTCGCCGACCTCTCCGTCGAGGGCACCGGCGACGCAGCCTTCTCGCTAAGGGCCGGCAAGATCCTGCTCTTCTCGCCGCACGGGACAACGCCCAACCGGGCGATCGAGCTCGACAGCCTCGAGGTGGGCGGCAAGGCGCGCGCGACCGTGGTGCTGAAGCAGGGGGGCGGGGTGATCGCCTACCTCCCTGATGGCGCGGTGCCGATCAACCTGCGCCCCGACGTGATGGAGCTGACCCCGCGCCTCGGCGAGGGCAGCGTCGAAGAGTATGACACC
>JAYWAO010000236.1:0-5381 GCA_043782365.1 Deltaproteobacteria bacterium
CGCCCGGTAGCAGGCCCTGAGCTTGCGGGAGAGATCCTGCGGGCCGAGCGGGGCGTCAGAAGCCTCTTAGGAGGAAGCAAGTGCGTGGGCCGCAACATCGAGTGAAGCCTGCCGCCTCGTCATATCGAGACTGCGGGGAACAACTTCACGGCGGTCTCCGCTGCGGAGCAATGGTTTCTGGCGCATCCCTCCGACGGGACGCTCGCGACCTGGCCACCGACCCTCGCCTCACCCTCCGTCGGCGGCTTCAACAACGGGCAGCTGGCCGCACCTGCGGGGACCTACTCAGCCGTCTCCGCCGGGAGGGACCACGGGGTGGCGATCCGCACCGACGGGACCCTCGTCTGCTGGGGGCCAAACTGGAGCGGCGGCAGCATCTTCAGGAACGTCCCGGCAGGGACCTTCAGCGCGGTCTCCGCCGGAATGGCCATCGACGTCGCGATCCGACCCAATGGAACGCTCGCCGCGTGGGGATTCAGCGACTACGGTCTCACCACGGCTCCCTCCGGGACGTTCACGGCCGTCTCGGCCGGGGCTGTCCATGTGTTGGCGATCCGGACCGATGGAACGCTCGTCGGCTTGGGGGGCGAACTACTACGGCCAGGCGACGGTACCGACGGGGACCTTCCTGGCGGCCGCCGCTGGAGATGATTGGAGCCTGGCCCTCCGCACCGATGGGACGCTGGTCGCTTGGGGTGACCCCTACTCTCTGAGCTGGATGGCCGTCCCGACCGGGACCTTCACGGCGATCACCGCCGGGCGCTACCACGGGGTGGCCCGCAGGTTGTCCCCGTGACCCGCGCTCACTGAAACCGGCAATGACCCGGCCCTGCGGTGTGGGGCCGGCCGAGCGACCTGCGCACCCTGGGCCGGCGCGGTCGCGCCTGCAGCTGAGGCACGCGATGCGACGGTTGCGCTCCAGCCCTTGTACCCAATTGGACCGGTGCCCCAGGGCCATGCACTGGGGCCGTGCCCCGGGGCCCGACCTCGCGGTCGGGGCCGTGTTCCATCACCCCGTTCGCCCTGCGCCCCTCGCCTCTGCAATGCGACGGTTTCCCTCCTTCCCTTGTACCTCAATCAGCCCGCTCCACTCAGCAGCGCCAAACCTCTCGCTCCACCCCGCGTTCCCCGCGCGGCGTCCACGGAGCCGCACCACCTCCGCCCCACGAAAGGCCGACACCATGAAGGTCACGCTGACCCACCTAGCGCTCGCCGCCGCACTCTGCGGCGCCCTCGGCTGCAGTACGCAGAAGGTCGATTCGCCCTCGACGAACGGCACGGTCAAGATCACCGCCAAGCCTGTCGTCTCCAACGCGGCGCACTCGAACACCTCGAGCGACGCCATCTGCGCCGACTTCACGGTGACCGCCTATTCGTTCAACGCCGCCCACGCGCCGCAGGCGGCCGGCAACCCGGTGACGTTCTCCACCAACAAGAACAGCCCGGCGACCGACCAGATCCTCGGCTGCATCGACGGCCCGAAGAACTTCGCTTACCAGGCGCCAGCGGGCTCTCTCTATACGAGCGCCAGCTACAACTGGGCCTACCTGGTCTCGGCCACCAACTTCGAGTACTGCGACCACACCCCGGGCGGCCACACGCTCGTCCAGTCGACGGTCAACCCCGCGCCCGCCTACTTCGCGCCCGTCAACTGCTCCACCTCCAACGACGTGAAGCTGAGCATCGACTACCCGGTCTCCCTCTCGGCGGTCTCGCCCACCGGCGACATCGACATCTCGGCCGGCGTGGACGCGACCACCGAATACGTCGGCTGCAAGAAGGCGGAGATCGTCAACCACGAGCTGCGCTTCGCGCAGTCGAACGCCATCGACACCAAGACCGCGGTGCCGCTCGGTCTGGTGGGCTTCGCCACCACCAGCACGCCGCGCGACGCGACGCTGGCCCAGTACGGCGGCCAGACCTGGGCGGCCAATCCGAGCGGCAGCGGCAAGGTCCTCTATAACACCTACTATTCGGGCCAGTTCACCACCGGCGCCGGGGCGCTGCCGACCACGCTGGTGCAGACCTTCCTCACCAACCACGATGAGACGCACCTCTTCAGCGCCGCGCCCGACGGCCAGTGCGTCAACGGCGAGTGGGTCGATAGCCGCCACGCCTATTGCTTGACGACCATCGACAACACCCTCGCCGACACCGACCCCAACAAGGTCGTTACCGTGGGCAAGCTCGCCGACGCCTTCGTCTACGTCCCCGGCGCCGGCTTCGTGCTCGCCAACGTGGGCGCCGGCGGCAGCGGCGTCACGCTCTACGCGCAGATGGCCAACAACAGCCTCAATGACTACAGCTCGCCCACGCACGCGGTCGTCACCGCCAACGCCAACCCCGGCTTCGCCAGCACCGCCACCAGCCCGGCACCCGGCAAGGGCTTCAACGACCAGCTCGCGCCCCAGACGGTGGCGGCGCCCACGGGTCTCGTCATCAGCGGCCTCTATGTGGACCCCTCGGCCAGCGGCCAGTTCCTGGTGGGCGCGACCGAGACCATCAGCGGCAGCAACCTCTGGGCGACGCTCACGCAGACCGGCGGGGTCTGGTCGTACAGCCCGTTCAAGGACTTCGGGGCCGGCGTGCCGCCCGGGTTCGGCGTGTCCGCCAGCGGCTGCGTCACCACCGGCACCACCGCGACCACCCCGCCGACGCTGGTGAGCATCGAGGTCACCCCGGGAAACGCCCTCATCGCCATCGGCGGAGAGTCTTCTCAGCAGTATCACGCGATTGGTCACTGGAGCGACGGCACCACCACCAACCTGGACGGTCTGGTGTCCTGGGGCAGCAGCATCTTCGGCATCGTGGTCGACGCGACCAGCGGCGTCGCCTCCTCGGCGGCGACGGTGGGCACGGCGACGATCACCGCGTTCTATGCCGTCGGCGGGGTGATCCACTCCGGCTCGGCGCTCCTCACGGTCGTGGCAAGGCCCGTGATGACCGCGAAGTTCATGGTCGTGGGCGGGACGGCCTATGCCGATGTCCCCCTCACCTCCGGCAACCTCGGGACGATCACGCTGCCGGCAGCGACCGACGGCTATCTTCAACTCTTCGCCGACGGCGTCAATGTCTCGAACAGCCAGTTTACCGCCGTCAACGCGCCGACCCCGGCAGCGATCGACGCCACCAAGTCGGTGGGCGCCGAGGGAGCGCGGCTGATCAATCACGGCGTCTCCGGCCAGGTCTTTCTCAGTTATGGAAACAGCGTCGGCGCGTTGTACTTCACCGTCAATTCGCTCTAGCCCCGCGGCGAGGGGATCCATTCCCCGGCGCCGCGAAGCCTTTACGCAATCCGCGGCGCCGCCTCTCTCGATAATCACCCCGCAGCCCCGTCGAATGCGACGGATCTCCGCCACCCCTTGTACTTGGATCAACAGCAGCCGTCGTGAACTCCCCTCGGTGCGCCCGCGCCGCCTACCAAAGGTCAACCCAATGAAACTCTCCGTTACACACCTCGCGCTCGCCGGGACCCTCTGTCTCGCCGGCGCCTGCGGTCCCCAGCACACCGAAGCCTCCGCGCCCGGCGGCAAGATCCGGATCAAGGGCGGCCTCGACAACGCGGCGCACGCCAACACCGGCACCTCGGCGATCTGCGCCGACTTCACCATCACCGCCTACTCCTTCCCGACGGCGGGGGGCGCTCCCCAGGCCGCCGGCAACCCGGTGACCTTCTCGACCAACAGCAACAGCACGGCGATCGACCAGATCCTCGGCTGCATCGACAACAAGACCCACAACTACGCTTATACGCGGCCCGCCGGCTCGATCTACGTCAACGGCAGCTACAACTGGGCGTACCTCGTCTCGGCCGCCAACTTCGTCCACTGCGACAACCCCGCGAACCTGCCCGCCAGCGCGAACTACCTCGACCAGACGACCGTCAACCCCGCGCCCGCCTACTTCGCGCCGGTCAACTGCGATACGTCCAACGACGTGCAGTTGAACATCGACTACCCCATCGCGATCGCCTCCGTGTCGCCCACCGGTGACATCGACATCTCGGCAGCCGTCGATCCGACCACCACGTACATCGGCTGCAAGAACGCCGACATCGACCCCGTCACTGGCGACCTGCACTTCGCACAGTCGAACGCCATCGACACCAAGTCGGCGGCGCCGCAAGGGCTCATCGGCTTCAAAGCGGCCGCTGATCACAACCTCGGCCTGATCCAGTACGGCGGCCAGACTTGGGCGGCAGATCCGGCGACTCCGTCCAGCACCATGTACAACACGTTCTACTCTGGCCAGTTCGTCGGCTCCCTGCCGACCTCGTCCAGCATTGGCTATGACAGCTCGTTCACGCTCTTCCAGACGTTCCTGACCAACTCCGACGAGACCCACCTCCTTGGCGCGACCGGGCAAGGGGCGGACGGCGCCTGCGGCACCGGCGAGTGGGTCGACAGCCGCCACGCGTTCTGCCTCACCCAGCGCGATGGCGCCCTGGGTACGCAGGGAATGCTCGCGGACGCCTTCCTCTACTACCCGGGCACCACCCAGGGCCACGGCTACGCGGCCGCGAAGGTCGCCGGCGGATCCGTCAGCGTCTACTCGCAGATGGTCGCCAACAGCTCGACCGACTACACCTCGGTCTCGGGTCCGGCGGTGATCATGACCGGCGCCACCGGGTTCACCAGCACGGCGGCGAGCCACGCCCGGGGCGCATTCAACGACAGCCTCGCCATCCAGGGTTTGAATGCCCAGACCATCGCCAACAACCAGGTGGCGATCACCGCCGTCTACATCGATCCCACCAACAAGGGCCAGTTCCTGCTGGGCGTGACCAAGAAGGTCATCAACCCCTCGACCGACCCGGACTTCAACGTCGTCCACAACGGCTGGGCCACGCTCAGCGCTGACCTGGCTGGAAACTGGACCGTCGGCGCCTACCAGGACTTCGCGCCGATGCCGGCCGGGTTCGGCGTGTCGGCGAGCGGCTGCATCCCGTAGTCACGAACGCGCTTTGAAAATGGCGGCTGGTGACGGGCCACGCTGAGTGGCGCCGCGCCAGCCGCTTTTCTTGTTTCAGGCCCCTCGGTTCAAGCCCAGCGGGGGAGGGCCGGGCCACGTAATGCGACGGTCTCGCCTCCCGCCTTGTACCAGATGGGCCTGTGCCCCGCGACCAAGCCAGCTCCCCATTCCATTCGCGTACGAACCGAGGAAGACCTCGATGCGCCATCTCAAAGCCCTATTGATTCTCAGTGCAATCGCGCTGGCCACGTCGGCGTGCGGCCGGCTCGGGAGCGGCGGGACCTCCCAGGAGCGCGGCGCCCTCGCGAAGAGCCCGGCACCCGCGGCGCAGCTCACCGCGGAGCAGTGCACGTTCTTCGCGGCGGCCGGCAAGGTGCAGATCTGCCACCACACCAGCTCGGCGAAGAACC
>JAYWAO010000237.1:0-5368 GCA_043782365.1 Deltaproteobacteria bacterium
GCGACCCCGGCCAGCGCTGCCGAGAGCACGAAGGCCCGGACCTTGTAGCCCGTGGTGTCCACGCCCATCGCCTCGGCGGCCACCTCGTCCTCGCGCACGGCGAGGAACGCGCGCCCGTGGGTGGAGTCGCGCAGGCGCCGCGCCAGCAGGACGGTGGCGATGGCGAAGAAGAAGATCCAGGTGAAGTTGGACCGGCGCGGGATCGGCGAGAGGCCGATGGCGCCGCCGAGCAGCGGCGTGTTCTCGATCACCACCCGGATGATCTCGCCGAACCCGAGCGTGACGATGGCGAGGTAGTCGCCCTTCAGCCGCAGCGAGGGCTTGCCGACCACCCAGCCCATCGCCCCCGCGGCGACCCCGCCGAACACCAGCGACACCAGGAAGTAGATCCGCGTCGGGTCCTCCGCGGGCCCCCGCATGATCAGCACCGCGCTGGCGTACCCGCCCACCGCCATGAACCCCGCGTGACCGATGGAGAACTGGCCGGTGAGCCCGTTCACCAGGTTGAGCGAGACGGCGAGGATGATGGCGATGCCGATGTGCCCGACGTTCTGGAAGACGTACTCCCAGGCGGGGTCCTCCGCGAGGGTGTGCTGGACGAGCAGCAGGATCGGGACCGGCGCCGCGAACGGCAGCCAGGTCATCACCAGACGCAGCAGCCTGGTGGCGCGGGAGATGGGCGCCATCAGACCTTCTCCGCGTCGGAGCGGCCGAGCAGGCCGCTGGGCTTGACCAAGAGGATGAGGATCAAGAGCGCGAACGCCACCGCGTCCCGCCACGACGAGCTCCAATAACCGGCCACCAATTGCTCGGCGAGGCCCAGCAGGAGCCCGCCGAGCATCGCGCCCGGGACGCTCCCGATGCCGCCCAGCACGGCCGCGACGAACGCCTTCAGCCCGGGCATCAGGCCCATCAGCGGGTGCACGCTGGGATACTTGCTCGCATAGAGCAGCCCGGCCGCGGCGGCCAGCACCGAGCCGAGCACGAAGGTGAAGGAGATGATGAAGTCGACGTTGATGCCCATCAGCGAGGCGGTCTGCGCGTTCCAGGAGACCGCGCGCATCGCCAGGCCGATCCGGCTGTGGAAGACCACCCGCTGCAGGACGACCATCAGCAAGAGCGAGACGGCGAGGGTGATCACGTCGACGTAGCCAACCGAGAGCCCGCCCAGCGTCAGCGCCTCGCGGCGGGGGAGGATGCCGAAGTAGTTGGGCGTCGGCCCGAACACCACCTGCCCGCCGTACTCGAGGAAGAAGCTGACGCCGATGGCGGTGATCAGCGAGTTGATCCGGGGCGCGCCGCGCAGCGGCCGGTAGGCGATGCGCTCGATGGCAAAGCCGATCAGGCCGCAGAGCGCCATCACCACGAGGCTCACCAGGATCGCGCCCAGGAAGGTGGGGTCCTTCGCCTCGCTCGACCACTTCGCCGAGGCGTAGAAGCCGAAGATGCCGCCCAGCATGAAGACGTCGCCGTGGGCGAAGTTGATCAGCTTGAGGACGCCGTACACCATCGTGTAGCCGAGCGCGATCAAGGCGTAGATCGCGCCCAGGGACAGCCCGTTGACGACGTGCTGGAGGAACTCGACCACTGGGCGGGCGCTCGTTACTTCGCGGGCGCGGCGGCGGGGGCCGCGGCGGGAGCGGGCGCCGGGGCAGCAGGCGCGCCCTCGGGCAGGATGCGGGTGACGAACTCATACTTGCCGCCCTTGCCGATCTTCAGGACGACGGCGGGCTTCACCGGGTTGCGGTTCGCGTCCATGGTGATGTCGCCGGTGACGCCCGCGAAGTTCTTGGTGGCCGCCAGCGCGTCGCGGATGGCCGGGCCCGAGAGGTCGGTGGCGCGCTTCATCGCGTCGACGACGATGCCTGCCGCGTCATAGGCCTGCGCGGCGATGCCGTCCGGGGTGACGTTGAACTTCGCCTTGTAGCGGCTGACGAAGTCCTGGATGCGCGGCGACGGGTCGTCCACCGAGTAGTGGTTGGAGAAGTAGCTCCCCTCCAGCGCGGCGCCGCCGATCTCGTAGAGCTTGTCGCTGTCCCAGCCGTCGCCGCCGAGGAGCGGGATGGTCAGGCCCGCGTCGTGCGCCTGCCGCGCGATCAGGCCGGTGTCGGTGTAGTACCCAGGCTCGTAGATGGCCTCGGGAGAGGCCGCCTTGATGTTGGTCAGCTGCGCCTTGAAGTCGACGTCGCCCTGGTTGAACGACTCGACCGCGACGACCTTGCCGCCCATCTTGGTGAACTCCGCCTCGAAGACGCGGGCGAGGCCCACCGAGTAGTCATTGCGCACGTCCTTGAGGATGGCGACCTTGCCGAGCTTGAGCGTCTCGCGGGCGAACTTCGCCATCACGTAGCCCTGGAAGGGGTCGATGAAGCAGGCGCGGAAGATGTAGTCGCCGGCCGCGGTCACCTTCTCGTTGGTCGACGAGGGCGACATCATCGGCACCTTGGCCATCTGCGCCTTGGGGGCCATGAAGAGCGAGCGGGTCGAGGCGACCTCGCCGAGGAGCACCGAGACGTGGTCCGAGGCGATCAGCCGGGTGGCGGCGGTGGCGGCCTCCTCGGGCTTGCCCTGGTCGTCGAGGGTGACGAGCTTGATCTGGCGGGACTTGACGCCGCCCTTGCCGTTGACGTCGTCGAAGAGGAGGCGGAACCCGCGGTCGCTGGAGACGCCGAAGGTGGCCTCGGGACCGGTCATCGAGGCGACGTGCCCGACCACCACCGGGCCCTTGGCGTCGGCGCCGACCATCCCGGAGCCCTGCTCCTTCTTGCAGGCGGTGAGCGAGAGTGCGAGGGCCGCGCAGAGCACGGCAAGAGAGTGGATTCGGGCGGGCATGGGATAGCTCCAGAGGAGGGGGGTTCGTAGCACTTGGCAAGGCAAGTGATCAACGGGAGAGAAGTGCGGCCCGGGGCCTGCTAAAGTGCTCACCCCGTGCCCAAGGTCCTCGTCGTCGACGACAACTCGGAGCTGCTGGCGTTGCTCTCCTCCTCTCTGGAGGACGCCGGCTACGTGGTGCAGACCGCCCAGCGCGGACGCGCTGCGCTCGACCTCTTGAAGAAGGACAGACCGGACGTCGGCATCATCGACATCCTCCTGCCCGACGTGATGGGCTTCGAGGTCGGCCAGGCCCTGCGGCGGGCGAACATCCCCTTCGTCTTCATGTCGGGCGTGCACAAGGGCGGCAAGGCGGCGAGCAACGCGGTCGGCAAGTACGGCGCGGCGGGCTACTTCGAGAAGCCGTTCGAGCGCAAAGCCCTGCTGGCGCTGCTCGAGAAGCTGGCCCCGCCCGAACCGCCCAAGCAGCTCGCGAGCGAGGCGTGGGACGTCGAGTCGGCCGAGGGCGTCGACGGCCCCTCCGACGCGATGGAGCTGACCGGCCGCATCGACCTCACCTCGGGCACCACCTCGGCGATCATCACCGGAGAGAGCCTCAAGCTCTCCGCGCAGCAGTTGGCGCGGCCGCTGCCGCCGAGCCAGCCGCCCTCGGCGATCGCCCACCTGCAGATCCGGCGCACCGCCGGGCCCGAGAAGTTCGCGCCGCCCAAGCTGGAGCGGGTCTCGTATGCGCCGCCCGTCTCGTACGTGCAGGCCACCAGCCTGCCGCCCCAGCCGATGCCCGAGGCGCTGCGGGCGGCCGTCAACGGGCCGTCCGGGGGCAGGCCCGCGTCGTCCGATTCGCTCGCCAGCCTCGCCGCAGCGCTCGGGGTGGACCGTGTGCCGGCCCAGAGCTGGGCCCGGCCGCCCGGAAGGCCCGAGGTCCCCGCGGCGCCGCTGCCTCCTCCGGTGGTCAGGCCGATAGTCACGCCGACGGGCGCGCCCGCGTCCTCCCCGGTGCTCTCGGCCCCGCCGCCGCCTCCCGCCGCCGCGCTCGCCGAGCCGCCCGCGCCGGTGAAGACCCCACCGCCGCCCACGCCGGGCCTGCTCCAACAGCTCCCCAGCGAGCGCGGGTCGATCCACCGCGGCGAGCTGAAGGACAACCTCCCGCAGCTCTTCGCCGCCTTCCTCCAGGCGCAGGAGACCGGCGAGCTGGGGATGCAGCGCGGGCAGGTGAAGAAGATCGTCTACTTCGAGAAGGGCATGCCCGTGTTCGCCCTCTCGAACCTGGTCGCAGACCGGCTCGGGCAGTTCCTCGTGCGCGCGGGCCGCATCGACGAGGACACCCTGCGCAGCGCCGCCCAGGAGGCGCAGGACACGCAGCAGCGCACCGGCGACGTGCTCATCCTGTTGGGCCTCGTCACCGAGCAGGAGCGGCTCTACTACGTCGGGCAGCAGATCAAGAGCATCCTCTACAGCCTCTTCGCCTGGGAGGACGGCTTCTTCCAGCTCTCGTTCCAGGAGCGGGCCCGCAAGGAGGCCATCAAGCTCGACATCCACCCGGCCACGCTGGTGATGCGCGGGGTGAAGAAGCTCTACAAGCCGGAGCGGCTGGCGCGGATCCTCTCGCAGGACCACAAGCCGCTGCCGTCGCAGGACCCGCTCTTCTCGCTGTCGGATGTGGAGCTGCAGGGCTGGGAGGCGCACGTGATCGCCCGCTGCGACGGCACGCGTACCGTGCGGGAGCTGGTGCAGCTTGCGGTGAAGGGCGGGAAGACCGAGGCCGAGGCGTTCAGCACGCTGGTGGGGCTGGTGTCGCTGCGGATCCTGGAAGTGCGGGGGTAGCTGCGCTTTTCAGTGTGCGAACAGCGCTTCGGAGCGGTCGCAGGTGATGGCCGTGCGCAGCCAGCCATCGAGCGTGCCCAGGTCAGCGCAAGCCAGGATGCGGGCGCGCTGTCCGGAGGCCACTGCGAGACCTCTCGCCTCGAGGATGGCAAGCACCGCCTCGGCCTTGGCTTCGGCCTTGGCTTCGGCCTTTAGCTCTGCCTTGACCTCGGCCTTTAGCTCTGCCTTGACCTCGGCCCTGGCCACGGCCTTGGCGTCGGCCTGGGCTTTCTCCCAGAGCACCGGATAGATCCGCCGCTCCGTCTCCTGCATGAACTGCTCTGCAATGCTGATCATGGCTGTCTCGCTGGTGGGTACGGATCGGACGATCTCGTCTTTGAGCTGCACGAAGGACCCCTCTCCTGCGATGGCTCGAATATAGCGCAGGAGGGTGACGATGTCTTCCGGGCTCCTGGTCGCCAACCGGCCCAGGGTGGCGGTCCATGCTCCGAAGTGCTCGCGCAGGCGGGAGGCCGAGCGTCCGTCGCGTAGGGCCCACAGCACCAGCTTGGGAAACGACGCCAGCGGCCGCCCGGCGAGGTCAGCGTCGCTCTGCAAGCCCAGGTCGTCGATCACCAGGTCGAAGGCCGGGATGAACCGCGCGTTCGCGGGCGAGGCGCCGTCGATCAGGTCCTGCATGCGCCGCGGACCGGTCCAGGCCGACTCGCCTTGG
>JAYWAO010000238.1:0-14774 GCA_043782365.1 Deltaproteobacteria bacterium
GCAGACACTGCCGAGGCCCCCGCGAGATGTGACTACCCATGAGACGTCCACGTCAACGGCTACGTCAAAGACGGAGGTTGGCCCCGATCGCGTGGAACTGCACCCGGTGGCTACGGCGGTGCTCCCCGCTGCACGAGCGCCTCGCGAGCGGCGCTGAGTCGCTTCCGTGCGCTCGCGGCCAGGCCCTTTCGGAGCAGCTGCTCGTCGAGCGCGGCGACCATGTGAGCGCTCCCCAGCATGGCCACGACACCGCGCCAACCGACCACATCGAGCAGCCGCTGCCGGCTTCCCAACTCCGCAAGGCCGCGATCGATGGCTTGACGCTCGCCGGCACCGCAGAAGGAGACGCGCCCGTTTGCGAAATGGCCCGAGAGGCCATGGCCGCGCACGGTGAACGTCCGCTCCAGCTCGGCGACCACCTCGGCCGACGTCATCACCTTCTCCGAGGGTGCGTGTCTGCTCTGTGCGTCGCAGCTGGCAGGATCGTCTTGAACGAGCAGCCGGTAGTCGCCGCCGCGCACGGACGATGACAGCGCCAAGACGATCACGATCGGAGCGCGCCACATGGACTACACTTTAGCCGATGGCCACCTTCAAGCGCACGTTCGGCGAACGCGTCCTCAACCTCTCCTGCGAGCCCGCGCTCGAGCCCCAGGCGCAGTGGGTCTTCGACGCGCTCGAGCGCGCCAACGCCAGCAAGAAGCTCGCCGCCGGCGCCAAGGTCCACGTCGGCTGGACCACGCTGACGCTCGCCGCCCAGGGCAGCGCACTCCAAGTCCGCGAGCCCGACTACGAGAAGGACCCCGAGCGCGGCACGCTCGCCGACCTGACGGGCACTCTCACCGTCCTCTCCTGGCAGCGCGACCTGCTCGCGCGCGTGGGGGTGGAAGGCGTTGCCATCGACTTCCTGGAGAGAGTGGTCGCGGCCGAGGGCGCGCTCGACGAGCCGCAAGTGGAGCTGCTGCGCAGCAGCGGCGCGAGCCCGGGTGACTCGGGCTGGTCGATCGGCCACGTCGATGAAGACGAAGAGGAGGATGCGCTCGAATCGCTGCGGGTCTGCGACCTGCTCCACCACCGGCCCGCGCTGCTGCAGGCGATGACGCTCCCGCCGGGCTACCTGGTGGTCTTCGACGGTGACGAGGTCCAGTCGGTGGACGACCCGGGCGGCAAGGACGTCTGGGGCCCAACGGCGCCGTCGAAGGGCCCACGCTAGAAGCGATTCAACGCGGAGACCGCGGAGAGCGCGGAGGAGGCAACCCAAACAAGACCGGCGGGCTCGTTGTCTCGACCATGAGCACCGTCCTCCGCGTTCTCCGCGGGCTCCGCGTTGAATGCTCTTTGGTCCGGTGATCGCCTTCACTTCCCTCCCACCTGCAGCGCCTCCGGCGGCGGGCACTCCAGCACCAGCCGCTGCCCACTCCGCGGGTGCAGGAGCTCCATCCGCCCCGCGTGCAGCAGGTACCCGCCGTCGCCGGGCACCGCCCCGCTCCCCTCGATGGGCAGCCCGCCCGGCCCATAGAGCGGGTCGCCCACCAGCGGATGCCCCGCGTTCGCGAGGTGGATGCGGATCTGGTGCGGCCGCCCCGTCTCGATCTCCACCTCCACCAGCGCGGACCCTTCGCGCTGCTCGAGCAGCAGCACGTGGCTCTTCGAGGGCCTTCCCGCGGGGCTGCTCGCCCAGAGCATCCCCAGCGGCGCCCAGGGCACCTCGCCGATCGGCGCCTCGATGGTGAACCGCTGCGGCTGCACCTGCCCGCTCGCCAGCGCCCGGTAGACCTTGCGCACCTCGCGCTCGCGCAGCGCCCGCGCGCCCTCGGCCCTGGCGGCGCCGGTGCGGGCGAAGAGCACCAGCCCCGAGGTGGCGCGGCCGAGCCGGTGCAGCGGCGTCGCGCCCGGGAAGCGCTGCTGCACGAGGCGCAGCAGCGTGTGCTCCAGGTAGACGCCGCCCGCGGGCATGGTGGGCAGCCCGCTCGGCTTGCCCACGGCGACGAGGTCCGCGTCCTCGTGCAGGACGGTGAACGCGAGCGGGACGTCGTCGGGCTCGTCCCACGGCGGCCGGTGGAACGACAGCCACTCCCCGGCGCGCAGCACCTGACCGGGCTCGGCGCGCGCCCCGCCCAGCGTCACCAGGCCCTGCGCGAAGCGCTCCAGCCACACCTGCTCGTCCGCGCCCGGCCGCTGGCAGAGCCACGCGAGCGCGGTGAGGCCCGCGGCCGATTTGCCGAGCTGTTCGCGGTGCTGGTGGCCGGAGTTGAGCGTCACGCGCGGCGACCTCGCAGGTGGACCCGGCGCCCGCTGCACGTCGGGGGTACGGGAGGGAGGTTACACAGATTCTTCACTTACCGAATCGGCCGACGAAGGCCCGGTGCAGGTCGAGCACCGGACCCTGCCCTTCGCGCAGCGCCGCCTCACGGTACCCGCTGGAGATCTCCTCCACCCGCAGCGCGCGGCCCTGCACGGTGAAGCGGGCGCGCCACTCCTTGTGGGCGAACACCAGCGCGGGCCCGTCCTGCTTGATGCGCCGGTACGGGTGGGGCTGCGGGCCGAGCGCGAGCAGGCGCGCGACGGGCTCGCGAAGCTCGACGCCGCGCTCCGCGAGCCAGGCGAGCGCACCCTCCGCCTCGGGAGAGAACTCCACCGCCCAGACCGGCAGCGGATCGCGCGGCGTCGCGGCGACGCCGGTCTCGCCTTGCGCCGCGGCCGGCTCCGGCCCGTGCAGCAGCGCCGCGCGCTCGCGCTCCTCGTCGAGCCACCCCGCGCGCGCCTGCGGGAAGGCGTCGGCGTAGGCGAGGTAGGGCTTCACATCGAGCACGGGCGTGCCGTCCACCAGGTCGACGTCGTCGAGGAAGAGGGTGCACCCCTCGCGCCGCACCAGGCGCGCGGCGGTGAGCCCGAGCGGGTTGGGCCGGTGCGGCGAGCGGGTCGCGAAGACCCCCCGCTTCCGGGTGCTGCGCGGCGGGAGCACCATCCAGCTGCGCGGCGGGCCGTCCACGAGGTGAAACCAGAAGACCAGCCAGACCCGCTCGAAGCCGTCGAGGTGTTCGAGGCCCTGGGTGAACTCGGGCGCGAACTCGAGGGTGGCCGCGCCGGCCCCCAGGCCCTGCCGGGGCGCCGCGACCTTCTCGCGCTTGGGCGACCGGATGAAGCCGATCGGCCGGACGGTGAGCGTGGCCGCGGGAGCGGGCGAGGCGGGCTTGGGCGGGGCGCGGCGCGGCAGGGGGGCTCCGGGTGCTGCGACCGCAGGGTTCACTGCGCGGCTGTCAGACCACACTACCTGCGGGCCGGCGCGCGCTCGAGCAGCACGATGCCCGAGGCCCACGCCACCAGCGCGAGATCGCGCACCACCGTGAGCCAGGTGACCGGGCTTTGGGCCGTCCCGAAGCAACCGCACGACAGGTCGATGCCGCGCAGCCGCGTCGAAGTGACGGCGACGGTGAACATCGACAAAAGGCCGAGGTTGAGGAGCGCCGCGCCCAGCCGCCACGGGCCCCGCGGCGCGAGGAGCGCGAGCCCCGCGAACAGCTCGACCATCGGCAGCGTCACCGAGGCGAGCGGCGCGGCTATCGGTAACAATCGATAATTACCGATCTCCTCGGCGAAGGCGGCGGTGTCGTGGAGCTTGGCCTGGCCCGCCCAGACCATCAGCGCGCCCAGGCCCAGGCGCAGGGCGAGCGAGAGCGCGTCGCGGGCGGAGAACCCGGAGGTCCGCGCGGGGAGCCGCCCGGCGGTGTCCTGGCTCCCGCTCATGGCGTGCCCGCCGGGGTGGACGACACGGGCAGCGCGCACTGGTCACACGGCCCGGAGGCGCAGGCGAGGCCGGCCTGCTCCCACGCCGCGAAGCCGCCCTCGAGCGCGAGCACGCGCGGGCCGCCGGGCCGGGCGCGGGCGGCGAGGCCCTCGGCCACCTGCACCGCCTCTTGCGTTGTCGCGCCGTAGACCAGCAGCGACGAGTAGCCCGCGAGCGCGCCCAGCGCGGCCCCGGCCGCTTCGCCGGTGGCGCTGCAGGGCAGGTGGACCGCGCCGGCGACGTGGCCCTTGGCGAACTCCGCGGCGGGGCGGGCGTCGGCGATCAGCACGCGCGCTTCGCCGCAGAGCCTCGCCGCGTCGGCCGGGTGCACGCGCGCCACCTCGACGTGCGGCGCGCCCGGCCCCGCGCAGACCTCGGGGCGCGCCTTGGGAGCGAGCGCGAGCCCGCCGGGCCTTACGGCTGCGAGGCCCAGGCCGGAGAGCGCGCCTGCGAGCGCGAGGACGGCGGCGGCGACGAGGGGCGAGACGGCGTTCACGGCCGCGGAGGGTAACCGGGGGCGCGGCTGGCTGCCAGCGGCGAAGCGCGCGCGGCGAAGCGCGCACCGTTCGTTGAGGTGTCCTGGGGTGCAGCGCGCTAGCTGCAGTGCGGCTGCGTTGACTTGGGCCGACCCGGCGTCGATGATTTGCGGGTGGGCAACGACCTCGCAGGCTGGACCCTCGACCCCAACGACCCGCGCGCCCCTTCGCTGGAGCAGTGGGACCGGCTGTCCGAGGCCGAGCGGGCGCAGGTGGTGGCAGCTCTCCCCACGGTGATCGCCGGGCCGCCGCAGGGGGACTTCCACAACGACCCTGCGACCACGGCGAAGGAGACCCTCCGCGACTACTTCCGCCGGACCCGGCGGCCGATGTACGTCGGCGGCGACATGGGCGTGTACTACCCGCACGAAGCCGTCTTTTGCCCGGACGTGTTTGCCGTCCTCGACGCGGGCGCCCATCCCCGCTCTTCCTGGAACGTGCTCGCCGAGGGCCGCAAGCTCGACTTCGTCATCGAGGTCCACGTCGAGGGCGATTGGAAGAAGGACGCCATCGACAACGTCGTCCGCTATGCGCGCCTGGGGATCTCCGAGTACTTCCTCTTCGACGTGCGGCGCGAGCGGCTGGCCGCCTGGCGTCTGCCCGACCCGTCGGCGCGCCGCTACGAGCCGCAGCTGGCGCAGGCGGGCAAGCATTACTCTTCCGTGCTGGCGCTCGACCTGTCCGTCGAAGGGGGCGGCATCCGCTTCTCCAGCGGCCAGGCGCCGCTGCTCGCGGCCAGCGAGCTCGTCACACGGCTCGAGGGCCTCGTCTCGGAGGCGCACTCGAACGCGGCCGCCCGCGCCGACCTGCTGGAGTCTGCCGAGCGGCGCGCCGAGGAGGAGAAGCAACGCGCGGCAGAAGAGCAGCAGCGCGCGGCAGAAGAGAAGCAGCGCGCGGCAGAAGAGAGGCAGCGCGCGGCAGAAGAGAGGCAGCGCGCAGCAGAGGAGAAGCAGCGCGCAGCAGAGGAGAAGCAGCGCGCCGATGCGGCTGAAGCGCGCCTCGCGGAAGCGCTCGCCGAGCTCGAGCGCCTGCGCAAACCGTGACACCCCCCCTCTTGATCGCGCGCTTCGCCGCCGCCGTCGACTACCTCGCCATCCACCAGGCGGAGGTGGTCCACGGCGGCTTCTTCATCCGCGGCGCGACGCTCCCGCCGGGCACGCCGCTCGGCGACTGCACGCTGCGGGTCGAGATCAGGGGAGTCGCGCCCGTCGACTGCCCGGCCCGCCTGGGCGGTGCGACCCCGGGCATGGGCGTGCTGATCCTCTTCCCCGGCCTGCCCGCTCCCCTGGTCGCGCTCGCCGCGAGGCTGGAGTCGGGCGCCCCCCTCGAGGCGCCACCGGAAGGCGGCGCGGCGACGACCGCGGAGGAGCCGCAAGGCGAGGCCGACCTCGAGGCGCTGCTCGACTCGCTGCCGGTCGAGGAGTCGCAGGTCGAAGAGGAGCCGCCCGACCCGGCAGCCGGACCGGCGACCCCCGCGAGCAGGGCCGCCACCGCCACCAAGACCGCCGCCGCCATCCGCGCCCGGGAGACGCTGACGCTGCCCGACAAGATGCGGCTCGCCATCACGGGCGACCGCGAGGTGCGCTTCGCGCTCCTGCGCGACCCCAACAAGCAGCTGCACCCGATGGTGCTGAAGAACCCGCGCATCGGCATCGACGAGGTGCTCTGGGCGGCCAAGCTCAACGCGATCAACCCGGACGCGCTCAAGGTCATCGCCGAGCACCCGGAGTGGGGCCGCAACGCCGGCATCGCGGCGGCGGTGGTGCGCAACCCGAAGACGCCGGTGCCCGTGGCGCTCAAGCTGGTGCCGCGCCTGCATCTGGCAGACGTGCGGATGATCGCCAAGAGCCAGGGCCGGCCGCAGATCGTGCAGGCGGCGCGGAAGATCGTCGCGGCGCAGCGGTAGCGCGCCAGGGCCCGCCAGGACAGCCTCACCCGCCCCGTGGTACACGCCGCGCCCTTGCCCACCGCCTCCCAGATCGTCGCCGCCGTCGCGGCGCCCGAGTTCCGCGAGCTCTGCCTGCGCTGCCGCAGGCCGCGGCGCGCCTGCTGGTGCCAGCACCTCCAGCGGGTGGAGAGCGCCACCCGCGCCTGCTTCCTGCAGCACCCGCGCGAGGGCAGGACCGCCATCGGCACGGCCCGGATGGCCCACCTCTCGCTGCCCAACTCGGAGCTGCACCTGGGCGTGCAGTTCGAGGGCCACCAGCGGGTCCGAGAGCTGGCGGCCACGCCGGGCACGGCCTTGCTCTTTCCGGGCGCGGGCGCGCAGGACCCGGCTGCGCTACAGGGAGAGCCGCCCAAGGCCGTCATCGTCATCGACGGCACCTGGTCGCAGGCCCGCAAGGTGATCAAGCAGAACCCGTTCTTGCAGGACCTGCCGCGGCTGGCGTTCAAGCCGCTGCAGCCGAGCAACTATCGAATCCGCGCCGAGCCGTCCGAGGAGTGCGTCTCGACCATCGAGGCGGTGGTGCACCTGCTCGGCGCGCTCGAGGGGGACGCGGAGCGGTTCCGGCCGATCCTCACCGCCTTCGAGAAGATGGTCGATCTGCAGATCCACGAGCGCGAGGCCCGCACGGGTCCGCCGCGGCGGCGCGAGAAGAAGAGCACGCGGCCCCGCGTCGACGTCACGGTCGCGGCCCTGCGCGCGCGGCCGGCCGACGTGGTGGCGCTCTACGCCGAGGCGAACGCCTGGTCGATCGACGCCACCGAGGTGGAGGGCGAGGCCGAGCTGATCCAGCTGGTGGCGGTGCGGCCGCACACAGGCGAGCAGTTCGAGGCCCTGATCGCGCCCCGGCGCCCGCTCGGGCCCAACGTGCCCGCCCACGTCGAGCTCCCCGCGGCCACGCTGCTGGCAGGCGAGCCCGTCGCCCTGGCGCTGGCGCGGTTCGAGCGGTTCGTGCGGCCGGGCGATCTGTTCTGCGGCTGGGGTCCCTACGCGCTCGGGCTCTTGCGGGCCGAGGGCGCGCCAGAGCGCGACTTCGCCGACCTCCGCGTCGCTGCGGCGCGGCGGCTGCGGCGGCGTCCGGGCGGCGTGGAGCAGGCGGTGCGGCTGCTCGGCCAGACCGCGCTGCCGCCGGGCGCGGGCCAGGGCCGTGCGGGGCGCAGGCTCGCCTCGCTGCTCGAGGTGCTGCAGCGGCTGGTCTCGCAGGAGGCTTGAGCAGCGAGCTGAGGTGAAGACTTCGCCGTCGCCAAGGGCGAGGGAGCCTCGGACACGAGCCTACACTTTTCTGTAGGGAAGGCCGATAAGACGGGTTCGCATGGACGTCCCCCTCCCCAGCGACACCCAGCCGACGAACGAACCGGACGTGCCGGCCTTGGTCCGGCGGGCCGTCGTCGAGGTCCGCCGCAGCTTCGGGTTGCGCCTCTCGCTGCTCGTCAGCGGGCTGGTGGTGGCCCTGGTCGCGCTGGGCGGTCTCTGCGGCGACGCCCTGCGTGGAGGAGTCGCGGGCTTTGGCTGGCTGCCAGTCGCGCTCCTCGCCCTCGCCGCCGCGGGTCTCGGGGCCCTGGCGCTGCGCTCCGGTAAAGCGGCGCTCTGCGGCGCGCTCACCGACCTCGCCCGCAGGCAGGGCGCCGTGCTCCTCGCCAAGGACGACGAGATGGAGTCGCTGCGCGGCGCCAAGGACGCGCTGGCGCACATGCTGGTGCACGACCTGCGCAGCCCGCTCGGCTCGGTGATCCTCCTCCTCGACCTGATCCACGGCGCCCTCGCAGGGGCCGGCCTCGGGCGCGACGCCGAGAGCGCCCTGCTCGCGCGGGGCGAGGCGGTGCGGCTCAACGAGATGCTGGGCGACCTGCTGCTGGTCTCGCAGCTCGAGCAGCTGCCGACGTTTGCGCAGACCTCGACCGAGCTGCGCGCGCTCCTCGAGGAGGTCGCCGACGCCAACGCTGCGCGGACGGCCGCCGCCGGGGTCCACCTCGAGCTCGAGGTGGACCAGGACGCTCGGGCGGTGCTCGACCAGCGGCTGGTGCGGCGGGCGCTGGAGAACCTGCTGGCGAACGCGCTGCGCCGGATGAAGAGCGGCGACAGGATCGGCCTGGCTGCACGCACCGACGCACGCGAGACGGTCTTCACGGTGAGCAACACCGGCGCGCCCGTGCCCGAGAAGCTCCACGCGACGCTGGTCGAGCGGGCGACCCAGCGCGGCGAGCGGCGGGCCTGGCGCAGCGGCGGGTTCGGGCTCTACCTGTGCAAGCTGGTGTCCCAGGCCCACGGCGGGACGTTCCAGCTCGCGGCGCGGCCCGGGTGGGCCGTCTCCTTCGAGCTGCGGCTGCCGGCGCAGCCTCGTGCGCATGGGTAGCGCCGCGGCAGCAACGCCGAGAGAACAAGAGTAACACTACTAGGAGTGTTACTGCCTGCGCGGCCTGCCCGGCGCCGGTCCGCTGCCGCCCGGCGCCGGCTGCCCGGCCTGCGATCCCAGCGACGGCCGCACCACCCGCTCCACCACCGGCGACGGCGCCGCGCGCGGAGGGAACTGCTTGCCAGTCCGGTTGCCGCTGCGGTTTGCGTCCGACCGTCCGCCCTGCTGCCCTGGCTGCCCCGGGCGCTGGCCGCGCTGCTGCGGAGCGGCCGGCCGCGGCCCCCCTGCCTCGCCGCGTTGGTGCTGCTGGGCACCCTGCTGGTGCCGCGGCCCGGCGCGCTGGTGGTGCTGGCCGGGCTGGGCCGGGGCCGCGAGCGGAGCGCTGGGTGCAGGAGCCTGCGGCGGCGGCGCCTGCCGTGGGGCCTGCTGCTGCGGACCCGGCCCGCGCGGGTGACGCTGCTGCCCGTGAGGCCGCCCATCCTGCCCAGGTTGCTGCTGCTGCTGCGGCACTCCCTGGTGCGGCTTGCCCTGCTGCGGCTTGCCCTGCTGCGGCTTGCCCTGCGCTTGGCCCTGCTGCGGCCGCTGGCCCGGCTGCCCGTTGCCCGGCTGACTGTGACCTCTGACCTGGGGCGCCGCGCCGCCGGGCCGGGGCGCGCGCTCCTGTCTGCGCACCTCGGGGGGGGCGCGGCCGCTGGGCACGAAGTCCACCGTGAGGTCGCGCTTGACGTAGGCGTGCCAGATCTCCGCCGCGTCGTACTGGGTGCGGGCCTGCAGCGTGGCGTCGAGCGAGCAGAAGAACTCGCGGAGGTTCTCGAGGTCGCGCTTGAAGTAGCTCTCGGCGGTGCTGTTGTGGGCGGCCGAGACCACCTGAGGGAAGTCGATGATGGTCGGCCCCTCGGCCGCCAGCAGGACGTTGTACGGCGAGAGGTCGCCGTGGATCAGCTCGCAGGTGAGCATCTTGATCGCCTGCGCGCGCAGGTCGGCGTAGAGCGCGGCCGCCTGCTCCTCGGGGATGAAGGCGTCGATCAGGCGCGGCGCGACGTTGCCCTCGCCGTCGGTGGCGAGGTTCATCACCAGGACGCCGTCGTAGAACAGCACGGGCTCGGGCACGCGCACGCCGGCGGCGAAGAGCTTGTGGAGCGCGTCGGACTCGGCCGACTTCCACGCCTCCTCGGCGGCGGCCTGGCCGAACTTGCTCCCGCGGTCCATCGCCCGCTGGGTGCGCGAGTTGCGGACGGCGCGGCCCTCTTTGTAGCCGGCGTCGTTCTTGAAGCTGCGGAAGGCGCGGTCCTTGTAGATCTTGGCCGCGAGCGTCTTGTCGCCGTGGCGGACCAGCCAGACGTCGGCCTCCTTCCCGCTCTTGAGGCGGGCCAGCACCTCGTCGACGATCCCGTCCTCTACCAACTGCTCGAGTGTTGCAGCCATCGCTTGCAGGGGCTCCTTCCCGAGAGGCGGGTCCGGCCTTCCGCCGGCCCGCAGCTTCCCAGGTCTTGCTGCAGGTGTGCTTCAGGTGACCACGTTGTCTCCGCCAGTGGCCTGCGCGGCCGCCAGCCTTTCTCCCGCACGAGCGAGGAGCCGGGAGGCGGGCTCCGCGGCCTGCTCGACCTCCTGGCAGACCACGCCCACCGAGAGCGTGAGGCCGAGGGCTCCGGGCAGGCTGCCAGGCGAGCTGCCGGGCCGGACCAGCCGGGACACCACGGCGCGCATCCGCTCGGCCACCACGGCAGTGCCGGCGAGGTTGGTCCCGGGCAGCACCGCCAGGAAGGTCCCGGCGCTGCCGGCGGTGAAGACGTCGCCCGCGCGCCGCATGCAGCCCTCCAGCGCGCGCGACACCAGCGCCAGCAGCGTGTCGGCCTCGAGCAGCCCGCGCTGCTCACGGACGGCGGCGTACTGGTCGAGCCCGATGGCGAGCAGCCCGGCGGGCCGCTGGTACTCGGCCGCCGAGGCGAGCGCAACCTTGAGCTCCGCCTCGGCGACGTCGCGCCCGAACAGCTGCGTGAGCGGATCGCGCGCGGCCCGGCTTTCGAGCTGCCGTCGCTCGTGCGCCAGCGTGGCGAGGCTCTGCTCGCTCCGGGCCGCACGCTGCGAGGTCCGCAGGCTCACCTCGACCAGCGTCTCCTTGGCCTGGTCGAGCACGTCGCGGACCCGCGCCTCGTCGAGCTCGACCTCGAACAGCGCCGAGACCGCCGAGAACTCCTCGCCGACCGCAGAGAGGACCTCCCAGAAGTCGTTGCCGTCGAGCCCGAGCAGCTCGACCGCCTGCGCGCCGGCGTCCCGCGAGGCCTGCACGGGGTTTTGGCCGCACCAGACGTCGGCCACCAGCCCCGAGAGCGCCACGCAGCTGCAGAGCGCCTGCGCGTTGCCCGAGAGCTGCTGGGGGATGCGGCGCGGGTCGTGGCTCGCGAGCGCGGCGGAGCCGAGGTACGCGGGCAGGTGCCACTCCTCGACGAGCCACGCGCCCACCTCCGGGTGGGCGACGCCGAGGGTCTCCTCCTCCCGCCGCTCCAGCCGCGCGTGGTCGCCCTGCGCCTCGGCGGCGAGCGCGCTGTAGGTGGGGAAGGCCGCGTTGAGCGCCAGCATCCCCAGGTCCTGGAAGAGCGCGGCGAGGAAGAGCTCGTCGGGGTCCTGGCCCGTCCGCCGCGCGAGGCAGCGCCCCGCGAGGCCCGCGAGCAGCGCGCGCCGCCAGAAGCTCGCGTGGTCGAAGCCCTTGAGGCCGCGCACCGTGGAGACCAGCGAGAAGCTGAGCGCCAGCGTCATCACCGAGTTGGAGCCGAGCATCGAGACGGCCCGCTTGAGCGTCTTCACCTCCGCGCCGCCCGAGTAGAACGCCGAGTTGGCGACCCGCAGGAGCCGCGCAGCCAGGGCCGGGTCGTGCTCCAGACGGCCGGCGATGCGGGTCAGCTCCACCTCGGGGTCCTGGCACAGCTGCAGCAGCTCCACGGCGACCGCCGGGAGGCTGGGGAGGGAGCGGGAAGCGCGCAGCTTCTCCGTGAGCTTGGCCGAGATCATCCGCGGAAGATCCTAGCACGGGGCGGGGTTGGGCCCGGCCAGTGGTATTTGTGAACGATGGCCTCCGAGCCGACCGACCTCGCGAACACGACCCCGCCCGAGCAGCACCCGCGCTTCGTGCGCGAGCTCGACACCCTCATCCGCGCCCGCTACCCGCTCGTCTATCTGGTGTCCTGGGAGGAGTCGCGGCTCGACACCATCCTGCAGGACCTCGCCGCGGCGCACGGCAAGACGCTGTGGACCTGGAGCTGCACGCGCGGCCTGCGCAAGGCCGGCGGACCGCAGACGGTGGCCAGCGCGGTGGGCGCCTTCGCCGAGGGCCGGCCCGACCCCGTGGAGGCGCTCGCGCGGATCGGCAAGCTGGCGACGCCGGCGCTGGTGGTGCTCAAGGACTTCCACCCGTACCTGGGCGACGCGACCGTGGTGCGGGCGCTGCGGGAGCTGGCGCAGGACTTGAAGTCCACCTTCACGACGGTGCTGCTGCTCTCGCCGGTGCTCAACATCCCCGTCGAGCTGGAGAAGGAGATCTCGGTCATCGACGTGCCGCTGCCCACCTTCCGCGAGCTGTACCAGCTGCTGCGCGAGATCGCCGCCGTCGTCCGGCAGGGCAACAAGGCCATCGTCGACCTCTCGAAAGAGGACGCCGAGGCGCTCATCAAGGCGGCGCAGGGCCTGACGCTGAGCGAGGCCGAGAACGCCTTCGCCAAGGCGATCGCCAACGACGGCCGGCTCGACCAGCACGACATCGCCCTGGTGCTCGACGAGAAGCGGCAGGTGATCCGCAAGAGCGGCCTGCTCGAGTACTTTCCCGCCGAGACCGACCTCGGCAACGTGGGCGGCCTCGAGCACCTCAAGACCTGGCTGCTGGCGCGCGAATCGGCCTTTGGGGAGCCCGCGCGCAAGTTCGGCATCCCCGCGCCCAAGGGGCTCCTGCTGCTCGGCGTGCAGGGGTGCGGCAAGAGCCTGACCGCGAAGGCGATCGCCGCCAGCTGGCGCCTGCCGCTCTTGCGGCTCGACATGGGCCGCATCTTCGCGGGCCTGATCGGCGCCTCGGAGGAGAACGTGCGCAAGGCGATCCGCGTGGCCGAGAGCGTGGCCCCGGCGGTGCTCTGGATCGACGAGATCGACAAGGGGCTCTCGGGCGTGGGCGGCTCGGGGAACAACGACGCAGGGGTCTCGCAGCGCGTGTTCGGCGCGCTGCTGACGTGGATGCAGGAGAAGACCGCGCCGGTGTTCGTGGTGGCGACCTCCAACCGCATCGAGGCGCTGCCGCCGGAGCTCTTGCGCAAGGGGCGGTTCGACGAGATCTTCTTCATCGATTTGCCGAAGGCGCAGGAGCGCGAGGAGATCCTCCGCATCCACCTGGCGCGGCGTGGGCGCGACCCGCGGCGGTTCGACCTGCCCGCGTTCGCCGCGCTCACCGAGGGGTACAGCGGCGCGGAGATCGAGGCGGCGGTGATCGCCGGGCTGCACCTCGCCTTCCGCGACAAGGCCGAGCTCGGGCAGGGTCACTTGAAGGCGGCGGTGGCGGAGACCCTGCCGCTCTCCACCACCCTGCGGGAGGAGATCGGGCGGCTGCGCGAGTGGGCGAAGGCGCGGACGCGGCCGGCGAGCACGTAGAGCGGGCGCGTCACGGGGGCAGGAGTATCGGGCCGGGGCGCCGGCCCTCTTCGCTGCGAGGCTTTGCGCGGGTTTGGAGGCGGCGCAGGCGGCTTGCCGTCCTCGGCATTTGCAGCGGCCGCGGGTTAGGATTCACCCCTCATGCCCACCGCCAATCGCATCGAATCGGCCGTCGAGCGCGTCCTCTTCTTCTCCCGCTGGTTCCAGGCGCCGATGTACCTGGGCCTCGCGGCCGCGGGCTTCGTCTACTGCTACCGCTTCCTCCTCGAGTTGTGGCACCTCGTGCACGGCGCGAACGCGCTCACCGAGGAGGTGTTCATGCTCACCATGCTGACCCTGATCGACATCACCATGGTGTCGAACCTGGTGGTGATCGTGATCATCGGCGGCTACGCGACCTTCGTCAGCCGCCTGCACCTCGACGACCACGAGGACCGGCCCGACTGGCTCGACAAGGTGGACGCCGGGAGCATCAAGGTGAAGATGGCCGCCTCGCTGGTGGGCATCTCCGGCGTGCACCTCTTGAAGACCTTCGTGAACATCAGCGCGCGGCCGCAGAGCGAGACCCTGCTGCAGACCGGGATGCACCTGGTGTTCGTGGTGTCGGCGCTGCTGCTCGCGTTCACCGACAAGCTGGGGGCGAAGAAGAAGGAGGCGTAGGCGCGCTGGCTGTAGGCGCGCTGGCTTGACACCGTCCCCGCGGGTATGACTCAATCATACTGTGACCGCCCGGACCGCGAAGATCGCCTGCAGCCTCGACGCCACCCTCCTCGCGTCCGCCGAGCGGTTGAGGGCGCGCACCGGCGAGAGCCGCAGCGCGCTGATCGCCCGCGCGCTCTCCGGACTGCTGGCCGAGCAGGAGCGCCGCGCGCGCGTGCAGGGCTACGTCGAGGGGTACCGGGCCCATCCTGAGTCGACCGCAGAGGTCGCGCGCGCACGCAGGACAGCCCGCCTTGCGCTGGCGCGGGTGGCGTGGGACGCAGAGTGAAGCGCGGCGAGGTCTGGTGGGCGATGGCCGACAAGCGCCGGCCGGTGGTCCTGCTCTCCCGCGACGAGGCCTACGCGGTGCGGGCGCTGGTCCTGGTGGCGCCCGTGACGACGACGGTCCGCGGCTTCTCGGCCGAGGTGAAGGTAGGGCGCGCCGAGGGCCTTCCAAGGCCGTGCGTCGTCAACTGCGATGCCCTGACGAACCTGCCGAAGGCCGACCTGCTCGAGCGAGCCGGCGCTCTCTCGGGAGCGAGGCTACGCCAGCTGGAGGAGGCGCTGAAGTTCGTGCTCGGCCTCGACGGGTGAGCCGATCGGCCGCCGCAGGCGCGCAGGGTACGTCCCCCTGCCGCCCGGACTGACCGCTACTGCGTCTGGAAGACCGCCTCGACGTTGTTCCCGTCCGGGTCGAAGGCGAACGCCGCGTAGTAGTCGGGCGCATACTCCGTGCGCAGCCCCGGCGCGCCGTTGTCCTTGCCGCCGGCGGCGATGCCCGCCGCGTGGAACGCGTCCACCGCGGCGTGGCCGGCGGCCGAGAAG
>JAYWAO010000239.1:0-1896 GCA_043782365.1 Deltaproteobacteria bacterium
ACCTGCAAGCTCTCCCTTATCGACGACGCGCTCGAATACGGCCCGAAGTACCGCGCGCCGTCTTTGCGAATCCGCCTGACGACTTCGAGCCGCGGATACGGGTGCGTCCGCGAGAGCCGCAGCGAGATGAAGTTCTTGTCGTCCCGCAGCCGCACGTTGAAGCGCGGCTTGTGCTTCTTGATCAGCTCGTTCTCGAGGAGGAGCGCGTCCTTCTCGGAGGGGGTGAGTATTACTTCCAGGTCCCCGAGCAGCTCCTCGAGGAACGGAATGAACCGCCGCGTGTCGCTCGTCTGCGGCTGGAAGTACTGGTTCACCCGCGCGCGCAGGTTGCGCGCCTTGCCGACGTAGACCACCTCGCCCTGGCGGTCCTTCATCAAGTACACGCCCGGCGTCACCGGGAGCAGGTCGAGCTTGCGCTGGAGTTCAGGCGAGAGCATCTGAGCTCCTTGGATGCCCGGGAGGGGACGCGGGCGCAAGGGGAAGGTGCTGCTCGACGCCTACCGCGCCCGATCAGCGGGACCCACCGAGCGGCCGCCGCCGTGGCTCACGCAGAGGGCGGCGCCAGCCTCCGCTGTTGCCCTCGGAGCGTCCGCCCGCTACCCTGCGCTCCTTCGATGACCTCGCCGCAGACCGCCACCGCAGCCGCGCCCACGCGCCCCGCCCTCCTCCCGCCCTCGAACCGCCCGTGCTGGTGCGGCAGCGGCGACAAGTACAAGAAGTGCCACAAGAGCGCCGACGAGCAGGCCCTCGCCGCCGAGGAGAAGACGCGCCTCGCCCGCTTCCCGCCGGTGCGCCCGCACGCGCAGAGCCCCACGCGCATCGTGCCCGCGCACATCGCGCGGCCCGACTACGCCGAGACCGGCGTGCCTGGCCCGGGCCTGCCACGAGATCCCGATCCGGTGCGCCGCCTGAATCGCCTGCGCCGCGCCGGCAAGGCCGCCGCCGAGGTGCTGTTGGAGACCGCTCGCTCCGTCAAGCCGGGCGTCACCACCGACGAGCTCGACGCCATCTGCCACGCCGCCTACCTCGCCCGCGGGGGATATCCCAGCACGCTCAATTACCGGGGGTATCCCAAGTCGCTCTGCACCTCGGTGAACGAGGTCATCTGCCACGGCATCCCCGACGCGCGCCCGCTCCGCGACGGCGACCTGGTCAACCTCGACATCACCATCTACCTCGATGGCGTCCACGGCGACTGCTCGGCGACCTATGCGGTGGGCAGCATGGACCCTGAGGGCGAGAAGCTCATCCGCGTCGCCCGCGAGTGCCTCGAGGTGGGCATCGCGGCGGTCAAGCCCGGGCGCCAGATCCGCACGCTCGGCAAGGCGATCGAGGACCACGCGAACCAGCAGGGCTGCACCATCTTCCGCGCCTACTGCGGCCACGGCATCGGCGAGAAGTTCCACTGCCCGCCCGAGGTCCCGCACTACGACGAGCGGCGCGCCACCACCTTGATGGAGGAGGGGATGATCTTCACCATCGAGCCGATGGTGAACCTCGGCACGGGCGCCCACCTCGACTGGGAAGACGGCTGGACCGTGGTCACCGCCGACGGCAAGCGCTCGGCGCAGTTCGAGCACACCATCGTGGTGACGAAGGACGGCGCGGAGATCCTCACGGTCGCCTAGTGGCGCGCGCCGAAAGAGTCTCCCCCATCTGCTTGGTCTGCAGCTACCTCGCTCCTATGGGCCGCACTGCGGGAGCCCCGGCATTTGCCGGGGCTCCTGATCGGGGTGCCTCGACCGGAGTTGTTTGACCGGTATTGAGCCACATAGGGGAGAGACTTCGGACGCGCGGTACTAGTACGGCGCGCCGAAAGTGTCTCCCCCATCTGATCGGTCTGCAGCTGCCCCGCTGGTAGGGGCCTCACTCCAGGAGCACCGGGAAGTGCGGCTC
>JAYWAO010000240.1:0-5344 GCA_043782365.1 Deltaproteobacteria bacterium
CGCAACGACCGTTGCCGGCTTCTTCGGGAGCCTTGGAAGGATCGTGGCACGCAGCCCGGAGGGCGGCCGCTTTTCTAGCCCCGGCATTTGCCGGGGCTCGTGCGCCCGCGAGCGCACATCGTCAGCGAGGTGAGAGTCCTCGCCGGGCATCCGCTCACCGGCCCGTAACCGAAGGTGACTGCGTCGTCGAAGGAGAAGGGAAACGTGCCGAATCCGAAGGCGAGGTGGAGAGCATCCGGAGGTGAACGTCCAGTCCGTACGAGAGAAACTCGATTCGGCCTGCGCTGTGGCGAGCCTGCGAGCCAGGGGCGAAGCCCGGATCCCGGGAGACCCGGGAAAGCCCATCACGCTGACGGGTAGCGTGTGAAAGCGGTGATGGGACGGCGTCGGGTGGTTGGAGACGGAATGGTCTGGAAGGCGAAGTGCGTGAAGCGGGGAGACCCGACCGGTGGAGAGAGCCGAGCGGGAGTCAGAGGACCCATAGGAGCCGCGAAGCGCCGTAACGGGCGTGGAGCAAAGGGGTCCAGGGAGATGGATGCGCGATGAAGACGCGACGCGAAGAAGAACCGCCGAGAGTGCCGGAAACGGCTAAGCAAGGCGGAGGCAGTCCCAGCAATCGGCAGTACGGCTGGGTGGAACGCGCCGTGTGGACGGACCGCATGCTGGCAGCTCTCGAAGTGGGAGTGAAAGGAGGCAAGTGGTTCAGCCTGATGGACAAGGTCTACGCGAAGGGCAACCTGAGCGCGGCGGCCCGCAAGGTCATCGCCAACAAGGGGAGCGCGGGCGTGGATCGAGTCACCGTGGAGATATTCGAAAAGCACCTGGACGCGAACATCGAGCGGCTGCACGAAGAGCTGAGGCAAGGACGCTACGAGCCGCAGGCAATTCGACGGACGTACATCCCAAAGTCCGGCAGCAAGGAGCTTCGACCGTTGGGGATCCCGACGGTACGCGACCGGGTGGTGCAGAAGGCCTTGAACAACGCGATCGAGCCGATCTTCGAGAGGGAGTTTGCTGAACGTAGCTACGGCTTCCGACCGGGGAGAGGATGCAAGGACGCGTTGCGAGAGGTCGCGCGATGGCTCGACGAGAGCCGTCTGTGGGTAGTCGACGCAGACCTGAAATCGTACTTCGACACGATCCCGCACGACCGACTGATGACGCTGGTAGGCCAGCGCGTGGCGGACGGGAAAGTGCTGGAACTCATCGCTGCGTATCTGCGGCAACGAATTCTGGAAGAAGGACGCGAATGGTCGCCGGAGACAGGAACTCCGCAGGGAGCTGTGCTCTCGCCGCTGCTGGCGAACGTGTACTTGAACCCACTCGATCACTTGATGCAGCAGGGTGGATTCAAGATGGCGCGGTACGCCGACGACTTCGTCGTGCTGTGTGGTGACGAAGCTGAGGCGCAGCGTGCGCTGGATACGATCCGGCAGTGGGTGGAGCAAGCCGGCCTGACACTGCACCCAACCAAGACCCGTGTGGTGGACATGAACCAACTGGGTCAAGGTTTCGACTTCCTGGGCTACCGCTTCGAGCGCAACCGCAGAGGACTGCGGAGATGGCCGCGCACGAAGAGCGTGGCGAACTTCAGGGAAGAAGTGCGCAAGCACACGCAACGCACCAACGGCAACAGCCTCGAGTGCATCATCTCGAAGCTCAACCCGAAGGCGCGGGGCTTCTTCGAATACTTCAAGCACAGCTGCGCGGCCGGACTCGCTGCACTCGACAAGTGGGTGCGGATGCGGCTGCGGAGCATCCTCCGCAAGCGACAGAAACGACGCGGGCGGGGACGTGGCAACGACCATCTGCGCTGGCCCAACGTCTTCTTTGGCGACCTCGGGTTATTCTCAATGACCAGTGCCCGAGCAGCTTGCAAAGCCCCCTCAGGGGTGAACCGTTGACCGGAGAGCCGTGTGCGGGAAAACCGCCTGCACGGTTCGGTGGGAGGGGCGGCCGGGGTCACAACCGGCCGCTCCTACCCCTATCTGGAGTGTGGCCCAGGGCGTGCCGCTGCAGACCGATCACATGGGGGAGACACTTTCGGCGCGCGGCACTAGTCCGACCGGGTGCATCATCGATGGGCCTCTGGCCTTTGACAACGCGAACGACGGAGAGGCGGCGGCAGAGAAAAGCATCGCTTCAGATGTCGCGGGCGATGCCGATATCCTGCTGGCGCCGGAGATCGAGTCAGGGAATATCCTGGCCAAACAGCTGGCGCTCGTCAGCCATGCCGACGCTGCGGGCATTGTGATGGGCGCGCGGGTTCCATCATCTTGACCAGCCGGGCGGACAGCCTGCGCACGCGGCTCTTGTCCTGCGCCCTGGCCGTCCTGGTCGCACAGGCGCGACGGGACGGGCGGCTGAAGTGCCCCCCACACCGAGGCGGGACGACTGGACCGCCGCGTTAGGAACAGTCGCGACGTTCGCTCAGGCCGTCTCGGCCCGCTTCTCCCGCGTCAGCACCAACTGCAGCGTGGCCCAGGCGATCGGCAGGGCGCCGAGGAAGAGGAAGATCAGGTCCGCGACGATGCGGATCGATTCCAGCGTGTGGTAGGTGCCGCCCAGGAGGTATTCCAGGCGGCGCGCGTGCCAATAGCCGTGCTCCATCGTATCCCAGAGCTGGAGGACGCCCGCGGGGAAGAGGTCGAGCAGTATCATCAGCCCGAGGCCGATGTTCAGCCCCCAGAAGCCGCGGCGGATGTGTTTCTCCGCGCGATTCCACGCGGTGTCGGAATGGAGCGCGCGCATGCAGAACACCAGCACGCCCAGGGCGAGCATGCCGAAGACGCCGAACATCGCGGCGTGGCCGTGGTTCGGCGTGAGCGTGGTGCCCACCTCGAAGTACGAGACGATCGGCAGGTTGATGAGGAAGCCGAACACGCCCGCCCCGACGAAGTTCCACACGCCCACGGCGATGAGGAACCTGATCGCCCAGAGCTGCCCGGACACGAGCGGCCGCCCGCAATCGGAGCAGGTCTGGTCCTTGATCCGGATGAAGTCCCACGCGTCCAGGGTGAGGAGCGTCAGCGGCACGACCTCGAGAGCGCTGAAGCAGGAGGCGAGGCCCATGTTGAAGGTGCTCTGCCCGGTGAAGTACCAGTGGTGCCCCGTGCCGACGATCCCGCCTGCCAGGTAGAGGATCGCGTCCAGGTAGATGACGCGGGTGGCGGCCTTCGACGTGACCAATCCCATCTGGTAGAAAATCACCGCGACCATTACGGTGGCAAAGAGCTCGAAGAAGCCCTCCACCCAGAGGTGGATGATCCAGAAGCGCCAGTTGTCGATCACGGCGAAGTTGGTCTGGGGCCCATAGAGCAGCGCCGGGACATAGAACAGCGGGATCGCGGTCGCCGCGAGGAGAAACAGGAGAGGCAGCTCGCCCTGGTCGCCCTTGCGGATGGCGGGCTGCAGCGCACGGAACATGAGCAGCAGCCAAAAAACGAGCGCGGCGGCGAGCAGCACCTGCCAGAAGCGGCCGAGATCCAGGTATTCGCTGCCCTGGTGCCCGAGCCAGAACCAGAGGCGGCCGAGCTTGCCCTGGAGGCTTGCCATCTCGCCGAGGAGGCTGCCGAAGACGACGAAACAGAGCGCGCCGAGCAGCACGATCACGCCGAGGCGCTGACCCCTCGGGTCTCCGCCCCCGACGAGCGGCGCGAGGAACAGGCCGCCCGCCACCCAGGCGGTGGCGATCCAGAAGATCGCCAACTGGAGGTGCCAGGTGCGGGCGAGGTTGTAGGGCAGCAGGCCGGCGACATCGAGGCCGTAGAAGCCGTCGGGCTCGACGCGGTAATGGGCGATGACGCCGCCGAGGGCGGCCTGCGTCAGGAAGAGCAAGGCCACCACAGCGAAGTAGAGCCCGAGCACCTGCTGGCTGGGCGTGAGCGACCAGCTGCTCAGCCGCCCCTCATGGGCGTGGGCCTCTCGCGCGGCGCCCCAGCCGAGGAAGTCGTATTTCCCGAAGATGGTGAGGATGACGCCGAGGCCGCCCAGCAGCACGATCAGGCTCATCGCGCTCCAGAAATAGGCGGAGCTCGTGGGGACGTTGCCCGCCTCGGGGTCGTAGGGCCAGTTGTTGGTATATGAATAGTCCGTCCCGGGCCGGAGCGCGGTGGTGGCCCAGGCCGCCCAGGCGAAGTAGGCGTTGAGGTGGTCGGGTTCCTGCGCGCCGCGGATGAGGTTCCTGGGCAGACCAGGCGCGGCCTTGGGACCATTGAAGTAGCCCTTCCACTCCGCGCCCTGCGCCTGAAACGAAGCGGCCTCCACCTGCGAGAACCGCAGCGTCTCCGCGGCGGCATCGTAGGTGTTCTGCTTGAGTTGGCCCCTCACCTCCGCCCCGACGGCGCTGGACTGCAAGGCGTCGAGCCCCTTGAACGGCAGGTGGTATCTGGCCTGGGCCACCGCGTCCCTGCCGATCTCCACGGTGCGGTGCAGATATTCCGCCGAGTAATCCGGCCCCAGATAGGCGCCATGGCCCCAGAGCGTGCCGTGCTCCATCAGGCCGTACTTGAGGAACACCTCCTGCCCTTGGATGATGTCGTCGCCGGTGAAGAGGAGCCGGCCCGCGGCGTCCACCACCTTCGCGGGGATGGGCGGCGCGCCCTGGTAGGTCTTCACCGTCACCAGACCGAGGAGCGTGAAGCCGAGCGCCATCACCAGCAGGACGGCGCGCCTCCACCACGGGGAGAGCGGCGCAGGATCGGGAACGGGCGGAGCGTGGGACAAGACCACCTCGTAGCATTGTTTGGAAGAACCTGGTCGGCCGCTCCCGATGTCGCTCTGCACGCTGGGTCTGGGAGAAGGACCGCCGGTCAAGGGCCGCTCGTTGGCCGAGGCGGAAGGACGCGCCCGTCGGGGCCAATTCTCTCCGCCCGCTCCGCTGCGAAGTCGGCGAGGTGAAGCACCGGCCGAACCGAGGGAGACAACGAGAGGACATAGGCCACCAGCGCCCAGCGATCGCGCTGGTCGGGGATCTTCGAAGCATACGATCCCATCCGCGTTCCATTCAGGCCACCGAAGAGGCTGCGGTAGACGTCTTCAGGGCGGTAACCGTTCTTGAAGAGCCACTTGTAGGCCAGGTCCGCAGGGCGAATGGGATTGCCGGATTCGGGTGCCTCGACCCCGCTGACTGAGCGGCATTGTCCTCTAGAGCCGTGAGTCAGCTGATCAGGATGAGAACCCCACCCGCCCTGACCCGCGGCGAGCGCGACGAGGTGGAGATTCACGTATCGACCAGTGTGGCGACGAACCGCGCCTCGCAATCGTAATCGGAGCAGCCGGGACAGCCGGGCGCAATCGCTTGCTGACCTTCCAGGACCACCGATGCCGGCACGGCGTATTCACC
>JAYWAO010000241.1:0-35428 GCA_043782365.1 Deltaproteobacteria bacterium
GCGACGACGAGTCAACCCGTTGCGGTTTCCGAGGAGGAGCAACGACGAGATGCGCTGCCCATCGCCGCCCTGGCGACGGGAGGTAAGCTGTTCGGTGCTCTAGTACCGGAACGTGCTCGCCAGGAACACGTAGAAGAACAGCTGCCGCACCGACGCCCGCGTATATCCCTGCGAATCGATGATGCCGCTCGGGTCGTTGGGCACCGCGTCCTCGCCGCCGCCGTACGCGAGCGAGACGCCGAGCCGCGAGATCGAGTGTCTCCCCAGCATCCCCACCGTGGCGGTGGCGCCGTAGAGGCTGACGTTGGCGAGCCGGCTGCTGCCGGGCAGCAGCGAGCCGTCGGCCTTGACGGCGAGCGCGGGAGCGGTGCTGAAGTCGGTGAAGAGCCCCATCGCCACCGAATAGTCGCGGTTGACGAGGTATTCGCCGCCCACGTTGAAGTCGACCACCGGGCTGCGCTCGACGTGGGTCTGCACGCGCAGGCGCGAGATGACGTCTTGGGGCAGGTCGAACCGGTCGTACGAGGCGCCGGCGTGGAACGTCACCTGGCCGCTCAGCGTCCAGGCGTGGCTCGCCACCTTGGCGACGCCGGCGCGCACCACCAGCGGCACCGAGGTGTGGCTGCGCAGCCCCGCCAGATCGACGAAGTTCACCGTGGTGTGCTGCCCCTGGGTGTTGGGATCGGTGACGATGTCCTGGATGGTCACCGTCCCGTTCGACCAGATCGGCAGGCCGGGCAGGCCGAGCGAGAGGCCCGCGAGCCAGCCGTCGTCGAGGTGCCACTTCGCGCCGAACATCAGCACCAGGTTCGCGTTCGAGAAGGCGCCCTCTGCGTGGTAGACGCCGATCTTCGGGTCGGGAGCGCCGTCGCTGGAGAGGGCGTCCTCGCTCTGGGTGAAGAGGCGCAGCACGAAGTGGAGGCCGAAGCCCAGGTTGAGCCGGTCGTCCACGCGCATGGCCGCGCCGACGGCGGCGTCGAAGGTGCGATCCACCACCCGGGTGTGCAGCCGGGTGGGGGCGGTGGCGTCGAGCCCGTAGGTGCGGAAGCTGGGCACGGTGACGTCGAAGCCGATGGCATACGGCGCGCCGACGTCGTCGAGCTTCCCGTAGCTCTTGACGATGCCGGCCTCGCCCGGGATGACGTTGAGGGTGGCGAGGGTGGCGAGCGAGAAGGTGCCGCGGTCGACGCTGATCTTGCCCTGGCCCTGCCGCTCGAGGCCGTAGAGGCTGGCCGAGACGTCCACGTTCAGCTGCCGCGAATCGCAGATGCCGGCGGGGTTGTAGGTCAGGCCCGAGGGGTCGTCGCCGAAGGCCGCGAAGGCGCCGCCGAGCGAGAGGGCGCGCGAGCCCACCGGGTAGTCCTGGTGGCGCGTGTCGTCGGCGCGGGCCTGGGTCGCCGCGAGCGCCGCGCAGTGAAGCAGGCAGAGGAGGGCGCAGAGCTTCCGCTTCATGCGGTCGCAGCTTGCCACACAGCGATCGCCGCCGCCGCAGGATCTGCGGCGCCGAACACCGAGCGGAGGCAGGCCACCCCGCGGGCGCCGGCCTCCATGCAGGCGAGCGCGTTGGAGGCGTCGATGCCGCCGAGCGCGAAGACGGGCAGCGGGGCCGCGCGCACGGCCAGCGCGAGCCCGGCGAGGCCCTGCGGCGGGCCCTTCCCGGGCACCGCGAAGACCGGCGAGAAGAGCGCGTAGTCGGCGCCAGCGCGCGAGGCCAAGGCGACCTCCTCGGGCGAATGGCAAGAGACCCCGATCAGCGCGGCGGGCCCGAGCAGGTAGCGGGCCTCCTGCACGGGCAGGCCGCCCCCGGGGAGGTGCACGCCCGCGGCGCCGAGCGCGTGCGCGACGTCGGCGCGATCGTTCACCAGCAGCGGCGCGCCTGCCCGCACGCACGGACCGAGGGCGTGCTGCGCCCGCTCGAGCAGCTCGCGCGCAGGCAGGCCCTTTGCTCGCAGCTGCACCAGCGCCCCACCACGCGGGAGCACGCCCAGCGCAGCCGTGAGCGCGCGCAGCTGCACCGGGGAACCGTCGGTGATGAGCAGCAGCCGAGCCCCCCCGCTCACCCGCGCGCGCCGATCACGCCGCCCAGCGGGCTCGAGGCGTTGCCGTAGAGCTTGCGCGGGATGCGGCCGGCCAGCCAGGCGATGCGGCCGGCCTCGGTGGCGAGCCGCATCGCGCGCGCCATCTCGACGGGAAGCCTTGCCTGCGCGATCGCCGTGTTGACCAGCAGGCCAGCGACGCCCAGCTCCATGCAGACCGCGCAGTCGCTCGCCGTGCCCACTCCCGCATCGACGATCACGGGGACCTTCGCCGCCTCGAGGATCATCTGCAGCGAGTACGGGTTGCGCAGGCCGAGCCCCGAGCCGATCGGCGCGCCGAGCGGCATCACCGCGGCGCAGCCTGCGTCCTCGAGCTTGCGCGCGAGGACGGGGTCGTCGCTCATGTAGGGCAGCACGCTGAAGCCCTCCTTGACGAGGATCTTCGCCGCCTCCAGCGTGGCCTCCCCATCCGGGAGCAGCGTCTTCGGATCGCTCAGGACCTCGAGCTTCACCAGCGGGTTCTCGCCGCCGATCTGCAGCTCGCGCGCGAGGCGGCAGGTGCGCACGGCGTCGTCGGCGGTGTAGCAGCCCGCGGTGTTGGGGAGCAGCGTCATCCCCTCGGGGATCCAGTGCAAGAGCGACGCCTCGCCCTGCGCCTTCAGGTCGAGGCGGCGGACGGCGACCGTCACCACCTCGGCGCCGCTGGCGAGCAGCGCGGCCTTCATGGTGGGGAAGTCGGCGTAGCGGCCCGTGCCGACGAGCAGGCGCGAGGTGAAGCTGCGGCCGCCCAGGACCAGCTTGTCTGTCTGCGATGGAGAAGACACTTGGCAACTCCTTGGTTGCTGGAAGGCTGGGCGCTAGCCGCCGCCCACGAAAGAGACCACTTCGATCACGTCGCCGTCCTGCACGGGCTCGCTCTCGAGCTGCGCCCGCTTCACTACCGCGCCGTTGCGCTCGACCGCCACCCGGCCCGCGCCCACGCCGAGGTGCTGCAAGAGCGCGGCGACGGTGAGGCCGCCTGGGAGGTCCTGCGGCTCGCCGTTGATGGTCGCGCGCATCAGGCTGCGTGATAGAGGCGCGCTGCCGCGAGGTCAAGCGTGGCGGATTGGCGCGGGCTTGTCGCGGCGTGATTTGGGTGCGAGCATGCGGCGCTTACGCCACCACGAGGATCTCCTCACTTGGACACCGCCCAACTGCTGCAGAAGGTCAACATCTTCTCCGGACTCCCTGTCGAGGTGCTCGCCGATCTGGCCGCCCGCATGCGACCGCGCCCCGCCGAGGCCGGCACGGTGATCGTCAGCCACGAGGAGTTGGGCGACGCCCTTTACGTGATCGCGCGCGGCCGGTTCAAGGTGGTGCTCTACGGCGAGACCGGCCGCGAGATCATCTTGAGCGTGCTGTCCTCCGGCGACTTCTTCGGCGAGATGTCGCTGCTCGACAAGCAGCCGCGCTCGGCGAACGTCGTCGCCATCGAGGACGGCGAGGTGCTCTCCCTCGACCGGGACGCCTTCCAGAACCACCTCGCGGGCCACCCCATCACCGCGCTCGCCATCCTCGCCGAGATGTCGCGCCGCCTGCGCCACGCCGACGAGGTGATCGGCAACCTGGCGCTGCTCGACGTCTACGCGCGCGTGGCCCGCGCCATCCGCGACCTCGCAGTCAAGCAGGGCGAGCCCGTCGATGGCGGCGTCTTGATCCGCGAGCGCCCCACCCAGCAGGAGATGGCCGGCCTGATCGGCACCTCGCGCGAGACGGTGAGCCGCGCGCTCAACGACTTCACCCGGCGCGGCCTCCTGGAGATGAACGGAAAGCAGATCCTGGTGCGCTCGGTGTTCTTGCAAAAGCTCGAGGAAGCGACGTAAAGGCTGCCGCGAGAGAGTTCCGACATGGGCACCTGGCGAGTCTCGAAGCAGCTCTACTTCTGCGCCGCGCACCAGGTCCGCCTCAGCGAGACCAAGTGCGAGGAGCTGCACGGGCACAACTTCAAGGTCCTGGTGCACGCCGAAGCGCGCGCGCTCGACAAGACCTCCTACGTGCTCGACTTCGGCCTGCTCAAGAAGGCAGCGCTCGAGGTCCTGGCGCCCTACGATCACCGCAACCTGAACGAAGTGCCCCCCTTCACCGAGTGGAACCCCACCGCCGAAGAGCTGGCCCGCTTCCTCTGCATGGAGCTGGGCAAGCGGTTCGACGACGGCCGGGTGCGCATCTGCAAGGTGGAGGTCTACGAGACCGACAACAACCGCGCGGAGTACCAGCCATGACCTCCTTCCCACCCGCCGCCGCCTTCGCCCTCTGCGCCGCCGCGCTGCTCTCCGCCGGCTGCGCCACCACTGGGGGAAAGTACGGCGACATCCCCTACACCGACATCAGCATCATCGACGAGAAGGGCGACGCCATCGCCGGCGAGATCTCGCTCTTCGGCAAGGGCGTCGACGAGAAGTGCCGGCAGGACGGCTACTCGTGCCCCATCGAGGCGCCGGCCGGCACCTTCGCGCTCTCCTTCCGCAAGATGCGCGCGGGCCGGCTCGCCAGCCTCGGCTCGGCCAACCCCACCGGCTCGAGCAGCTCCAACAGCGACAAGGGCGTCGGCTGCCTGCGGACCCGCGTCCAGTTCGTGCCGGGCAAGAAGATCGTCTGCAAGAAGAAGGCGGAGTTCGACTGCGCCCGCGGGGTCTGGGACACGATGGACTGCGGCGAGGCCTCGGCCTCCCGGTTCGGCTACCAACCCACCAAGGGCGACGCGCTCGAGGAAGCGCCCACGCCGGGCGGCAACTAGGTGGGCGAGCAGCAGCCCCCCCAGGGCGGGCCTGCGCCGCGGCGGCGTGGCACCTTCGCGGCGCGGATGTCGAACCCGCTGCCCGGCACCATCGAAGGCGTGCTGGCGGTGACCATCATCCTCGGCATCTTCGCGGTGGCGCTCCTGGTGCTCCGGGTGCCCGGGCCGCTGGTGGTGCAGGTGGAGGACGACCTGCGCCACCCGGTGATGGGCGCGCGCGTGAAGTGCACGGGCCCGGAGCGGATGGGCCTGTTCACCGGCATCACCGACTCCTTCGGCGAAGCCAAGTGGCCCGGCCTGCAGAAGGGTCCGTGGAAGTGCGAGGCGATCCCGCCAGACCTGTTCTACGGAGAGACGCAGTTCGGCGCCACGGTGGTGGGCGCCCGCGCGCCGGCCATCGTCAAGCTGCGCATAGAGCGGTCGGTCCACCTCCAAGTGGAGGTGCTGCGGCCCAAGGGGGCCATCCGCTCGGCAGTGGCGGTGCGGGCGGTCTGCGAGGCCACCGCGAGCAGCCCGGCGGTGGCTTGGGAGGCGCGCACGGCGGTGCTGGGCGGGCCTGCGGTGCTCTGGATCCCGCCTGGCCGCAAGTGCAGGGCGGGGCTGGTGCACCCCGAGCTGGGCGCGCGCAAGGCGGGGCTCTCGCCGCGGGTGACGCTCGAGTGCGACCTGCTGCCCTGCTCTGGAGACCTGGAGGCGGGCGTCGGCGGGCACCTCGAGGCGCAGCTGGCGCCCACCGACGCGCAGTGGCTGGAGGCCCGGCCGGCGCTCGAGCCGGATCCGCAGTGACCAAGCGCGAAGGCCGTCGATAACCTTCCGGTTACCGACGGCCCGTGGTCTGCCTGCCTGAGACGCCGCCTGCTGGCGCTCTAGAGTTTGCCGGCGAAGATGTCCATCACGTCCTGCAGCAGCTTGACGCCCTCGGCGTGCGGGCGCTGGAACGAGTTGCGGCCCATGATCGAGCCGAACGAGCCGCCGTCGCGCAGGCCGCGCACGTCGTCGAGCAGCGCCGCGGTGTCCTTCGCCTCTCCGCCCGAGAAGATGACGATGCGCTTGCCGTTGAAGCAGCACTGCACCACGTGCTTCACGCGCTCGGCCAGCGTGGCGGTGGGGACCTGGTACTTCTCGAAGACCTTCCTCGCCTCGTCCTGGTAGATGAAGTCGGCCGGCGGCTTCACCTTGACGATGTGCGCGCCCAACTGGCAGGCGATCTGCGCCGCGTAGCCGCAGACGTCCACCGCGGTCTCACCCTTCTTGTCGGTGATGCCCTCGCCGCGCGGGTACGCCCAGGTGACGACGATCAGGCCAGCGGCCTTGGCCTCCGCGGTGAGGTCGCGCAGGTCTTGGTACTGCTGGTTGCGGGCGGCCGAGCCCGGATAGATGGTGTAGCCGATGCCGACGCAGCCGAGCCGGATGGCGTCCTTCACGCCCGAGGTGACGGCCGACATCGCCGAGTGGCCCTTGGACAGCGTATCGCTGTTGTTCACCTTGAGGATGAGCGGGACCTCGCCGGCCAGCTTGCCGGCGATGGCCTCGATGGCGCCGAGCGGCGCGGCGTAGGCGCTGCAGCCCGCGTCGATGGCGAGCTGCGCGTGGTACTCGGGATCATATCCGGCGACATTGGGCTGGAACGAGCGGAGCGCGCCGTGCTCGAACCCCTGATCGACGGGCAGGATCACCAGCTTGCCCGTGCCCGCGAGGCGGCCGTGCATCATCAGGCGCGCGAGGTTGGTGAGGGTGCCGGGGTTGTCGGAGGGATACCAGCTGAGGATTTCGCGGACGCGTGCGGGGTAGGCCATGGTGTTGCTCCGTCGTTGGGTTCGAGCCGCGCACGGTAGACGGCAGCGCCCAGCGGATCAAGGGCAGGGAGCAGCGTCCGCGTGACGCAGGGCGCAGCGGCGTACGCTTTGCGAACACCGAGCGGGTAGAGGCGTACGCTTTGCGGACAGGAGGGGCCTGGATCGACCGGATCCCCAAGCCTCACCCTCCGCGACCTCGATCATGCCCGCCGCTCAGCGCGGCTTGCCCGCCAGCAGCCGCTGCAGGCCCTCCTCGTTGGCCCACTCGCGCGCGTCTTCGATCAGCGCCTCGCGCGCGAAGACCCAGAGGTCGTCGAAGCGCTGCAGCGCGGGCCAGCCGGGCTTCTCCGGACGGCCGCGCCAGGTGAGCGCCACCAGCGCGACCTCCTGCTTGAGCTTGCCCTCCTCGACGACGAAGCCGGCCACCTCGTCGCGGTCCTTGCGCTCGGCGAACGGCAGCAGGTCGCGCACGACGGTGTCGTTGGGCGCGGTCACCTCACGGACGAACTCGCCGCGCAGGCGCTGCACCTCCTGCGGGTCGTCGATGAAGGTCCACGGCACCAGCCGCGCGAGCCCGTTGGCGCGGAGCCAGCGATAGGGGAGCGGCAGCGGGTCACCGTTGGGCGCGACGAGCAGCGGCGCCGTGGGCAGCCGCGCGGAGGGCGGCCGGGCAGGGGCCGGCGGCGACGGCTCGCGCGCCCGGGCGGACTGCGCCTTCTCTGGAGACTTCTCCTGCGCCATGGCGTGCGACCCTTGCTGCGCGTCGAGGTGGTGGGTTGGTGCTCTAGCTGAAGAAGACGTCGACCTCTTCGGTGAGGTCCTGCAGCCTGTCGGCGTACCCGCTGCCGAGCGAGAGCTTGCCGGCCTTGCCCTCTGCCTGCACCACCACGCCGCGGTCGCGGTACATGGCGAGCGCGTTGTCGAGGAGCGCCTTCGAGAGCGATTCGCTGCGGCGCAGGCGGCCCGCCAGGAACGCAGCCCGGCCGCGATCCATCGCGCGGCGCGACCACTCCTTGGGCTCGAGCGGACCGTCCTTCAGCACGGCGAGCGCGTCGGCCACCAGCCAAACTCCCTCGGCGAACGGCCGCAGCAGCTCGCTGAGCAGCAGCAGGTTCTTGAGGCCCGAGGAGAGCGGGATGATCACCTCGCCCCGGTCGTGGGGCCGCTTCTCCGCGAGGCCCCACTGCAGGAGGCGCGCGAGCGCGTCGTCCACGTTGGCCTCGAACGGCCGGCCCGGCTCGTAGATGAACTCGTTCTTCAGCAGGCGCGAGAGGGCCTTGGCGCGCTTGAACAGCTCGGAGGGGGGCGCGCCCTGCCCGCCGAACGAGCGCAGCGCGCCTGCGAGGATCGCGGGCGCCACCAGGAAGTGGATGATCCCGTTCTTGTGGTAGTCGAGCGAAAAGCGGCGATCGTCGGGCACCGAGTAGAAGGTCTCGCCGCCCGCCTGCTGCGCCCGCACGTCGCCCGACTCGCGCAGCGTCTCCAGCGCGCGCTCGAGCAGGCCCGTCGAGCGGAGCGTAGGAGGCAGCGAGCTGTCGGGAGGCTGGCGCATCCAGTCGGGCACGCGGGCGCCGAGGTCGAGCGCGGCGGTGTGGAGGAACTCGGCCTTGGCGAAGACCTCCTCCTGCGCCATCCCGCGCCGGTCGTGCGAGAGCAGCGCGGCGCAGACGAGCCCCATCGGCGCCAGGGGCGCGGCCCGGTTGATGCCCGCCGAGACCCGCCAGCCGAGCGTGGCCACCAGCTTGCGGCGCTCGTCGGCGGTGTGGTTCTTCGGGTCGAGCTGCTTCTCCTCGAAGAGGGCCTTGAGCGAGATCGGCGCGTCGAAGCGGATGGTGATGCGCCCGTAGCGCGAGCGCAGCACCTTGGTGGCGCCGAGCAGGGCCTTGGCGTCCTCCTTCTGCTTCTCGCCGCCGAGCAGCTCGCGCTGGTAGCTGGCCCCCTCGACCAGCTTCTCGTAGCTCACCGAGACCGGGCAGAACCAGGCGTCGCTCTTGACGCCGGTGAGGAACGCGTCCACCTCGAACCCCAGCATGCCGAACTTGGGCGGGAGCAGCTTGCCCGTGCGCGAGCGGCCGCCCTCGGGGAAGAACTCCTGGGTGAAGCCGTCGCCCATCAGCTGCTTTACGTAGGCCGAGAGCGTCGCCTGATAGACCTTGTCGCCCTTGAAGCTGCGCCGGATGAAGAACGCGCCGCCCATCCGCAGCAGGCGGCCCACCGGGAAGAAGTTGAGGTTGTCGCCGGCGGCCACGTGCGGCGGCTGGATCCCGTGCTCGTCGAACACGTAGCTGAGGATGAGGTAGTCGATGTGGCTCTTGTGGCAGGGGCAAAGGATGAGCGGCCCCTTGGCCATCGTCTCCTTCAAGTGTTCGATGCCCCGCAGGTCGACGTCGACGCCGTCGTAGATGCGGTTGAAGATGACGTCGAGCAGGCGCTTGAGCAGGTCGACGGCCAGCGGGCTGTAGCGGGCGGCGATCTCATCCAAGCACTCGCGCGCCTCCTCTTCGACGCTGCCGTCGGCGCGGCCGCGCTCGCGGGCGATCTCGGCCAGCGAGCGGCGCAGCGTCAGGTCGCGCAGCGCGAGGTCCTTGACCCGCTCGGGGCGCTTGAGCGGCGGGCCCGTCACCACCCGGCTCTCGCGCGCGAGGTGCTGGTGCAAGAAGCCGCGCACCCGCCGGGCGATCCGCGCCGACTCGATCGGGCCGACGCCTGCCTTCACCTCGGCGAGCGTGGCGGGAGCGGGCGTACGGTCCTGCGAGTCGGCGTGCGCTGCATCGTCGTCGCCGTGGGCCGGCTGCTTCTCGACCTCGACCGCCAGCTCGACCGGCGCGCCGACGCGCACCACCGAGGTGGAGCGGTGGGTGAGGAACGAGAGGAAGGCGCGGATGGCGCCGGGCTCCTCGGGGTCGCCGAACAGCAGGTCGGAGAAGTTGCGCCCCAGCTGCCGGGGCCGGCGGCGCCAGAGGAACGTCAGCGGCACCAGCACGATGGGCCGCGGCGCGGGCAGCGCCGTGCCCTCGGCCCTGGCCCGGTTCCACGCGCGCTGCAGCTCCACCAGGGCCGGGAACGGGTCCGAGAGCTGCGCGACCACGCCCGGCAGCGTGCGCGGCTGCCGGAGGAACACCAGCGCGCTCTCGCCGCTCTTCACCGCCTCGAGCACGCCCGCGGTGGCGCGGTCGTCTCCTGCGTCCGCGCTCTTCTGGGCGGCCAGCTGCTTGCCGCCCATGTACCAGCGCGCGAAGAAGCCGAAGACGCGGATCCCCAGGCCCGTGGCGGCCCGCGCGAGGGGGAGGCCCAGCTTCCAGAAGGTGAAGTTGAAGTAGAGCAGGTGCTGCAGCGACGACGAGCGCAGCACGTACACTGGCGTCGCCCGCGCGGCGATCTGGCGCAGGCCCTCCACCGATTCGGTGGGGAACGCCACCAGCCCGAAGGCCGCTTGCAAGAGCCAGCGAGCAAACGGCCCGTAGGCCACCGGCATGCGCCCGGCAACCGCGTTGGCCGCGGCCGGCACCGAGATGGGTCCCGGCGCGAGCGGCTGCAGCGAGGTCGCGGCCTGGCTCTCTGCAGCGCCGGCGCCCGCGGCGGGGGCAGCAGCGGCCTCGGGCGCTGTCGCGTCGGCCGCCGGGGCAGGTGGCGCAGTGGCCTGCGAGAGCGTTGGATCGGCCATCTGCTCACCTTAGCAGGGAGCAGCGGCGGTGCGAGCGCTACCTCGTGGAGCAGCCGGGCGAGCCGCCCAAGTGCGAGGGAAGCTCCGCCACCGACGCGGCCGGATCCCCCGCGAGCGCCGCCGCTAGCTGCGTGAGCCGCTGCACCGCGCCGGGCGTGGACCGCAGGAACGCCACCGCCGCGCCGCCGCCGCTGCGCTCGAGCCGCTCGGCGGCGCCGCGCGCTTCGCGAACCTCGGCGAGGATCAGGTCGCCCGTGGCCCGCTCGAGCGCGTCGAGCCAGCCGCTGCGCTCGGCGATCTGCCCGCAGGCGTCGAGCTCACCCTCTTCTTCGGTCAGCCCCTCGGTGACCGCGCGCTCCACCAAGGGCGCAAGGCGCGCCGCGTGCCCGGCCGCCTCCAGCTCCGCGCGGACCCAGTCGACGAGGAACTGCGGCTCGAGCTGCGCGCCCATGGGTGCCCCTCGCCTACCGCGCCGCCAGCGCGAGATCGTGCAGCGTGGTCTCGCCCGCCACCACCTCGACCTGGTCTTTGCGCTCCCCGAGCCGCTCGTGCCAGAGCTGCAGCGTGTGCTTGCCCGGCGGGAGGTCGAGGTAGAACGTCCCGTCGGCCTCGGTGACCATGAACGCGGTGGTGGGCAGCGCGTGCAGGTAGCCCTTCATCCACGGGTGGTTCTTGCTCTCGAGCTTGAGCACGCCGGGCTTCCTCAGCTTGGTCGGGATGACGTGTCCCTTGATGGGCATCGCGTAGCTGAACGCGTGGTCGCCGGTCGCGGTGATGTTGTGGAAGAGGCCGTCCTCGTTGGTGAGGACGAGCTCGCCGGGCACCGCCATCGCCGAGACGTGGGGCACCACCTGGCAGGCGAGCAGCGCCACTCGGGCGCGCGGCTTGGAGCCCTTGGCCGGCGGCGGGCCTTGCGGGTCCCAGAGGAGCGCGCTCTTCACGCCGCCGCCCGGGCCGATCTCCAGCGCCTCATCCGGCTTGCTGGTGCCGCAGATCTTCATGTCCTTCCCCACCGGGATGGGCGCGAGCTTGGGCGCGAGCCCCGCCACCGTCACCTTGCCTGCGATGCGGCCGAGGCCCGCCGGGATGGGCGGAAGCGCGCGGGCGGGCGGCGCGGCGGGCGCCGGGGGAGTGGCTGCGGGGGCGCTCTGCGCAGCCGCGGGCTTGGGGGTGGCCGGAGCAGCAGCGGGCGCGGGCAAGTCGGCGCGGGCAGCGCAGCAGAGCAGCAGGGCAGCGCAGACCGACGCGCCGCCGAGGACAGACCACCGCTGTAGAGAAGACTTGATCCCCATCTCGTGTGCCTCCGATCAGCTCCGAGCCCGAACCGGCGTGCGTACCGCGGAGGTCACTCGAAGGCAACCCTGCGCAAGCGGACCCACACCTGCACATGGAAGACGGACTTTGCCCCGCGGCGATTCACCGCACCACCCTGAATCTCCAGGGCGGGCAGGGACGCAAGCCGCCGTCCATCGGATTGCACCGCGCCGGGGTCGCCCATTACAGTCGCCGCGAAAAGTACCGGATACACCGTCCGCACTACTCACCGGAGGCTCTTCTTGAACCCGCTTTCTGCATTTTTGCGCGCTGCCGCCGTCACGGCCATCCTATGCTCGGGGCTCCCTGTCTTCGCCAAGGGCCACCACCTCGAGGCCTACCGCTCCAAGGAGGAGTGCAGCAACCTCCCGGGCACCGACACGAGGGGCGAGCGTGCGGCCTGCTTCCACTGCATCGCGCGCCCGGACCCGCACGCCTATCACTACACGAGCAAGTTCGGGCACCGCTGCAAGGAGGACTCGGCGGAGGACAAGAGCAAGGACGCGGCCGCGAAGTAGGCGTCCGGGGCGGCGTCGCTCGCCGCCCCAACTTCAGGCCGAGGGCGGCTAGCCGAGCCGCCCGTTGATCAAGAGCTCCAGCAGGGCCTTCTGCGCGTGCATCCGGTTCTCGGCCTCGTCGAGCACCGCGCTCTGCGGCCCGTCGATGACGCCCGCGGTGACCTCCTCCCCTCGGTGCGCCGGCAGGCAGTGCAGGAAGATGGCGTGCGGTGGGGCCTTCGCCATCAGCGCCTCGTCGACGCAGTAGCCGGCCAGCGCCAAGAGCCGCGCGGCCTTCTCCTTCTCCTGGCCCATGCTGATCCAGACGTCGGTGGTGATCACGTCCGCGCCCGCGGCCGCCTCGTTGACGGAGCAGAGCCGCACGCTTTGGCCGGCCCCGGCCACCAGCGCCGCGTCGGGACGGTAGCCCTCGGGCGCGGCGATCCGCAGCGTGAAGCCGAACAGCTTCGCCGCCTCGATCCAGCTCAGGCACATGTTCGACGCGGCGTCGCCGACCCAGGCCACCTGCTTGCCGCGCAGCACGGCGAGCGCATCGGGGAAGGCGCCGCCCTGCTGCGGCGGGCCCAGCTTCTCGACGGTGGTCTGGAGATCCGCGAGCAGCTGCACCGGGTGGCCGCCGTCGGAGAGCCCGTTGATCACGGGCACGCGCGAGCTCTTGGCGAGGATCGCCAGCCGGTCGTCGCCGAAGGTCCGGTACATGATCGCGTCGACGTAGCGCGAGACCACCGCGCCCGTGTCGGCGAGGGGCTCGCCGCGCGCGAGCTGGCTGTCCTGCATCGGCAGCGTGATGGCCGTGCCGCCGAGCTGGCCGATGGCCGCCTCGAACGACACCCGCGTGCGGGTGGAGCTCTTCTCGAAGAGGAGCAGCAGCGTGCGGCCGGCCAGCGTGGTGATCACCTGGCCCTCGTCGCGGGCGGCGCGCAGCACGCGGGCGCGGGCGAAGAGGGCGCGGTGCTCGTCGAGGGAGAGGTCGGTGAGGCGCAGGAAGTCGCGCTTGGGGCGGGGCATGGTGGACTCGTTCGACGGGGTGGCGCTCTGGCTGCGTCGGCTTCCGTCTTACCGCGAGACGCGGTGGATGCCAGCGGTTTCCGTCGAGCCGAACGTCGAGTCGAACGCCTTCGCGGCGCCCCGTGTGCCGGGGTCAGGGCGCTTCTGCTGGCCTCCCGGCGCGACCTTGTCCATCCTCCTTCCGTGCCCCCCCTCCCCGTCGAGCCCTCCGCAGCGCTCCTCCCCTCCGACGGCCCGCTCGAGGCCGCAGCCCTGCGCGCAGGCCTCCCGCCGGCTGCCGCGACCGCGCTCGCCAGAGGCGCCGCGCTCTACCAAAGCGGGCGCTTCTTCGAAGCCCACGAGGTCTGGGAAGGGGAGTGGCTGACCCAGACGGGGGAGACGAAGTCGCTCCTGCAGGGACTCATCCTCTGCGCGGCGGCGCTCCACAAGGGCCTCGTCGACGGCCGCAGCACCGGCTGCGCCCGGCTGCTGGTGAGCGCGCTGCAGCGGCTCACGCCGCTCGACGCGGGGCACGGCGGCGTGGACGTGGCCACGGTGCGGGACGGGGTCGTTCGAGCGCTCGCGGTGGCGCATGCGTGGAGCGGCGAAACAGGGAGGCCGATCGAGCGCGGGGACGCGCCGCGGATCGCCGCGGTCGCCGAGGCGTGAGCGCTACCACCGCAGGCCTTCCCCACGTCGCGGTCGCCCTACGCCGTCGCGGGCTTGCGCTTGCGGCGCGGACGAAGTTTGCAGCGCCGGGCAGCCGCCTCGGTGCCCGCTGGGGTTGGAGGACAGGCCCTAGAGCGCGGCGTCCCTCAGATCCGCGATCAGCGCCGACAGCCGCGGCACCGCCGCCGCCTGCGCCGCGACCTCCTGGGCCCGCTGCTCGAGCCACGCGATCTGCGCCGCCACCGACGCGGGCCCCGTGCCGCCGGCGTTGCGCTTGCGCGCCACCGACTGGGCTGGATCGCAGGCGAGTAACACACTTGACGTGAAGCGCGCGTCGATCGCCTGCGCCAGCTCCGGGGTGGCCTTCGCGAGCGGCAGGCCCCGCTCCTGGCAGGCGCGCACCAGCTGGCCGACCAACCCATAGGCGGTGCGGAACGGGACGCCAGCCTCCGCGAGCGCCTCGGCGACGTCGGTGGCCTGCATGTAGTCGCCGTTCACCGCCGCGAGCGTGCGCACGGGGTCGAACTTCACGTTGCGCAGGCCGAGCGTCAGCATCTCGAAGGCCGTGCGGAGCAGCGGCCCGGTCTCGAGGATCGGCAGCCGGTCCTCCTGCTGGTCGCGGTTGTAGCCGCCCGGCAGGCCCTTGAGCGTCACCAAGAGCGCGGTGAGGTTGCCGACCGCGCGCCCGCTCTTGCCGCGCAGGAGCTCGAAGAGATCCGGGTTGCGCTTCTGCGGCATCATCGACGAGCCCATCGCGATCTCGCCGTCGAGCTTGAGGTAGCCGAACTCGGCCGTGGAGAAGTCGACGATGTCGGTGGCGACGCGGCTCACGTGGAGGAGCGCGCGGGCGGTCGCGTAGCAGAAGTCGAGCGCGAAGTCGCGGTTGCCCACGGTGTCGAGGCCATTCACCGTGATGCGCGAGAAGCGGAGCAGGGCGCGCGGGATCTCGCGGTCGGTGGGCAGGGAAGTGCCGCCGATCGCGCCGACGCCGAGCGGGAGCTGGTCCACCTGCTGCAGCACGAAGGCGAGCGACTCGGCGTCGCGGGCGAACATCGCGCCGTAGCCGCAGAGCAGGTAGGCGAGCGAGATCGGCTGCGCGCGCTGGCGGTGGGTGTACGAGGGCAAGAGGACGTCGCGGCCCGCGGAGGCCATGGCCGCGAGCTGCCCGAGGAGCGCCGAGAGCTTCTCCAGCGCCAGCGCCGCCTGCTCGCGGACGTGCAGGTGCAGATCGAGCGCGACCTGGTCGTTGCGCGAGCGCGCGGTGTGGAGCAGGCCGGCCTGCGCGCCGAGCGCGGTGGTCAGCGTCGCCTCGACCGCCATGTGGACGTCTTCCTCGTCGGGCAGCACCAGGGTGCCGGCCTCCTGGCCGGCCCACAGCTCGAGCAAGCTCGCCTTGAGGTTGCCCGCGAGGTCGCGCGGGATGATCGCCCGGCGCGAGAGCATGGTGAGGTGGGCGAGGCTGCCCACCAGGTCCTCCCGCAAGAGCTGCCGGTCGAGCGACAGCGAGGAGGAGAAGGCGAGCACCTCGGGGTGGAGACCCCGGGCGCCGGCGGCGTCGGTCTTGGCGAGGACCAAAGTGTAGCTCCCTTACTTCCTGAGAAGGCGTGAGGCCTGCGGGTCGCGGCCGCGCGGCCGGCCGAGCAGCGACTCGAGGGTCTGCGAGAGCTTGCGTGGCGAGGTGCCGCGCACGGGCGAGACGAAGATGGTGTCGTCGCCTGCGATGGTGCCGAGGCACTCCAGCAGCCGCGCGTCGTCGATCACCCGCGCCACGGCCTGGGCCGCGCCGGGCTGCGTGCGCACGACGCAGAGCGCGTCGCTGTCGGAGATGAAGACCACCAGGCCGGAGACGTCGCGCAGGCGCTGCCCGTCCGAGGGGTCCGCTGCGAGACCAGCGCCGAGCGCGTAGACCGCGCCGCCGCTCGCGCCGGAGACGCGCAGCGCCGAGAGCGACGCGAGATCGCGCGAGAGCGTCGCCTGGGTGACCTGGAAGCCTTCGCCCACCAGCAGCCGTCCGAGCTGCTCTTGCGTGCCGACGGCGTGCTCGCGCAGCACCCTGCGGATGGCGGCGTGGCGCGCGCCGCGGCTCGAGTTGCTGTCGCCCTCCGACTCCGAGAGCGCCGACTGCGCGGGCCGCGGCGCAGAGAGCGAGCCCCGCGGCCTCTGCTTTGGCTGCTGTCCGCGCCCACTCTGGCGCTCCGCCGGTCGCCTCACGGCGACACCATCGAGCCGAGGCCGCGATCGGTGAAGAGCTCGCCGATGATCGAGTGGGGTACGCGCCCGTCGATCAAGTGCACGCTCTTGACCCCCTCGCGCAGCGCTTCGAGGATCGACTTCGTCTTGGCGATCATCCCACCGGAGATGGTCCCGTCGGCCATCATCCGCTCGAGGTCCCTCGTGTTCAGCTCGGGCACCAGCTCGCCCGCCTGGAGGATGCCCGCCACGTCGGAGAGGTAGATGAGCTTCTGCGCGCCGACGGCGACTGCGACCTTCGCAGCCACCGCGTCGGCGTTGATGTTGTAGCTCTGGCCGTCTTCCCCGAGGCCGATCGGCGAGATCACCGGCACGTAGCCCTGGTCCACCAGCAACGCCAGGAAGTCCTTGTTCACGCGCGTGACCTCGCCCACCTGGCCGAGGTCGCGGCCTCCCCCGTTCTGCAGCTTGCGCGCGCGGAGCAGGGCGCCGTCCTTGCCGGAGACGCCCACCGCGTGGCCGTCCTCCCGGTTCAGCATGGTGACGAGCTCGGTGTTGATCGAGCCCGTCAGCACCATCTCGACGACCTTCAGATCGGCAGGGTTGGTGACCCGCTGCCCGTCGACGAACTCGGCCTTGCCGCCGAGCTTCTCGAGCGTCCGGGTGATCTCGGGGCCACCGCCGTGGACCACGATCGGCCGCAGGCCCACCGAGCGCAGCAGGATGATGTCCTTGCAGAAGCTCGCCTTGAGCGACTCCTTCACCATCGCCGCGCCGCCGTACTTGATGACGCAGCGGGTGCCGGTGAACTTCTGGATGTAGCTGAGCGCCTCGACCAGGAGCGACACCTTGAACTGCGGCGAGTGCGCGGCCAGCTTCTCGGCGCCGCCGCTGCCGCCGCTGCCGCCTTCGACGCCAGGGGTCGCCGTGAGCGCAGGCTGGTCGGCGGCGATCTGCACCGCGTCGTAGGAGAGGTCGCAGCCCCACGCCGAGGCTCCGGCCAGGCCGGAGTCGAAGGCGATGTCGACGCCGATCTCCGGGTCGCGCATGCGCGCCTTGAGCGCCAACTGGTCGAAAGCGAGCGGCGCCTTGTCGTAGACCACCGCGCCCTGCAGGCTGACGCGCGCCGCGGCGGGATCGACCAGGTAGCCCCGGCTGCCCGCGCGCGCGCCGACCGCCGAGAGGATGCGGCCCCAGTTGGGGCTGGCGCCGAACAGCGCCGCTTTCACCAGCGTGCTCCCGGCCACGGCCCGCGCGAGATCGCGGGCGACCTCCACGGTGGGCGCGCCCGAGACGCGCACCTCGACGAGGCGGGTCGCGCCGTCGCCGTCGGCGGCCACTTCACGCGCGAGCTGCACGCAGAGCGAGGTCAATGATTCGGTAAACAAGACCAGCGCGGGCCCGTCGCCCTCGATGGCGGTGTTCCCGGCCCGGCCGTTGGCGAGCGCGATCACCGAGTCGTTGGTGGAGGTGTCGCCGTCGACGGTGAGCGCGTTGAAGCTGCCCGCGACCGCGCTGCGCAAGGCGCCCGCGAGCGCGGCCGGAGAGATCGCCGCGTCGGTGCAGACGGCGACCAGCAGGGTGGCGAGCTCCGGCGCGACCCTGCCGGCGCCCTTGCAGAACGCCGAGAGGGTCACCTCGCGCTGGCCGCCGCCGTCTGCGGGGAGCTGCAGGGTGCGGGAGGTCATCTTCACCCGCGTGTCGGTGCCGAGGATCGCCTCGGCAGCGGGCTGGACCTCGGCCTTGAGCGAGGCGACGGCGAGGGGGAGCGCGACGACGATCTTCTGCACCGGCAGCCGCTGCCCGATCACGCCAGTGGCGCCCGTGAGGATGCTCCCAGGCGGCACCCGCAGCTCGCCGGCGAGCGCTTCCCTGCAGGCCTTCACGTCCGCGAGGCCCTCGGGGCCCGTGAGCGCGTTGGCGTTGCCGCTGGTGAAGAGCAGGGCGTGCAGGCCAGCCGCAGGCAGGCGGCCCTCGGCGTCGAGCACGGGCGCTGCCTTGGCGAGGTTCTGCGTGAAGCACCCGGCGGCCGCGCAGGGGGCCTCGCTGAAGACGAGCGCGAGGTCCTTGCGGGAGACCTTGAGGCCGGCGTGGACGCCGGAGAACTTGAAGCCGATGGGGACTCTCATGGTGGGCACTTCCAGGCGCTAGAGGCCGCGCAGCGAGGCGAGGCCGAGCGTCTCGCTCCAGCCCATCATCAGATTGAGGTTCTGCACCGCCTGTCCGGCGGCCCCCTTGGTGAGGTTGTCGAGCGAGGAGACGACGACTACCCGGTTGGGGTCGAGCGCACCGCCGCCGCACTCCACCGCTACCTGGAAGCGGTTGGTGCCGACCACCGCCCGCAGCGACACCTGGTCAGGCGAGCCGCAGACCTGCGCGAACGGCTCGGCGGGCGTCTCCCCGTCGCCTGCATACTTATGCAGCAGGGCCTGGCGCAGCCCGGCGGGGTCCGCCCCCGGGGCGAGCCGCGCGTAGGCGGTCGAGAGGATCCCGCGGCGCAGCGGCAGCAGGTGCGGGGTGAACGTCAGCGGCACCTTGCGGCCCGCGGCGAGGTGCAGGCTCTGCGCGATCTCCGGTGTGTGCTGGTGGCGCAGCACCCGGTAGGCCCGGAAGTCGTCGGCCACCTCGGTGAAGCTCATCTCCTCGGTGGCCTTGCGTCCCGCGCCCGAGGTGCCCGACGCCGCGTCCACCACGATCGCCTCGTCGGCGAGCAGCCCGGCCTCGAGCAGGGGCACCAGGGCCAGCGTGGCGGCGGTCGCGTAGCAGCCCGGGTTGGCGACGAGCCGCGCCGCGGCGATGGCGGCCCGGGTCGCCACGCCGAGCTCCGGGATGCCGTAGACGGCCTCCTCCAGGAGCGCGGGCGCGGTGTGCTCGTTGCGGTAGGCCTTCGCATAGGCTCCCGGGGCCTTGAGGCGGAACGCACCCGAGAGATCGATCACCTTGACGCCGGCGGCGATGAGCGGCGGCGCCAGCGCCAGCGAGACCTCGGCCGGCGTGCACAGCAGCGCGACCGCGCAGCCGAGGCTCTCCTGCACGGCCCGCTCCTGGGAGGTGTAGCGCAGGTGCGTGGCGCTGCCGGCGGCGCCGACCCGCGACCCCACCGTCTCGTCGGCCCAGCGGTCGCTGGCGAGCACCGAAAGCCGCACGTGGGGGTGGTGGCCGAGGAGGCGGGTGGCTTCGACGCCTGAGTACCCGGAGGCGCCGATGACGGCGACGGAGGTCATTTGCATGAGGGGCGCATAACTATGCGACCGGCCGCGGGCGCGGCAAGGGTTTTCTGGCAGGTTTCCATTGACTATCGGCTGCTTGGCCAGCATTCTCCGTCCACGCGGCTGTGCTCTCCGTACCCGGGGGGCGCGGCCGCTTGGGCTTTCAAGCTCCGCCGCGAGGCGGCGCGATCTGCAAGGCGGGTGTGCCGTGGCGGGTGACAGCGTTCCGATGACCAGGGCCGGCGCCGAGGCGCTCAAGCGCGAGCTCAAGCACATCAAGGCGGTCGAGCGCCCGAAGAACGTCAAGGACATCGAGGTCGCCCGCGACCACGGCGACCTGCGCGAGAACGCCGAGTACCACGCCGCCAAGGAGCGCCAGTCGCACCTCGCCGGGCGCATCGAGCTGCTCGAGGACCGCCTCGCGCGCGCCGAGATCATCGACGTCACCAAGCTCTCGGGCAACAAGGTCGTCTTCGGGGCCACGGTGAAGCTGCAGGACGTCGACTCCGAGGCGAAGACGCAGTACTCGATCGTCGGCGAGATGGAGGCCGATCTGAAGAAGGGCCGCATCGGCGTCACCAGCCCGCTCGCGCGCGGAATCATCGGCCGCGAGGTCGGCGACGAGGTCAAGGTCCGCACTCCGGGAGGCGAGCGCATCTACGAGATCCTCGCGGTGGAGTTCGTCGAGTACGAGCTCCCGCCCGAGTCGGCCGGGGTGTAGCTCCGTTGGCGACGCCGCGCGAGCCCGCGCCGGGCGGCGGCTCTGCCGAAGCGCTCACGCTCGCGCTCTCCCCGCTGCTGGCGCCGCTGCGCTACGCGGCGCGGGTCGGGGTCGCCAAGCTCTCCTCGCTGCGCCAGCTGGAGTCGCTGGTGGCGCGCGCGGCCGACGCCGCGTCGCCCTTCGCTGGCAGCCGGGCGCCCGCGGTCGAGTCGCTCGCCGCGGCGGTGCAGGGCTTCGACCGCGCCCCGGAGCCCGAGCGGCGGGCCGCGCTCGCGCTCCTGGTCTTTCGGCTCTCGGCGTTGGTGACCCTGCCTCCCGACGTGCTCGCGCTGGCGGGCCCGGCCACGGCGAGGTCTCCAGCGCCACCAGCGGAGTCCCCGCGAGCGCCCGCTGCGCCGCCGCCTCCACCGACCCGAGCCCCACCGCAGGCGAACTCCCCGCCGCCCGCTGCGCGGAAGGCAGCGCCAGCCAGGCCCGCGCCAGGCGCGATCGCTCCGGGGCCGACCCTGCGTCCGCACGAGCCGCTCGCCGCGCCCGTCACCGCGCTGCGCGGCGTCGGACCTGCGCTCGGCGAGCTGCTCGAGAAGAAGGGCCTGCCCACCGTGGGCGAGCTGCTGCTCTTCCTGCCGCGCCGCTACGAGGACCGCCGCCGGCCCACCTCGATCGACGACGCGCTCCCCGGCGTGCGCAGCCTGCTCGTCGCCACCGTGGTGAAGGGCCGCGAAGCGCAGGGGCGCAGGCGCCGCCTCGAGGTGCTGGTCCGCGACGACGCCGGCGCCATGCTCTGGTGCATCTGGTTCCACTACCGGCAGGATCTGATGCGCCGGCTGGTCCCGGGCGTGCGCCTGCTCCTCTCGGGCGAGGTGAAGCCGGGCTTCCACGGCGTCGGCAAGACGCTCACCCATCCGGACCTCGAGGTGCTCTCCGAGGAGCGCGCGGGCCAGATCGCGCTCGGCGAGGTCTCGCGCGGCGGCGAGGACGAGTCGTTCGGCGTGGTCGTGCCCGTCTACACCGAGCTGGAGGGGATCGCGCCGCGGACCTTCCGCCGGATCATGCGGCGCGCCCTCGACGAGAACCTGGGCTCGGTGCGCGATCTCCTGCCCGAGGGCCTGCTGGCGCGGCGGCGGCTGCTCGGGCTGCGGGAGGCGATCGCGGAGGCCCACTTCCCGCGCGCCTCCGCCGACGAGGTCGCCGCGAACGGCGGCAGGCCCGGCGGACAGCCGCACCGCAGGCTCGCCTTCGAGGAGTTCTTCCTCGTGCAGCTGGGCCTCGCGCTCAAGCGGCGCGGCACCAAGATCGAGCCCGGGATCGCCTTCAGCGCCACGCCCGAGAAGGTGGCCGCGGCCGCCCAGGCGCTGCCCTGGCCGCTCACCGGAGCGCAGCGGCGCGCGGTGGAGGCGATCGCCGCCGACATGCGCAAGGGCGAGCCGATGAACCGCCTGCTCCAGGGCGACGTCGGCTCCGGCAAGACCGCGGTGGCCCTCTGCGCCGCGCGGCTGGCCGCGAGCGACGGCTACCAGACCGCGCTGATGGCGCCGACGGAGCTGCTCGCCGAACAGCACGCGCGCACGCTGCGGGCGCTCCTGCAGGGGACGAAGCTGCACGTCGAGCTGCTGGTGGGCGGGCTGGGCGCCCGCGAGCGGGCCTCGGCCGAGAAGACCACCCGCACGGGCGCGGCGCAGATCGTCGTCGGGACCCACGCGCTCGCCGAGGAGAACACCCGCTTCCACAAGCTGGGCCTCGTGATCATCGACGAGCAGCACCGCTTCGGCGTGCTCACCCGGCAGAGCCTGATGACCAAGGGGCACCGGCCCGACACGCTGGTGATGACCGCCACGCCGATCCCGCGCACGCTCGCGCTTACACTTTACGGAGACCTCGACGTCTCGGTGCTCGACGAGCTCCCGCCGGGCCGGACGCCGGTGGCAACCAAGGTCTTCAAGGACGAGCAGCGCGAGAAGGCTTACGCGGTGATCCGGCGTGAGCTCCTGGCGGGCCGGCAGGCGTATATTGTATTACCCTTGGTGGAGGAGAGCGAGAAGCTCGCCGACCTGAAGGCCGCCACGGTGGAGCGCGAGCGGCTCGCCGCCGAGGTCTTCCCGGGCGTCCCCATCGGCCTCGTGCACGGGCGGCAGGGCGCGCAGGAGCGCACCGCGGCGATGGAGCGGTTCCGGCAGGGGCTCGACCGGCTCCTCGTCGCGACGACGGTGATCGAGGTGGGCGTCGACGTGCCCAACGCCAGCGTGATGCTGATCGAGCACGCCGAGCGGTTCGGCCTCTCGCAGCTCCACCAGCTTCGCGGCCGGGTGGGGCGGGGCGCCGCCAAGAGCTTCTGCCTCCTGGTGACGGGGACCTCGGGCGCCGAGTACGGCAAGACCGCGCGCGAGCGGCTCTCGGTGATGGAGGAGACCACCGACGGGTTCCGCATCGCCGAGGCCGACCTCGAGCTGCGCGGCCCTGGCGAGTTCCTCGGCACGCGGCAGAGCGGCCTGCCGGAGTTCGCGGTGGCGCGGCTGGCGCACGACCAGGCCATCCTGGCGGAGGCGCGCGAGGAGGCGTTCGCGCTGATCGAGCGCGACCCCGAGCTGGCGCTGCCGGAGAACCAGCAGCTGCGGCGCTACCTGTTCGAGCGGTGGCGGGGAAAGCTGAGCCTGGCGAGGGTGGCGTAGGCATCTGCTGGCGGACTCCGGCAGAGCTGCGCGCGTCACCGCGCACATCTCGTTCTGAGCGGCCCTCACTGCCTGCCAGCTCTAGTAGTGCGGCGGCTTCTCCGACGCCGCCTGCGGCACGCGCTCCTCGATGATCCCCAGCCGCCCCTTGAGCCGCAGGAGCTCCGCGCGCAGGTGCGTCAGCGCCTTCTCCTGCTCGTGCACCACGCCGGAGAGGTCGTCGAGCAGCGCCTGCTGCTCGGTGAACTTGAGCTCCAGCTCGATCAGCCGCGTCTCCGTCGCCTCTTGCTCCGTGTTCACGTCCGCTCCGCTCGCGCCCGCGTCGAGCGCACTGTTCACGGCACCGGGATGCCCGCGCCGTGCGGCACTTTGAGCAGCTTCTCGCACGCGTCGAGCCGCCCTTCGTCGCCCTTGCGGTTCGCGGCCGCGCCGGGGTCGCCGCTCTGCGCGTTGAGCGCCAGCCCGTAGGCCACGCAGCCGCGCGCGTCGTCGATGTCCACCGTCTCGGGCGGCGCGAGCCACAGCGAGCGGGCCACCGCGCGCAGCCACGCCGCGGCCGCGCGCTGCTTCTGCTCCTCCTCGGGCGGCACCACGGGCTCGGCCTTGGCGGCGATGCCCCAGCGCGGCTGCGCTTCCCAGGTGGTGTCGCGCACCTCTTCGGAGGCGCGGACGAGGCGCGTGCGCTCCTGCAGCTCTACCTGCGCCTGCGCTCTCGCGACGAAGCGGTGGTTGAGCGCGGGGACCTGCCGCTTGCGCCCGCTGCTGTCGGCCAGCTGCACGAAAGACGACGAGGTCTGGTGCTCGATCTGCACCCTGAGCTCGCCGACGATGACGTCGGGGTCGGTGTTGAACTCCAGGTTCAGCTCGGGGCCCTCCTTCCGCAGCGTCTGCACCAGCAGCGAATCGGGCGCGGCGTCCGGGTCGGAGGGGCCGAGCGTGAGCCGCGGGCGCAGCGCCTCCTTGAGCGCGGCGACCGTCTTGAAGTCGCAGCCCGGCTGCCCGTCGCGCCCGACGGCGGCCGCTGCCCTGCCGCACCAGAGCAGCGCCTCGACAGGTGGCCTGGTCGCGAGCGCCTCGAGGCCGGCCTGGGGGCAGGACCGGCCGAGCAGCGCCGCGACGCCTGAGTCTCCCGAGGCGCGGGCAGCGTCGCTCGCGAGCAGCAGACCGGGGCAGTCGCCCGCCTGGCGGAGCGCTTCCTGGGCCGGTGTGATCCGGCCTCCGGCGCAGGCCGCCCAGACCGACGCGGCGCAGGCGAGCCCGGTGAGCCGGGACCACCTCGTCTTCTGACCACGCTGCTGCACCGCCTCTTTGTGCCACACTTGCCGGTCGTTTCCCTCCCGATTCCGCCCCGCGCGCGGCCCGGCTCCGTGGTAGCCTCGCTGCACGATGATGCTCGGAGAGATCCTCATCGAGGCCGGCGCCCTCGACCAGGACGGCCTGCAGGAAGCGCTCGACTGGCAGGTGCTCTACGGCGGCCGCCTCGGCACCAACCTGCTCGAGCTGCAGCTGATCACCGAGGCTGCGCTCGGCGCGGCCCTGCGCAAGCGCCTGGGCGTCGAGGTGGTGACCGGCGAGCTGGTCGTCGATGAAGCGATGCGCGACCTGATCCCCAAGCAGGTGGTCGACAAGCGCGAGATCATCCCCTGGAAGATCGAGAAGCGCCGGCTCAAGCTGCTCTGCTGCGCGCCCGACATCGGCTTCCTCGACGAGCTGGCGATGAAGCTGCAGCGCTCTTGCGTGGCGGTGGTGGCGCCCGAGTTCCGCATCGTCAACGCGCTGCGGGCGCACTTCGGGGCCAGGCGTCAGATGCGCGCGCTCGACTTCGGCGTGGTCCCGGCCGAGCAGCTGGAGGAGCGGCGCAAGAAGCGGGCGCGCGAGCAGAAGGGCGGCGCGGTGGTGGAGGAGGCGCCGGCCCTCATCGATGAGGCGGCCTTCAACGACATCTACAACCAGATCCTCGAGGGCCGCAGCGCTCCCTCGCCCGCGAAGCCGCCGCCCCCAGCGCCGACGCCGGTGGAAGCGTGGGGCGTGCCCACGGCGCCCGCCGCGCTGCCCGGCGTCTGGCCTGCCAACTCTGCGCTCCCGCCTGGCTACGTCTTTGCGACGCCCGGCGCGCTGCCGCCCGGATTCGTGGTGCCGCCGGGGTACGTGGCGATCGCGCCGTTCGTCGCGTCTCTGCCTGTCGCCGCGCCGCCGATCGCCAAGCCTCCTCCTGCGCCGCCTGCGCGGACTGCGCCTCCCTCGGTGCGCGCTGCTCCGCCGGCGCCCGCTCGCGCGCCGCCGCCTTCCCGGCCCGCTGCGCCGCCGCCTCCTCCTCCGCAGGTCACCGCTCCGGCCCCGCCCCGGCCAGCGCCCCCCTCGATGCGGACCGCGCCTCCTCCTCCGCCGTCGCTGCGGACCGCGCCTCCTCCGCTTCCGCCCGCGCCTCCGCCCGTCGCAGCCCGGCCGCCTGCTCCGCCGCCCTCGGCCTTCCGCACGGCGCCGCCTCCACCCCGTCCCGCCGCGCCGCCGCCACCGCCACCGCCACCGCCTGCCGATGCCCTGTTCGTGCCCACGCAGGTGCGCTCGCGCTCGGCCGTTCGGGTCACCGCGCTCACCGATCACGGCAAGCCCATCCCACAGGCCGCGCCGGAGCTGGAGGAGCTGCCCGACGAGGCGATCCTCGAGGAGCTCCCCGACGACGCGGTGCTCTCCGCCGAGGCCACGGTGGTCGCGGAGCCTGCCGCAGAGGCCTCCAGCGACACCGAGGGCGACCTCCCGCTCATCAGGCTCACCTCCTGGGAGATGGCCGGCGAGGCACCGGCCGAGGTGATCGACGAGTCGCCGCTCGAGTTCAAGGAAGCGCTGCGGCTCCTCGACGGCGTCACCGACCGCGACGCCGTCGCCCACCTCGTGCTCCGGGCTGCCCGCCGGTTCGCGGCGCGGGCCCTCCTGATGAAGGTGCAAGGCGGGGTCGCGCTCGGCTGGGATGGCCTCGGCGAGGGCCTGACGGGCGCCGCCACCGGCGTGGCCGTCCCGCTCGCGGGAGAGGGCGCGTTCTCGCTGGTGGTGAAGACCCGCAGCCACTTCCTCGGCCCGCTGCAGAAGACGCAGTCGAACATCCGCTTCCTCGCGCAGTGCGGGAAGAAGGTGCCGCTCTCGTCGCTCTTGGTGCCGATCCTCCACAAGGGCCGCGTCTCGCACCTGCTCTACCTCGACAACGGCCACAAGCAGCAGGCCCCCACCGACGTCGGCGAGATGCTCATCCTCAGCCAGCGGATCGCCCAGACGGTGGACGCGCTGGTCGAGCGGAAGCGGGCCGCAAAGTGAGCGGTGGCTCGACTGCTGGTGCGCGCCGGGCCTGCCTCGCGGCGCTCTTGCTCGCGGGCTTCCTCCAGGGCTGCGGGAGCGATCTCTCCTCGCCGTTCTCGGCGGTGGTGGTCGCCTACGACGCCGCGCAGGCCCGCTACAAGCTGGCCCAGGTGCGCATCACCACGCTCACCAGCCTGCGCCACCTCGAGGGCACCAGCGCCACCGTCCTGGTGGGCGGCAACGCGCGCGTCGACCCCACGCTCTACCTGAAGGCCGGCGCGAACCTGCCGGGCCTGCGCGCGCTGCTGCTCACCGAGCTGCCCGCGGCCGTGGACCTGTCGTTCAACGTGCTCAACGACGGCCTCGTCTATCCCGAGAACTACGTCTCGCTGGAGCTCTTGACGGCGTATGCCAACCTCGAGCGAGCGCGGGCGGCGTTCACGCTGTGGGGAGCGAAGCTGCAGGTCGCGCCGGTGTATGCGCACACCCCGCTCACCGACGACCGTGGCCTGTCGCCGCTCGCCGATGGCGAAATGTATTACCCGCCGCTGGGCGCGTTCTTCCTCCCGGCGCCCAGCACGAAGGCGCAGCTCCCCCTCCACTTCAACCTGGGCGCGGTCTCGCACGGGCTGGCGCTCCAGGCCTGGCAGCAGCTGGTCTGGGCCTCGGCGCCGGTCGATCCGTCGGCTGGCGCGCCCGCGACCGACCCCGACGCGCTCTCGTCGCGCCACATCGCCGCCTCGCTCGCGCAGGGCGTGGCCGACTTCCTCGGGGCAGCGGTGAGCAAGGACGCGCGCTGGTTCGACCACTCGCTGCAGCAGGAGGCCGGCAGCCGCGCGATCGACCAGCTTCGCTGCGCCGACGCGGCGATGGCGCAGGCGCTCGACGTCGACGACTCGCGGCTGCCCTACAACCCGTATCCGCTCGGGACGGTGCTGGCGTTCGCGCTCTGGGAGCAGCTCCCCTCGCCGCCCGACGACAACCTGCTGGCCGAGAGCGCCCGCGGTGCGCTGGCGGCGCTGCCCGACCTCGGCGCCGCGCAGTCGGCCAATGGCGGCAAGCTCGCCCTGGCGGCCGCGCTCGATGCGCTGGTGAAGCGGTCGCCGGTCGACCTGAAGGCGAACCTCTGCAACTCGTTTCGCAACCGCTTCGCGGCGCTCGGCATCCCGACCAACGGGCTGTCGTCGTGCGCCGGCGTCGCCTACGTGGCGCCGGCGGAGCCCTGTCTGTGACCTTCCGGCGAGGCCTCCTTTTGGCGGCGGCGCTGTGCGGGGCCGCGCTGCTCTCGCCAGTGGGCGCGGCCGCGCAGGAGGAGCCGACCCCGTTTTGGATGCCGGTCGAGCCCGAGAAGCCCGCGCCCAGACCGAAGGCGAAGCCAGCGACGCCTTCCGTGAAGAAGAAGCCCGCCGCTGACGGCGGGGGCTCGCAGGTCTACATCGCCGGTGACGCCGACGACGACCTGCCCCGCAGCAAGAAGAAGCACGGCAAGGGCACCGTGAAGGCCCAGCCGGTGAAGCCTGCGAAGAAGAAGGCGAAGGCCTCCCGCGAGCCCGACTACGACGACCCACCGCCCGAGCCGAAGCCGCGCAAGAAGGCGTTCGAGCCGCTGCCGGCGTTTCCGCACCTCGAGCCCGAGGCGGCGCCGCGGCCCTCGCGCGACCCCGCGCCGTCCGCTCCCGAGCCTGTCCGCACAGGGCCGCCCGCAGCGCCGCCGCCCCTCGAGGCAGCGCCAGCGGTAGCCCCGGGTGAAGAGCCCGGCCGCAGACCGGTGCTGCACCCGAAGAAGGAGGCGTTCGACGTCGAAGAAGACGAGCCCGCGCCGGCGCCAAAGCCCTCCTCGCCGGCCCCCAAGCCAGCTCCGTCGAGGCAGGACGCTCCGCCGCCCGCTGCGCCGCCGCCCGAGGCAAGTGCCGACGAGCCCGAGGAGCCGATGCCCGTGGCGCTGCGCTGGCGGCGCAGTCTCTGGGCGCTCGCGGTCGCCGGCGGCTGGCAGAAGAGCCACGCAGATGGGCGCGGCTTCGAACTCGCCTACGGCCTGCAGCTCGGCTGGGCGCCGCAGCCTTGGCTGCTCCTCGACCTCACCTTCACCCGAGGCGGACAGCAGCAGGGCAACGGCTTCGCCAGCGCCCGCGTCGACCACACCCTGGCGATGGTGCGCGGGTTCGCCGCCTGGAACAGGGGCCTCGTCTCCCTCTTCGCAGGGGGCGGCGCTGGCGGAGCGCTCGCGCAGACCGTGTACACCTTGCAGGACGTGGGACAGCCCGCGTCTACGCTGCCCGCGACCGCGTTCAAGCTGGCGGTCCAGGCGGGCGCCGGAGCGCGGATGAGGCCGTGGCGTGGCCTCGAGGTGCGGGCGGAGGTCTCCACCCTGCTGCGCGACGGCCGGCTGGAGCCGCTGGTGACTTTCGCAGCGGGCTGGGCGTTCTAGATGGTCTCGAACGGTCTTGTGATGGAGCGCACGGGCGTGACCCAAACCACCGCGGCGGCGCTGCCCCGGTGGTATCAGCGCTCCAGGTTTGACATAATCGGGAGTCGTCTTTCGACAGGGGGTCTCGTGCTGCGCAAGCTCGCTGCAACCGCAATCGCCGCGCTGGTCCTGTCGCTCTCCTCCGGTGCGAACGCGGGCGACCAGACGGGCCAGATCGACTGGACCCGCCGCGTGATCAAGGCCCGCGGCGTCGGCGCGCCCGTGCTCGATTCGGGGTCGATCAGCTCGGCCCGCCTCAAGGCCGAGGGGGCCGCCAAGGCCGACGCCAGCCGCAACCTGCTCGAGGTGCTGCAGGGCGTGGAGCTCTCCTCGGGCGACAAGCTGGGAACGCTGCTCCAGGACGACAAGACGCTCTACGCCAAGGTGCGCGGCGCCCTCATCGGCCTGAAGGTCGTCGACAAGCACTACTTCTCCGACACGGGCGTCTCGGTGGACGTCGAGGTGCCGCTCGACAAGCTCCCGGCCGACCTGCTCGCGAAGCTCAAGCAGCCGAGCGCCGCACCGGCGGTCGCCCCAACCAACGAGGCCGGCCCGACGCCCGCCCGCGTCGACGGCAACGGCATCATCGACTGGCAGCGCAAGGTGCTGCGGGCCCGCGGCCAGGGCATGCCGGACCTCGCAAACTCGGCCAGCGTCGCCACCGCGCGCGAAGGCGCCGAGCGGGCCGCGCAGCTCGACGCCGTCGCGCAGCTGACGAAGGCCCTCAAGGCCGCCGCGCTCGAGGGCGGAGGGTCGATCGACGCCGCGCTCGGCAATGACCCCGCGCTGCGCACCAAGGTCGACGGCACGCTCTCGGGTTATCGGATCGTCGCCCGCAAGTACTACCGGGACGGCGGCGTCGCCTGCGACGTCGAGCTCGACTTCGACAAGCTGCCGCCTGAGCTGGGCAAGCTCATCCAGGCGCCCAAGGCGCCGTGAAGATTCCGCGGAGAAGAGACCCCATGCGCATCCTTCGAGTCCCCGTCGCGGCCCTCTTGGCCATTGCAGTGAACGCCGCGCCCGTCCTGGCCGCGCCCACTGGCGAGGTGCAGACGCAAGAGGCCACCGGCCAGGCCGCCATCCTCAACGGCGACAAGCCCGCCGCGCGCGAGAAGGCGATCGCCGACGCGCTCCGGCAGGCGGTGCAGATGGCGGTCGGCACCATCGTCACCAGCACCACCGAGGTGGCCGACTTCCAGACCAAGCTGGACCAGGTCCTGACGCACTCCCAAGGGTTCGTCCGCAAGTACGACATCGTCAAGGAAGGGCTCGACGGCGACGTCGTGCAGATCACCATCAAGGCGCAGATCGGCATGGGCGAGCTCAACGAGGACCTCGCCGCCAAGGGCCTCCTGTTGGCGCGCAAGAACATGCCGCGCACCATGCTGCTGATCGCCGAGCAGAACATCGGCATGGTCGCGCCGGCGGCGGCCTGGATGAAGGACAAGGGCGGCGAGAGCGCGCTCGTCTCCACCGATCTGAAGATCGCCGAGACGGTGATGCTCGACGAGCTCCGCAAGGCGGGCTTCGGCCAGCTGATCGACCCGGAGATCGCGGCCACCAAGACGGCGAGCGTGGGCGGCATCACCTCGTCGATCACCGCGCAGCAGGCAAGGCAGCTCAAGAAGCTCACCGGCGCCGAGATCATCATCCTCGGTCAGGTGATCGCCACCTCGCGCGGGCCGGCCGACATCTCCCCCGACTGGAAGGCCTGCGTCGCCAACATGAGCGTGCGCGCCATCTCCACCGACAACGGCGACATCCTGGCGACGTCCGACACCACCCAGAGCTTCATGCAGGTGGACGACGTCACCTGCGGCAAGGAGACCATCAAGCGCGCCGCCAAGGCCATCACCAAGGACCTCTCGGCGAAGATCTTCGAGCGGTTCTCCAAGGACGTCTCGGGCGGCAACCAGGTGCACGTGACCGTCAAGGGCGTCGGCTCGCAGAAGCTGAAGAACGAGTTCACCAAGTCGCTCACCGAGTTCGTCCGCGGCGTGAAGGGCGTCAACCCGCGCTCGTTCGAGGACGGCGTGCTCGAGCTCGACGTGACGTTTGTCGGCTCCACCGACGACTTCGCCACCGAGGTGGAGTCGAAGAAGCTGGGCAAGTTCTCGGTGATGGTGAAGGGCTCGAGCGCCAACACCGTCTCGCTGGAGCTGGGCAAGCAGTGAGACCGGCTTTGCCCTTTGTACCGGTGGTACCGGTGGTACCGGTGGTACCGGTGGTGCTGGTGGTGCTCGGGCTGGTCGCGTGTGCTGCCGTGCAAAGCCGGGGCAGGGTGGCGCTGCGGTGCGCCGACCCGGCCGCGGAGGTGGAGGTGGACGGCGTGCCCTACGGAATGGCCGCCGACTACGCAGGCGGGGAGGGCAGGCAGCTCTTGCTCACCCCAGGGGCGCACCGGATCGTGGTGCGCGCCGCCGGGGGAGGGCAGTCGGCGCGAGAGGTGGCGGTGGGGCCGGAGGATTCGATCACGGTCGCGTTCGACCTGCCGGCGGGTGCGGCGAAGGCAGGGCAGGGTGCCGGCGCAGCGAAGGCAATCGAGCAGGTTCGTGGAGGCGTGCGATGAGCGGTTCCCTTGGCGGTTCTCCTGGCGGTTCTGTGGCGGCGACGAAGCGTGCGGTGGGCCTCGCCGGCCGGGCGCTGCAGCGTCGCGGCGGGGGCCGGACGCGGGCGCTGGCGACCACTCCTTTCTCGGCGGCGCTGGTCTGCGCGGTGCTGGGCGTCGTCGCGGTGCCGCTCTCGCGGCTCGACGCCGATCTCAAGCCCGCCGAGGTCTCGCTCGTCGAGGGCAAGGCCGAGCGCACGCCCAGCAAGGGTGCGCCGCAGGCGCTCAAGGCCGGCGCCAATGTGGCCGTCGGCGACCTGGTGACGACTCAAGCCGAGTCGCGGCTCGAGCTGAAGTTCGCCGATCAGAGCGTGCTCCGCATCGGGCCGAACGCCAAGCTGCAGCTCACCGGCGCGCACTTCGGCGAGGGTCCGTCGAAGCGCAAGATGACCGCCAAGCTCTTCTTCGGGAACGTCTGGGCCAAGGTGACGAGCATCATCTCGGGCGACCAGAAGTTCGCCGTCGAGACCGAGAACGCGGTCGCAGGGGTGCGCGGGACGACCTTCCGCGTCGACGCGCGCAGCGACAAGAGCGTGCTGGTCCGCGTCTACGCAGGCGCGGTGGCCGTGGCCAAGAACGTGCCCCTCTACCCGGGCGGGACCAAGCCTGGTGAGCGCGAGGAAGTCGCGGGCCCCGAGGAGGTCACCCGCGACCAGTGGGAGAAGCTGGTCGGCCAGCAGATGCAGATCGTCATCGGCCCCGACGGCAGCCCCGGCGAGCCCACCAGGTTCGCGGCCGAGGACGAAAAGGGCGATGAGTGGGCAAAGTGGAACGAGGCCCGCGACTCGAAGAGCGAGAAGCCCGCCAAGTCCAAGCCCGAGTAGCCCTGGGCGCCCCTGGTGGTCCTGCCTGCAGCGCTGCTCGTCCTGGTGCTGGGACACGACGCGGTCGCCGCCGGCGGGCTGCGGCCGCTCGTCCGCTTCGAGGACCGGGTCGAGCTGGTGGTCGATCCGGGGCGCACGAATCTGCTCTCCGACTCCGCCATCGCCGAGCTGAAGCGCTGGCCCGGGCTGGTGACGCTCGAGCTGCACCCGCCACTGACGCCCGCGCAGGCCCGGCAGCTTCGCAAGCTGGGCCGCGCCGCCGTGCGCCTGGGGGCGAATGACCCCTCGCTGCGCCTCCTCGGGCCGGCCCTGGTTTTGCGGGTGCCGCCGCCGGCGCTGGGGAGCCCCGGCCCAGGCCCGTGCCCGGGCACCACGCTCTCGCCTGGAGCGGGCGCCGCCGCTTCCGAGCTTCGCGTCGTGGGCCCCGTGGGCGAGTGCCTCCCGCGCGCGCTGGCAGAGCGACTCGACCTCAAGGCGGAGGGCCCCTCCGAGCCGCCCCCTGCGCCGCCAGAGGAAGCCCCTGCGCCGGCCAGGCGACCGAGGCCACGCAGGCAGATTCGCCCTTGACCGTAGCCGCCACCCTTGCTACTACGCGCTCCCGGTTTTGCGTGCTTAGCTCAGCGGTAGAGCACTGCCTTGACACGGCAGTGGTCGCTGGTTCGATCCCAGCAGCGCGCACCAACTTCGTAGCGTGAAAAGGCCCGGGCGACCGGGCCTTTTCTTTTTTGCGCGGTCGGCACGGCGCGCTATGCGTAGCACCCCGCCGCCCGCGGTCACGGGCGGCGCCGCAGTCCCAGGAGTCCGCCATGAGCGAGTCCGCCCCCAGCGCAGCGCCGCAGGTCATCATCACGCTCCCCGATGGGTCGTCGAAGGCCGTCGCCGCGGGCACCACCGTGGGCGAGTTCATCAAGACCTCGATCGGCGCGGGCCTCGCCAAGGCGGCGCTCTTCGCGCGCGTCGGCGACAAGGACGTCGACCTCACTGACAAGCTGCAGCACGACGCCACGCTCAAGGTCTTCACCAGCAAGTCGCCTGAGGGGCTCGACCTGATCCGCCACGACGCGGCCCACATCGTCGCGAGCGTGGTGCAGCGCCTCTTTCCGGGCACGCAGGTCACCATCGGCCCGGTGATCGACGACGGCTTCTACTACGACTTCTTCCGGCCGACGCCGTTCACCCCCGACGACCTCGTCGCCATCGAGAAGGCGGCCAACGAGGAGATCGCCAAGGACCTCCCGTTCGTGAGGACCGAGGTCTCCAAGGAGGAGGCGCTCGCGCTCTTCGGCAAGCTGGGCGAGACCTTCAAGCTGGAGATCGTCGAGGACATCTTCCAGAAGGGCGCCAAGGCGCTCTCCCTCTACCAGCACGGCGACTGGATCGACTTCTGCCTCGGGCCGCACGGTCCAAGTACGGGCCGCGTCGGCGTCATCAAGCTGCTCTCGGTGTCGGGCGCCTACTGGCGCGCCGACCAGACCAAGGCGCAGCTGCAGCGGATCTACGGCACCGCCTTCTTCGACAAGAAGGGCCTCGACGCCTACCTCGTGAAGGTCGAAGAGGTGAAGAAGCGCGACCACCGCAAGCTGGGGCCCGCGCTGGGCCTCTTCGCCTTCCACGAGTACGCGCCGGGCGCGCCGTTCTGGCTGCCGGCGGGCACCATCGTCTACAACGTGCTCGAGGAGGCGATGCGGCGCCTCGTCAACAAGAACGGCTACCAAGAGGTGAAGACGCCGCTGCTCTTCAACAAGCGGCTCTGGGAGACCTCGGGCCACTGGGGCAAGTACAAGGAGAACATGTTCCTCGTCGTCGACTCCGAGACCGACGAGAAGCTCACCCTCGACGAGCGCGCCTCGTTCTCGCTCAAGCCGATGAACTGCCCGTCGCACCACCTGATGTACAAGTTCGGCAAGCGCTCCTACCGCGACCTGCCGCTCCGGTATTACACCACCGACGCGCTCCACCGGAACGAGGCCTCGGGCTCGCTCGGCGGCCTCACCCGCGTGCGGCAGTTCGAGCAAGACGACTCGCACATCTACCTGATGGAGTCGCAGGTCACCGAGGAGGTCCAGCGCATCTTCGGGCTGATGAAGACCGTCTACGAGGCGTTCGGCCTGGGGTACGAGGCGAAGTTCGCCACCCGCCCGCTGGAGCGCCTCGGCGACGACGCCTCCTGGGACCGGGCCGAGGGCGCGCTCAAGGCGGCGCTGGAGACCACGGGCCTCAAGTGGTCCTACAACCACGGCGACGGCGCCTTCTACGGGCCCAAGATCGACTTCGTGGTCACCGACTCGCTCGGCCGCCAGTGGCAGACCTGCACCATCCAGCTCGACCCGCTCGCGCCCGAGCGGTTCGACCTGAAGTACGTCGGCAGCGACAACACCGAGCACCGGCCGCTGGTGATCCACCGCGCGATCTACGGCTCGTTCGAGCGGTTCATCGCCATCCTCATCGAGCACTTCGCGGGCAACTTCCCCACCTGGCTCGCGCCCGTGCAGGCGCGCGTCGTCGCCGTCAACGAGCGCAACGTGGCGTGGGCGAAGGAAGTGGAGACCGCGCTCGCGGAGCGTGGCATTCGCGTCGAGGTGGACGCTTCGCAGCGCAAGCTGGGCGCGATGATCCGCGACGCGCAGCTGGCGAAGATCCCCTACACGTTGGTGGTCGGCGACAAGGAAGCCCTGGCCAAGAGCGTGGCGCCGCGCAAGCACGGCGAGGGCAAGGAGGCGGAGCTGCCGCCGATGTCGCTGGAGGCGTTTGTCGAGTTGATCGGGAAGGACGCGAAGGCACCGTACTAAAGACGACAGGGCGCGACGGTTGCCCGGGAGTAGCGGGAGCCCCCCCCCGCCGGTTTGGAGAGGGGCGCCGGGAAAGCAAAGAGCCCGATCTCCTCGCAGGAGATCGGGCTCTCGCGCACTGCTCGCTGCCGACTACGCCTTCGCCGCCGGTGCGACCGGAGCAGCGGCCGGGGGCGGAGCAGCAACGGCTGCGGCAGCCTCGGTCGGCGCCGGAGCAGCAACGGCCGCGGCAGCCGGAGTTCCCGCAGCGGCCTCGGGGCCCGTAGCGGTGGCGCCGGCGGGAGGAGCAGCCGGAGCCGGAGCCGCGGGTGCTGCCGGCTTGGGCGCCGCGGCCTTCTCGGCGGCCGCCTCGCGCTGCTTGATCGCCTGCAGCACGCGCGGGTTGGCGGAGAGGATCATGAAGAGGAACCGGCCTTCGAGGCGGGCGGGCTGCTCGACGACCGCGATGTCCTTCAGGTCGGTCTCGATGCGGCGCAGGATGGCCTGGCCGATCTCGCGGTGGGTGATCTCGCGGCCGCGGAACATCACCGTGATGCGCGCCTTGTTGCCCTCCTCGAGGAACTCGCGCACCTGCCGGGTCTTGAAGAGATAGTCGTGCTCTTCCGTCTTGGGACGGAACTTGATCTCCTTCAGCTTCACCACTGTCTGCTTCTTCTTGGCCTCGTTGGCCCGCTTCTTCTCCTGGTACTTGTGCTTGCCGTAGTCCATGATCTTGCAGACCGGCGGCTTCGCCATGGGAGAGACTTCGACGAGGTCGAGGCCGAGCTCGAGCGCCTTGGCAAGCGCGGTCTCGAGCGGCAGGACGCCGAGCTGTTCACCTTCAGGACCGATGACTCGCAGCTCGCGGGCGCGGATGCGGCGGTTGGTACGTGCGTCGCGGATGGCAGACTCCCTGGTAAG